>JANQQD010000182.1 GCA_028285185.1 Anaerolineae bacterium | reverse complement strand
GCCCATGGATTAGGCAGCTCGCCCCCTATTCTGCGGCCTCTTTGCGCATCGGGTTGTTGGGATGGGTGGTCCAGTTCGCGTAGTCGCGGCCGGTATCGACCTCGACCATGGTGATGCAGTCATCCACCGGGCACACATGCATGCAGAGATTGCAGCCGACGCATTCCTCGTCGATCACCTCGTACCGGCGCTTGTTCTGGTCGTCGCGCAGGGCTGCGATCGACTGGTGGCTGGTGTCCTCGCAGGCGATGTAGCACTTGCCGCACTGGATGCAGAGGTCCTGGTCGATCTTCGCGATCGTCTTGTAATTCAGGTTCAGGTCTTCCCAATTGACGAAGTTGGGCACGGCCGCGCGATGGAATGCGCCGGTCGTGGCATGGCCCTTTTCGTCCATCCAGTTCGCCAGGCCCGAGGCCATGTCTTCCACGATCTTGAAGCCGTGGGTCATGGCGGCTGTGCACACTTGCACATTGCCGGCGCCGAGCGAGATGAACTCCGCCGCATCGCGCCAGGTGGCAATGCCGCCGATGCCCGAGATGGCCATGCCCGCACACTCCGGATCGCGCGCGATCTCCCCCACCATGCGCAGCGCGATCGGCCGCACCGCCGGGCCGCAATAGCCGCCATGGGTGCCGCGGCCATCGACCACCGGCTCCGGCGCCATGCGGTCGAGATCGACCGATACGACGGACTGGATGGTGTTGATCAGCGACACCGCATCCGCGCCGCCGCGCTTGGCCGCGCGCGCCGGCATCAGGATGTTGGTGATGTTCGGCGTCAGCTTCACGATCACCGGCATGCGCGTGTTCTGCTTGCACCAGCGCGTGACCATCTCGACATAGTCCGGCACCTGGCCCACGGCAGAGCCCATGCCGCGTTCCGACATGCCGTGCGGGCAGCCGAAATTCAGCTCGATGCCGTCGGCCCCCGTCTCTTCCACCCGTGCCAGGATCGCCTTCCAGTGATCCTCTTCGCACGGCACCATCAGCGAGACGATGATGGCGCGGTCGGGCCAGTCGCGCTTGACCTGCTTGATCTCCTGCAGGTTCACGTCCAGCGGCCGGTCGGTGATCAGTTCGATGTTGTTGAAGCCGGCGACGCGGGTGCCGTTGTACTGGATGGCGCCATAGCGGCTGGCCGTGTTGACGATCGGCGGGTCTTCGCCCAGCGTCTTCCAGACCACACCGCCCCAGCCGGCGCGCAAGGCGCGTTCCACATTGTACTGCTTGTCCGTCGGCGGGGCCGAGGCCAGCCAGAACGGGTTGGGGGACTTGATGCCGACGAAGTCGTTGCTCAGGTCAGCCATATCCGTTGTCTCCTTGCCTGCCCTTCGGCGTCACGCCCTAAGCTTCCGGTCGATCGCCCGCGCTGCCAGTTTCCCGTCCTGCACCGCCTGCACGGTCAGATCCAGGCCGGCGACGCAGTCGCCGCCGGCGAAGACGTCCGGCAGGCTGGTCTGGCGGTCTTCGTTCACGGCAATGCGGCCGTACACCATCTCCAGCAATTCCGATGACCTGTCGCCCTCAATGGCCGTGGGCACAAACGCCTGCCCCACCGCCTTGAACACCTGGTCGGCCAACAGCGTGAAGGTGTCGCCCGTGCCAATCAGGCGGCCGTCTTCATCAAGCTGGGTGTATTCGAACTCGATCTCTTTGAGGGCCGTTCCCTTGGCGTCCGCCGGCCAGCCGATCAATCGCCTTGGCTGAGCCCAGTACTTGATCCGCACACCGTTGGACTGGGTCCATTGCTGCTCTTTCCAGGTGGCCGACATGTGGTCGGGCCCCCGGCGATAGACGATAGTGACGTCTTCCGCGCCCAACAACTTGGTCTGGGTGGCAATGTCGATGGCCGTATTGCCGCCGCCGATGACGACGATGCTGCGGCCGATCGGCAGGGCGGCTTTGTCCGTTGCCTGGCGCAGCTCGGCGATGAAGTCGACGGCGTTCAAGACGCCGGACATGGCCTCCTGCTCCACGCCCAGGGCACGGGCATGGTTCTGCCCAAGGCCCAGGAACACAGCGTCATAGTTCTGCCTGAGCTCGCTCAGCGACACGTCGCGCCCTAGCGCCATACCCAATTTCAGCTCGATGCCGCCGACGCCGAGGATGAAGTCCAGTTCCCGCTGGGCGAAGTCGTTGGGCACCTTATAGGCAGCAATGCCGTATTCGTTCAGGCCCCCGGCCCGGGGCCGCGCTTCGTAGACGACGACAGCGTGGCCTGAGCGCGCCAGCGCATGGGCGCAGGCCAGCCCCGCCGGACCAGCACCGACCACCGCCACCCGCTTGCCGGTGTCGGGCGCGCGTTTGAACGGCTGCAGACCGTGCTCGAACAGGTCGTCGGTGGCATAGCGCTGCAGGGCGCCGATGGTCACCGGCTTGTCTTCCTGCGTATTGCGCACGCAGGCCTCCTCGCACAACTCCTCCACCGGGCAGACGCGGGCGCACATGCCGCCCATGATGTTGGCATCCAGGATCGTCTCGGCTGCCCCTTTCACATTGCCGGTGGCGATGGACCGGATGAACGACGGGATGTCGATATCCGTGGGGCAGGCCTCCACGCACGGCGCGTCATAGCAGAAATAGCAGCGGCTGGCCTCGATCAGGGCGGTGCGGCGGTCCAGCGGCGGATGGATATCGTCGAAGCTGGACGCAAGGTCGGCAGCGCTTACCCTGCCTGTGGTGATGTCGGGTCCGGTGGTCATCGATCGATCGTCATCCCCTGCGATCGGTCGGGCCGGCGCCGGGGCACGAGCTCTCCATCGCGCCGGACCTCGATCGAAAAAGAGAACAGGATACCGCCGCTTCGGCCAGCCGGTCGAGGTCTAAGGATTTCGGCTCGGCGGCCGCACGACGAGCGGTCACACGGTACGCAGGACACCCGGGATGGCCCGATGTCAGCGCGCTTCCGTCAGCGGGCCGTAGGTGTCCGGCCGCCGATCACGGAAGAACTGCCACGTGTTGCGCACCTCGCGGACCATCTCCATGTCCATATCGGCGATGACCAGTTCGTCCTGGTCTTCGCTGGCCTGGGCGATGATCTGCCCGCGCGGGTTCACCACATAGCTGCTGCCGTAGAACTTGCCGATGTTCCACGGCGCCTCGGTGCCGACGCGGTTGATGGCGCCGATGTAACAGCCGTTGGCGGCAGCCGACGCCGGCTGCTCAAGCTGCCAGAGATACTGGCTCAGACCCGCCACCGTGGCCGACGGATTGACGATGTATTCCGCCCCGTTCAGCGCCAGCGCCCGCCAGCCTTCCGGAAAGTGCCGGTCATAACAGATATAGACGCCCAGCTTGCAATAGGCCGTCTGGAACACCGGATAGCCGGAGTTGCCGGGCTTGAAGAAGAACTTCTCCCAGAAGCCGGCGACCTGCGGAATATGCGTCTTGCGGTACTTGCCGAGATAGGTGCCATCGGCATCGATCACGGCCGCACAGTTGTAATAGACGCCGGTGATGTCCTCTTCATAGATCGGGACCACGATCACCATGTTGTGGCGCTTGGCATACTCCTGCATCAGGCGTGTCGTATGCCCGTCGGGGATCTTCTCGACGGCCGAATACCACTTAGCATCCTGGCTGGGACAGAAATAGGGCTGGGTGAACACCTCCTGGAAGCACAGCACCTGCACGCCCGCCTGCCCCGCCCGGTCGATATAGGGCAGGTGCGCCTCCAGCATGCGGTCGCGGATCTGGTCCGGCGTCATGCCGGTGTCGCCCTTCAGGGCCATCTGAATCAGGCCGACTTTCAACGTGGTCATGATGTCTCCCGTAACTCTCTGGGTCGACTGTGCGAGGGATCGAGGCCGATCCACGCCAGCGACGTCCGCCCTACCCGGTCCTTTCTTGCTCTCTTACGATCATATCGGCGAAATCAGGCCCTTGCACTGCCGAAACATCGCCGGCCCCTTTGGGGCTCAGATCGCGTCGGTACCACGGGAGAAGGCGCTATGGGAACTCAGCGGAAAGTCCGTGCAACGGTCATCGTCTGTGCGCTACTGACCGCCGCCGGGGCCGACGCCCAGACGCCTTGCCATTTCGGGATCGACTGCGATTGCGAGGTCATCAGCGTCGGACCTCTGACCGGCGGATGGCGAAGCGAATGCCGGAGCTGCGAGCAGCGGCTGATCGACGCGTGCCTTGAGACCTACGACACCGAACCGCTGCGATACTCCGTGGCGGCGGGCGGATATTGCGAGACAGCGTGCTCGATCTACGGTCCCAACGCCTATCCACCGGCACCGCCCGCTTCCCCGCCGCCGCACGATTGGGAGGTTCCGCGGCCGATCGAGATGGAACTGTATTGCCCGGCCAATGCCGCCTGGTCGGTGGAAGAGCTGGAGGGCGTCTTCTGGCAGGGATGTCGCCGCAACGACGGCACCGCCATCGGCATCTGGGTCGCCACCGATGCCGACGGCCAAGTGATCCAAGAGGTGGTCCTGAATGACGGTCTGCCCGTGCTGAACGACTAGCGGCTGCCGATGCTCGGTTGACGGTCTATCCGTAGCCGAAGAACGCCATGTTGGCGGCGGCCTGGCCCTTCAGCGCTTCGTAGCCGACGACCGTCGGGCATCCTCGCGCGGCGGCGGCCTCCAGCAACGGCGTCACCGGCGGCTTCATGATCATGTCGGTGACCAGTTGGCCCGGCACCAGCGTCTCCGGGTCCAGCGGCAGCGGGTCATTCGCGCCCATGCCCAGCGGCGTGGCGTTGGCGACGATATCGACCGCGCCGGGGTCGACCGGGCCAACGGTCACGGGAAGCTGCGGAAAATGCTCGGCCAGCCCGGCGGCGACCCGGTCGGCCTTCCCGGCATCGACGTCGAAGAGCCGCAATTGGGCGATGCCCGCCTCTGCCAGTGCGAACGCCATCGATGCGCCAGCGCCGCCGGCGCCGACAAGCTGCACAGTTCGGCCTTTCGGGTCATGTCCGTTGGCCTTCAGGCCCTCGACATAGCCGACGCCGTCAAAGGCCTCTCCGGTCCAGCGGCCATCGGGCTCCACCCGGATCGAATTGACCGCGCCGACCATCCGCGCCCGCGGCCGCGCCTCGTCCACCAAATCCAGCATCCGGGCCTTGTGGGGAATGGTCGGGATGATCCCAGCCAGGTTCTTGAATGACCTGAGCGCCCCGGTCGCGGCCTCGAAGTCTTCGGCCCCGAACTGGAGTGGGACGAACACGGCGTCGTACCCCCCTTCGGAGGCCAAGCCGTTATAGAGATGCGTGGACCGGACCTGTGCGATGGGGTCGCCGATGACGACATAGAGCCGGGTCTCACCGGTGACCGTGAGCGGGGCGGGCGTCTGCATCGTCTAAGATCCTTCGGCTACATCCTGGAAGCACTCTCTAGATTAATCGTTTAATCAGGAAACCGCAGACCTCGTCAAGTCGGGCGCTCACGGTGCCGGGCCTGTTCTCCGGACAGCGGCGGCGAGGATTGCCGCACGATCAGCCGCGGGGCGAGGCGTGAGATCTCGGGATGGGACTCGTCGCCGTCCAGACGGCGCAGCAGCCTCGCGGCCGCGTTCGCGCCGATGGATCTGGGATAGACCTCGACGGTCGTCAGCGGCGGCGTCCAGGCCTCCGAGTCCGGCAGGTTGTCGAAGCCGACCACGGCCACGTCCTTGCCGACCAGCACGCCCGCTTCCTTGAAGCCGATGCTGGCGCCGAGCGCTACGATGTCGTTGAAGCACAGCACCGCAGAGACCGTGCGCCCCAGATCCGTAAGTTGCCGTGCGGCAGTCCGCCCGAACGCCCGCATCGCCGGACCAGGACGGATCAGGTCTTCGTCAGGCTCGATCCCATGCTCACGCAAGGCCGAAAGAAACCCGTCGCAGCGGCGATGCCAGGTGGCCGCGCCGGGCAGTCCGCCGACGAACGCGATTTTCGCATGCCCCCCATCGAGCAGATGCCGGGTGCCCAGGCGAGCGGCGGAGAAATCGTCCGCGCCGATGAAATCGAAAGGCGCGTCTTCAACCTCCCGCACGCAGGTGACGCAGGGGATGCCGCGGTGGCGCACCAGAGCGAAGTCCTCAGGCTGCGTTCCGATCGTGGGGCTGACGATCAGTCCGGCAACGCCATGCCCCAGCATTTCGTCCAACAGTGTGCGCTGCCGATCGGCATCGTCGCCGGTATTGGCGAGGATCGGCAGAAACCCCCGCGCCGACAGGGCGGCTTCCAATGCCGCGGCGAACTCTCCGAAGAACGGGTTGGAAATATCGTTGACCAGTACGCCGATCAGCTTCGAGCGGCCGGTCCGCAGCTTCGCCGCACCGTGGTCGCGCACAAAACCGAGTTCGGCCATGGCCGCCTCGACACGGCGGCGGGTTCTGGCCGACATCCTGCCAGTGCCGTTGAGGGCGTTGGACACGGTGGCCACAGACACGGCCGCCAGCTTGGCGATGTCCGCGATCGTCGGCTTCTTCGTCGGCCTGGCCGCAGTCATGGCATGCCGCCTCAGGACGTCTCCAACCTTGACAGATTTCACAGTCTATAGGTTGATTAAACGATACATCAAGAGGTTGGCCTGAGATGATCAATCTTCCGACAAACGATCCCGAGACCTATGAGCAGATTCGCGACGTGGCGCGCCGCTTCGCCGACCAAGAGGTCCGCCCGGTCGCCGAATCCTTGGATCGGGAAGAGCGGTTCCCGGCCGACCTTTACGCGCGCATGGGCGAGCTGGGCCTGTTCGGCATCACCGTGCCCGATGCTCATGGCGGGGCCGGCCTGGATGCGCTGGCCTATGCGATCGTGATGGAGGAGATCGCGCGCGGCTATGCCTCGGTCGCCGACCAGTGCGGCCTGATCGAGCTGATCGGTACCCTGCTGACCCGCTACGGCACGGACGCCCAGAGGGACCGGCACATGGCCGACGTGCTGAGCGCCCGCACCAAGGTTGCCTACTGCATCACCGAGGCCGACGCGGGATCGGACGTCTCCGGCATCCGCACCACGGCACGGGCCGACGGGGACGGCTGGGTGCTGAACGGCGGCAAGCTCTGGATCCACAACGCGCCGATCGCCGATCTCGGCTTCGTGCTGGCCCGAACCGACCCAGACGCTGGGCATCGCGGCATGTCGATCTTCATCGTGGACCTGCATGCACCGGGCGTGTCCCGCGGGCCCAAAGAGCACAAGATGGGCCAGCGCGCCAGCCAGGTCGGCGCGCTCAATTTCGACGACGTGGCCTTGGGCCCCGACGCGCTGCTGGGCGAGGCGGGCCGCGGCTTCTACATGATGATGAGCGTGCTGGAGAAAGGCCGCGTCGGCATCGCGGCGCTGGCGACGGGCATCGCCCAGGCGGGGCTGGAGGCGGCGCTGGACTACGCCCAGACGCGCCGCCAGTTCGGCCGCCCCATCGTCGACAATCAGGGCCTGCAATGGATGCTGGCCGACATGGCGAAAGACATCGCCGCCGCCCGCGCGCTGGTCCAACAGGCCGCCATCCTGATCGACAACGGCCAGCCGGCGAACGCGGCCTGTTCCATCGCCAAGTGCTTCGCCGGCGACATGTGCGTGGCGCAGACGGCCAACGCCGTACAGATCTTCGGCGGCTCCGGCTACATCCAGGGCTTCGAGGTCGAACGCCTCTACCGCGACGCCAAGATCACCCAGATCTACGAAGGCACCCAGCAGATCCAACGCACCATCATCGCCCGCGAACTGCTGAAGCAGGGGGCTGCGGGTTGACGTGGATGAGAGCCAGCGGGATTTCGGCCGTGGCCGTGCTGCCAGAATCGCCCCTGGCTATGTGACGATAGAACCTCGGTACCCTGCCGCATCCATGATTTATGGCGGAACGGGTTTCTTGGGCATCGGGGAGACAGGATGGCGCCAAAAGGATAGAGTTTCGCGATGCAGCCAAGCGAGATCGATACCGCGCAGGAGATTGTCGGTGTGCTGCGAGCTCACCGAGACGCGCTCTATTCCGAAGGCATTGCCCATCTATCGGTGTTCGGATCGGTCGCCCGTGGGGAAGGCCGCCCGGACTCGGATGTCGATATCTGCATCGAATTGCGTCCAGAGACGAAGCCGCAGGGTTTTGCACAAGTCGGGCAAATTCGGGCTTTGCGCGAGCGGCTATCCGCGATTGTCGGTCGACCAGTCGATTTGGTGGTTCTCCCCGTCCGGAAGCCCCGCTTGCAAGGTCAGATTGACCGGGACGGCATCCGTGCCTTCTAGCGATCCGGCTCGACGATACGCCGATATCCTCGAATACATCGCAGCTATCCGAGCAGACTTGGCGGGAATGGATTTTGATCGTTTCGTCGACGATCCGAAAACCTGCCGATCGGTGATCTACAGCCTGCAGTGCATCAGCGAGGCCGCAGTAAAGCTTGGCGATCATGCGGAGAAGCGCGCGCCCGATGAGGACTGGCGCAATATCCGGGGCTTCGGCAACATCGCGCGGCACGATTATGGCGCCGTCAACCTGGAGATGGTCTGGGACATCGTCCAGCAGGGACTACCGCCGCTCGAAGTGTCGTGTCGGAGGGTGCTGGCCTCTATCGAGGAGCGCAGTGACCCGGCGGACGGTCAGTCGGAACGATAGCCCCAGCTCAAAGCTCGAGGTGATGTGGTCACAGCCGGGCACGACGTCGCAGCGCCAACCGACGTATCCGCCAATATGGGGGATCGACCCCATACAGAGATCAGCACCCATCGGCGACCTTCAGGGTCATGAAACGGACGGGATGGACCCGGCCGCCGCCCCCAAGAAGGACATGACCGATGAAGACCGCCCTCACCGCCATCTCGTTCGCCGCCGCAACCACCCTCGCCGTCGCCGCAAGCATGGCCTTCGACACCGAGCCCGCCCAGGCGCAGGATTTCTATTCGGTGCACCTGACCGGCCTGCAGGTTGTGCAGGAAGGCCCGCGCGGGCGCGACGACGACACCTTCATCGTCGCCTATGTCGTGGAAGAGAACGGCAACGTCACCCGGCCGGTCTTCGCGCCGGGCGAGGACCGGCCCTGGGAAGGCCTGAACGCGAACGAAATCTTGACCCTGGATCATTTGATCTGGCGCGGCCCGGTGCAGGACATCGTGCTGCAGGCCCATGTCTACGAGTATCACACCGGTGTCGCGGACTTCATGCGCGGCTTCGTCAATGTGACGACGGCGGTGTCCGGCGCGCTGATCGCCGTCGGCACCGGCGGCTTGGGCGCGGTGGGGGGCGTCGGCGTGGCGCTGGCCGGTCAGGAAGCCGCCGACGCCGTGCACGAAGCCATAGGCGCCGACCATGTGCCGCTGGGCCAGGTCAACCAGACGATCGAACTGCGCCGCGTCGGTGCGCTGGCCGACCGCCCGCAGCTCGAGCACCAGGGCATCTACTACGACTTCTACACCGAGCATGCCTGGAACGGCGCACTCTACGGTCTGTTCTGGGAGGTCCGGCGGTAACCGATCCCCGACGACATAATGGGCGGCGACCCCGGGCAACCGGATCGCCGCCCGTCGCCGTATCAGATGCGGCCAGGGCCCGCCTTCTCCACCAACCGCAACCGTGTTACACCCCCGCGGACTGCAACCGAAATGGACGCGGACCGCCGTGACGTCACACGAGACACCCGAGGCGCTGCTCCAAGAGGTGCAGGGCCTTCGACAGCAGGTTACCGACGAGGGCGCCAAGATCTTGGCGCACTGGGACCCTCAGCTCGGCGGCAGCGCCTATCGGCCGAGTGCTGAGAACCTGGCGCGATACATCGCGCTCCGCCGGATCGACCTGCGGCCGCTGCAGTCGGCCTTGCTGCCCTGGGGCCTCTCGTCACTGAGCCGATGCGAGAGCCGGGTTATGCCCAATCTCGACGCCATCGTCGCCAATCTGGAGGCACTTTGCCATCCGGAGCACACGAACGTCCCGCGGCCCAGCGCGGCGGAGTTCATGTACGGCACCGCGGCGCTGGAGCGGCAGACTGATGCCGTCTTGGGCTTGCCAACCACCGGCCGCCATTCGCGCATTCTGGTGACGCTGTCACCGAAGGCGGCAAAGGACCCGGATCGGGTGCTGGAGATGATCGATGCAGGCATGGATTGCGCCCGCATCAACTGCTCGCAAGACAATCAGTCCGTCTGGGAGGCGATGATCGCCAATGTCCGCGCCGCGGCGGCAAAGCGCGGGCGCACGTGCCGCATTCTGATGGATCTGGGCGGCCCGAAAATCCGCACGAAGACGGTATTGACGCCGAAGAAGCGCAAGTCCGTGGCCGCCGGCGACCGCATATTGCTCACGTTCGGGGAGCCGGATCCCGCACTGCCGTTCCAGTTCCAGGCCAACTGCGCCACGCCGCAGGCCCTGCGCGATGTGAAGGTGGGCGAGCAGGTGTCCATCAAAGACGGCTTGATCCTGGGTTATGCGGAGGAGGTGCGGCCCGACGGTCTGGTCCTGGCCGTGACCCGCACGCCGCCCGACGGCCAGCCTCTGATCGAGCACAAGGGCATCAACTTCCCGGACACGGCGTTGAACGTCTCACCGCTGACCGAAGCCGACATGGCCGCCATCGACTTCGCCGCGGAGAATGCGGAGATCGTCGGCTATTCCTTCGTGCAGCGGCCGTCGGAGATCGCGCTGTTACAGGAGGCGCTGGACAAGCGGCGCCCCGGCAAGCCGCCGCTGGCGATCGTCGCCAAGGTCGAAACCAAGCTGGCCTTCCGGAACCTGCCCGACATCATCGTCCAGGCGGCAGGCCGCAACCCCTTCGGTGTGATGATCGCGCGCGGCGACCTAGCCGTGGAGATCGGCTATGAGCGGCTGTCCGAGGTGCAAGAGGAGATCCTTTGGCTGTGCGAAGCCGCGCATGTGCCGGTGATCTGGGCAACGCAGGTGCTGGAAAGCCTGGTGAAGCGCGGCATGCCTTCACGCGGCGAGTTCACGGACGCCGCCATGGCCAACCGGGCGGAATGCGTGATGCTGAACAAGGGCCAGTACATCGCCGAAGGCATCCGCGTGCTCGACAACGTGCTGCGCCGCATGGAGGCACACCAGACGAAGAAGAGCCCGCTGTTGCGCCCGCTCACCGCCTGGGCCGACATGCACTGACGCCCGGCGCGTGGGAGAAGCGTTTGCCCCTTTGCCGCCGCTAAAACACGAAGTCGCTTTCGTGCAGCTGCCCCGGCAAGACGCCGACCAGCAGGACCGTGTCGCCGTCCGGCGTCGCGATTTGGGTATCGGCACCGATCTGGGTGATCGCCAGGTCGGCGAAAGTGAGCCCGGGCAGGTTGAAGTCGAGCACATCGTCCCCTGCAAGACCGGCCTCGAAGTCGTCGATCGTGTCGTTGCCGAATCCGGTATCGAAGACGAACCGGTCGGCACCATCGCCGCCGGTCAGCTGATCGTCGTCGGCGCCACCGCGCAGGGTGTCGTCACCCTCCCCGCCGAACAGCTGGTCCGCGCCTTCGTAACCGAACAGCGAGTCGTTCGCGGCACCCCCTGAGATGAAGTCGGCAGCAGCGCCGCCGCCCAAGGCGTCCATGCCGCCGCCCGACATCAAGACGTTGGCGCCGTCGCCGCCGGCGACGCTCAGATTGCCCTGATGGTCACTCGCCATCAGGGTGCCCGTACCGCCGCCGAAATCGATGGTCAGGGTACCCCAGAGCTCCGCGCTCAGGTCTCCGTTGATCGTCACGGTGTCGTCGCCACCGGCAAAGTCGAACGACATGAGCTCGACATCGGTCATGGTGACGGAGCCGTTCGAGCCGCCGCCGAACAGCCCTTCGGAAACCTCAACGACGCCCCCGCCTGCGGAGAGGTAGACATCCATGTCCTTGCCGTCGTCCTCGACGACGATCTCGAACCGGTCACTGCTTCCGCTGCCGAAATCGACGGTGCCGTCGCCCGGATGGTCCTTGCCCGCAAACCGCCAGAGGTAGGTGATGTCGGTCGTGGAGAACTCGGCATGAAGGTCGTCCGTGCCCAGCCCGCCGTCGAACACGATCCGCCCAAAGCCTAGATCTGTGTTGGAGATATCGAAGACGTGCAGCGCGTCATCGCCGTCGTGGCCGAAGATCTCCAGACGCTCGACACCATCCAGAGTGGCTTGGGTGTGCGGCGGCCCGTCGCCCTTGCGGGCGTTGCGCGACGACCCCACCCCGAGGCTGACCGACGGATCGCGCCCGCGGGTGGCGCCAACCGTGATGATATCGCCGGAATCCGAACTGTCGAAGCCGTGGTGGATGACCGTGTCGAAGCCGGAGCCCCCATCTATCGTGTCGTTGCCTTGGGCGACGTGAAAGAGGATCAGGTCATCGCCTTGGCCCGCATCGATGATGTCGTCGCCGATGCCGCCGTCGATCACGTCACTGCCCTGGCCGCCGAACAGCTCGTCGTCACCGCCCTTGCCGTGGAGGCGATCATTGCCGTCGAAGCCCGAGAGCACATCGTCACCGTTATGGGCAAAGATGGCGTCGTCACCGCCAAACAGCACGTCCCAGAAGTCGGCGCCGCCGTTGGCGAACAGGCTTCCGAGATCGACGTTCGCGAGCGTGAAGCTGGCGATCTCATTACCGAGGTTGTCATGGATGGTGATGACGGAGACGGCGCCAGCGACCGGCAGGCCGTCTCCGTCATAAGTGAAGCCGGAACCCCAGATCTGTACCGTGTTGCCATCCGGCGTCTCGTAGCCGAAGCCGGAACCCGTGGCGGTGAGCACCGTGTCGATCAGGATCGACGCCGGATCAAAGACGTCGAGTGGGTGACCATTGCTCCCGATCATCGTCGTCATCGTTCGACCCTTTCTCTCCAGGGAGATCGACCGAGGGGCAGTGAATGCCCGGAGGTTTCATTGGAATTGGCGTCAGAACAGGAAGTCGCCGTTGTCCAGTTCGGTCGGCAGGACGCCCGCCAGGTAGAGTACGTCGCCGTCGGGGGTGGTGATCTGCGTATCCGCGGTGTCGAACTGGGCGATCGTCAGGTCGCCGAACGCGATGCCGAGGCCGGAAAAGTCGAGCAGGTCGTTGCCGGCCAATCCCGCCTCGAAACCGAAGATCACGTCGATGTCGAATCCGGGGTTGAAGACGAAGGCGTCGGCACCAGCACCGCCGTCCATCTCGTCATAGTCGGCACCGCCTTCCAGCACGTCGTCGCCGTCGCTGCCGAACAGCTCGTCATCGCCGGCGCCGCCTGAGATCGTGTCGTTCCCGCCGCCGCCGAAGATGTAGTCGTAGCCCGCACCGCCGGTCAGCGTGTCGTCACCATCGCCGGAGGTGAAGTCGTTACCGTCGTCGCCGCCTTCGGCAATGATGTCGCCCTGGTGTGGCACGGCGTAGAGGCTGCCGTGACCGTCGCCGTAATGGATGACCAGGGGCGCGGTGTAGACGCCGCTCAGGTCTTCATCGAAGGTGACGCTGTCATCGCCGCCGGCGAAGTCGAAGAGGATATCCTCCACATCCATGACGGTCAGATCATTGCTGAACCCGCCACCGGATACACCTTCGTTGATCTCAATGGAGTTGAAGTTTGCTTCCAGGCTGACATTGATGTCTTCATCGTCGTCATCGACGATCAGGTGGAACAGGTCCTCGTCGCCGTTGCCGAAGCGGACGAGACCGCCACCCGGGTCGCCGGCTTCGGTGAACCGCCAGATATAGGTGATGTCGGTGAAGGTGAAATCGGCGCTCAGATTGTCGGTGCCGAGCCCACCGTCGAAGACGATGCGGCCATCGGCCAGATCGGTGCCGCCGATGTGATCCACATTCAGGCTGTCATTGCCGTCCTGGCCGTAGACCTCAAGCCGTTCGACGTTGTCCAGCGTCGCTTCGTTGCGCGGCGGCTCTTTGCGCGGGCGGCGCCCGCCGGTCGTCGACCCGACCTCCAGCCGCACCATCGGGTTCCGGCCGTTGATCAGCTCCACATTGATGATGTCGCCCCAGGTGTTCGTATTGAGCCCATGATGGATGACGGTGTCGAAGCCGCTGCCGCCGTCGATGAAGTCGTCGCCTTGAGCGACATCGAAATGGATGATGTCGTCATGGTCACCGGCATCGACCGTGTCGTTGCCGCCGCCGCCGAAGATCAGGTCGTTGCCCCAGCCACCCAACAGGGTGTCGTCTCCGTTGAATCCCAACAACGTATCGTCGCCGACGGATCCGTTGAGGAAATCGTCATTGCGCATGCCGTGGAGGATGTCGTTGCCGCCGCCACCGCCGGCCAGAACTTCCGCGCTGCCGCCGTCGAGGTTGATGCGGAACTGGTCGTCCCCCCAGCCGCCATGGAAGTTGACCCGTGTGACATTGGTGACGCCGGCGGACGCTGAGCCGACGACGGTCGCGCCCAGGGCAGTCACGGAGACGTCGGTGTAGATCGTCAAGGTTTCGATGTTCGTGGCGTCGACCTGACTGGTGGGGTCGCCGTCATCCGTAATCGTGACGCTGTTGGCCCCCAAGGTGAACCTGAGCGTGTTACCGGGCCCGTCATGGGGCCAGACGACCAGCCGATCCGTACCGGATCCACCATCGACGGTGTCGTGCCCTTCACCGCTGAACCAGAAGATATCGTCGTTGCCGGTGCCGCCGTGGACCGTGTCGTCACCCAACCCGCCCAGCAGGTCGTCGTTGCCGCCGCCGCCGTGCAGATAGTCGTTGCCGTCATAGCCCGACAGGGTGTCGTTGCCGGTGGAAGCGCTGATCGTATCGTCACCCGCAAACACGACCTCCCAAAAGTCGTTCATGCCGTTGGCCAGCAAATCAACCAGGTTGGCCGTGACCAGGGTAAAGCTGGCGATCTCGTTACCGATGCTGTCGCGGAAGCTTATGTGGGAGACCTGGCCACCGGTCGGATTGCCATCCTGATCATAGGTAAAGCCGGAGCCGTAGAACTCGATCGTGTTGCCGTCCGCCGTTTCATAGATAAACGCGTTATCTTCCGCAGTCGTGACGGTATCAATGAAGAGGAATATTGGATCCCATATGTTGAGAGCGTAACCGTTCGCGCCGATCATCTGCGTCATGGCTCGATCCTCCCGGACGAATGCATGAAAGCGTGAACTGGTTAACAGTTTTTTTGGTT
>JANQQD010000164.1 GCA_028285185.1 Anaerolineae bacterium | reverse complement strand
CTTCACCTCCCTGACTTTTGGTTAACGCGGCTTTGCTGCATAGCAAAAAAGATGCTGCCCACTGCGACAGATCGTCATGATCGGTCCGCTGCGGCCGATCAGCTTTAGCGATCTTTCGCTGCCCTGGATGGTCGCTTACCGCGGCTGTGCTGCGTCGAATTCGCGGACAAGCTCGGGCGTGGTCGTCAGACGGCAGTATCCCTTGAACGCTTCAAGCGCATTGGCATGGCGCTCAGCGGTGTTCGTCGTGCAGGCATCATGCGCCACGATTACTGTGTAGCCGCGGTCGGCGCCGTCCTTGACGGTATGGTCCACGCACTGATCGGTCAGGAAGCCCGTGACGATCAACTGTTCGACGCCCAGGTTCCGCAGCACATAATCGATATTGGTGCTGTTGAACACGCCCGACGATGTCTTGGGCAGAACGATATCGTCATCGCCGGGGGCGACTGCATCGATCACGCCCGCTTCCCAGCAGCCCTTCGGAAAATGGAAGCCGGTCAGCTTGTAGTCCAGGCTGCGGTCGCGGCCATCAGCTGTCAGGCTCTCGATCACGGTGTAGATCACCTCGGCGCCCGCGCCCCTGGCCGCCGCAATCAGCCGCTGCAGGTTCGGGATCACGACATCGCGCGCGGTCTGAAAAAAGTAAGGCCGCCTAGTCTGCTCGCTTTCGTTGAAGATTCCGTTCTGGACATCGATCAGCAGCAGCGCGGTCTGGTGCGGCTCGATCGGGCGGTCTCGCGGCGGCAGCGTCATCGGCCGTCACTGCACCAGCGGCAGCATGCGCTCGACCCACTGGCCCAGCAGCCGGGAAAGGCGCCCGGCCCAGGCGTCCTGCCCGGCGGCGTCGGCGATCAGGTCCTGCCGGATCTCCACTTCCACATAGGGGATGCCGCGACCCTCGGCGTGGATCGGCAGGGTATAATCGTTCTTCATCTCCACCACATAGGGCTCGTTGTCTCCGACCACGATATCCGTCTCGCCGGCAGCCAACTCCTGGAAGGCGCGCGCGCCGCGGCCGTCCAGGCCGTGAATGGTGCCGAGGTGCCAGGGTCGTGACACGCCTTTGTAGACGGGCGTGAAGCTGTGGATGGTGGCGATCAGCACCGGGCGATTGGCGTGTAGCCGGAGATCGATCTCCGTCTCGATGCGATGGTGGTAGGGGTGCAGGATGTCGCGCGCGCGGGTCGCTCGTTCGTCGCCCGAGAGCCCTTGGTTGCCGGGGATCACCGTGACCTCGCTGATCTCGGGGATCGAGCTCGGCTTGCCGGGCTGCCTGTTGCAGTCGATCACCAGCCGGGAATAGGGCTGGGCGATCAGCGTGGCATCTAGCTGCTTGGAGATGCCCGATGCGACCGGCATCGCGCCGATATCGATGGCGATGTGGCGCTGCAGCTCATGGTCCGGCAGCCCCAGCGAGCCGAGTGTTCGGGGGATGCGGTTGCCGGCATGGTCGCAGCAGAGCAGCAGGGGCGAGGCGCCGTTGGGCTGTTCCACCAGCACCGGCAGCGGCTCGTCGGCGCCCAGAAGGGAGGGAAGTCCGGTCATCCGACGCCCCCGTCAATAGGCCTGGGAATAGCGGGCTGCCATCTCATCGGCCGCCAGGTCGCGCACCAGAGAGATCTCTCCGCGCTTGTGCATCGTGTAAGCCAGCAGCAGGTCGGCCGGCATCCAGCCGCTGGCCGTTGCGTCCTCCTCCAGCGCCTGCAGCGCGGCATCGAGCGTTTGCGGCAGCCGGACGGTGCCGCGCCGTGCGACTTCATCCGGCGGAAGCGTGGTGGGGTCCTGTGTTGTCGGCTCCGGTTCGGGCAGTTCGTCGCGCAGGCCCTGTAGGCCGGCGCGCACCAGCATGCCGAGTGCCAGATAGGGGCTGGCCGCGGCATCGGCCGCCCGGTACTCGAAATTGTACTGCCGGGAGGCGTCCGCCCCCTCGACCTCCCAAATCGGACAGATGCGCACGCCGGCCTCGCGGTCGCGGTAGCCGAGATTGTTGTAGGATGCGCTCCACTTGTTCGGGACAAGCCGTTCGTAGGACAGCACGCTCGGCGCCGTCACCGCACACAGCGCCGGCATATGGCGCAGCACGCCGGCCACGAACTGGCCCGCCTTTTGGCTGAAGCCGTAGGCATGGGCCGGATCGTGGCTGGCAGGCCGGCCGTCGGTGTCGGTCAGGCTGAAATGGATGTGCACGCCATTGCCGACCGATTTCCGGTCGACGATCGGGGCGAAGCTGACCCGATGGCCCAGCCTGTAGGCGGTCGCCCGCGTCAGTTCCCTGAGCGCGACGGCGCGGTCGGCCGCCTGCAGCGCTCCGGCGGGTTCCACCGTAACTTCGAACTGGCCGGGGCCGTATTCGGGCAGGAACGTCTCCGGCTGGACACCGCCGGCGTCGAGCGCATGCAGCAGTGCCTCGGGGAATGCGCCGGCCAGCCGCACACCCTCGAGCCCGTAGGAATCGCCCAGCCGCGGCTGCTGGCCGAAATAGATGAACTCATGCTCGAACGCGGCGACCAGGCGCAGGCCCGCCTCGCGTTCCAGATCGGCCAGTGCGGATTTCAGGAAGCTGCGCAGGCATAGATCCCAAGGCGTCTTGGCGTCGGTCTGGACGATGTCGCCGAGGAAGAAATGTTCGGCCGGGCCTTCGTCGCCGAAGTCGACGAACACCTCCGTCGCAGGATCGGGGATCAGCATCAGATCGTTGCGCGGCCCGAACGGGGTCGAGACGATCTGGCCGAAGCAGGTGATCATGGTGTTGGTGGGCGTCCACCCCACGCCCTTTTTAAGGTGGCCCTCAAGCGCGTGGGCTGGAAACCCCTTGCCCCTGACCTGCCCGGCGATGTCGTTGGTGCACACCATGATCAACGGCAAACGGTTCATGTCCCCAACCTCCCATACGTCCTACTCTTCCCCGTTTTGTTACAAATCGCCGGCAGGCGCGCAACGGATCAGGTAGCTGGAGAGGGGGAGGATCCGTCGGACGGCGCCAGATAGTCGGCGCGGCTGAGCCGGTAGAAGGTGAGCCACTGCTTGTAGTGGAAGGCACGGCCGGCATGGGCCAGCCCGATCTTCTGCAGTACGCGGTGGGACGCGCCGTTGTCCGGGTGGGCGACAGCCACGATGGGGTCGATGGCGAGCACGCGGAAGCCGTGATCCAGCGCGGCCCGCGCAGCCTCGGTGCCGACGCCCTGTCCCCAGGCGGCGGCCACATAGCGATAGCCGATCTCGATCAGGCCCGAGTCCTCCAGCGGGAACAGACCGCACCAGCCGAGGAAACCTGGCCGATCGGCCCACTCCACCGCCCATATGGCCGCGTTGGCGGGCCAGTCACGGTCGATCTGATCACTGAGCTGCTGTCGGCGCGTTTCCACCTCCGGTGGACCGTCGGGCCAGATGTAGCGGTGGACCCGAGGATCCATGTCCATCGCTAGGTTGGCGTCGAGGTCGGCGAGGGTTCTCGGGCGCAGGCGCAGCCGTTCCGTCAGTAGGGCTGGCGGCGCCATCAGACCGTGGCGCCTAGCACCCAGGGTGCAAACTCGTCGTCGCCATAGCCCAACAGCTCACTCTTGGTCTTCTCGCCCGAGGCGGCGCGCAGAACTGCTTCGAAGATCTGCTGCCCCAGTTCGGCGACCGAGGCGGTGCCGTCGGCGATGTCGCCGCAATTGATGTCCATGTCCTCTTCCATGCGGCGGTAGAGTGGAGTGTTGGTGGCCAGCTTCAGGCTCGGCACCGGCTTCGCACCGAAGCACGAGCCACGGCCGGTGGTGAAGCAGACCACGTTGCAGCCGCCGGCAATCTGGCCGGTCACGGAAACGGGGTCATAGCCCGGCGTGTCCATGAACACGAAGCCTCGGGCGCGCACCGGCTCGGCATAGGCCGCCACATCCACCAGATCGGTCGTGCCGCCCTTGGCCGCGGCACCCAGGGACTTCTCCAGGATCGTCGTCAGGCCGCCGGCCTTGTTGCCGGGCGAGGGGTTGTTGTCCATGGTGCCGCCGTTGCGGCCTGTGTAGTCATGCCACCAGGCCAGCCGGTCCAACAGCTTGCGGCCGACTTCGGTGCTCACGGCACGCCGCAGCAGCATGGCCTCGGCGCCATAAATCTCAGGCGTCTCCCCCAGCACGACCGTGCCGCCGTTGCGCACGATCAGGTCGGCCGCAGCCCCCAGCGCGGGGTTCGCCGTGATGCCGGAAAACCCGTCGGAGCCGCCGCATTGCAGGGCCAGCATCAGGTGTTCCGCACTGACGGTCTGCCGTCGCGCCGCGTTGGCGGCCGGGAGCATGGCGCGCACGCGCTCTTCCCCGGCGCGCACCGTGGCCGTCGTGCCGCCGGTTTCCTGCATCACGAATGTGTGCAGCCGGTCGGACTCCTCCAGATGCTCCGCCTCCAAGAGCCGCGAGATCTGGTTAGCCTCGCAGCCCAGGCCGATCACCAGAACGCCCGCGAAATTGGGGTGGCGGGCATAGCCGGCCAGCACGCGGCGCAGCTGGTCCATCTCGTCGCCTTCCGATGCCATGCCGCAGCCCGTGCGGTGGCTGAGCGAAACGACGCCGTCGACATTGGGGAAGGCATCGAGCGCGTCGGGCGCCCGGAACCGTTCGGCGATCATCCGCACCACGGTGGCCGAGCAGTTCACCGAGGGCAGCACGCCGACATAGTTGCGCGTGCCCACCCGCCCGTCGGGCCTGACGAAGCCCTCGAAGGTCGCCCGTTGCTGTTCGGGAAGCACTTCGGGCCCGCGCCGAGCAGAGCCGATCACCGCATCGGCATCGTGCCGGCGATAGGCGAGGTTGTGGGTATGCACATGCTCGCCCGGCTCAATCGCAGCCGTCGCCTCGCCGATGAACTGGCCGAACTTCAGCACCGCTTCGCCCGCCGCAATCGCCCGGACCGCCACTTTGTGGCCGCGCGGCGTCTCCTGCCGCGTCGCCGCACCGCTGCTGTCGAGGGATGTGCCGGCCGGGAGCGCATCCATCGCGACGGCGATGTTGTCGTCGGGGGCAAGGCGCAGCAAAGACGGGCGGGCGAGGGTGTCCATGGAGTTGGGCTTTCTTCGAAGGACCGGAACCTGACAGATGGTGCTCTGCCGTGGGCGTTACAGCACCGGTGACCACACTCCGTCTCGCGGCATGGGCTTGATACCCGCCTGAGAGGTCTACCCGACCGCGTACTGAAACCTTTTAGAGGGCCGCGGCCATTGCGCGCCAGTCGGCCATGCGGGCTAGCGCGCTGCCGTGGGAGCGAGCGCCGTCAAGCGGTTTGCGTCTTCGGCGGCCTCGGCGAGGAGCCAGTCGCGGAACGTCACGATCTTGGGAAGCTTCGCCGCCGCTTTCGGATACACAATCCAATATGCATAGGTCACCGGAAGGGCAAACGAGAAGGGGCGAACGAGGCGACCGCATAGCAGGTCCCATGTTGCCAGTGCCGTTCGTGCCAGCGCCACCCCTTGGCCGTCCACCGCCGCATCGATCACCATGCTCGCCTGGTTGAGGACGGGACCGTGCGACAGGTCGGCGTTCTCTACCCCCGCGGCGTCCAGCCACTTGGACCAGTCTTGGCGATTGTCGAGATGCAGGAGCGTGTGACGGGCCAGGTCGGCGGGTTCTCTCAGGCCGCGCCGCAGATTGGGGCTGCACACCGGGAACAGCTCCTCGGTGCACAGGCATGTCGCGTCGAGGCCCGGCGCGGTACCATCGCCGTGCCGGACCGCCATATCCACATCCTCGCGCGCAAAGTCGACATGATGAAGCGTAGCGCTCACCCTGAGATCGATCGCCGGGTGAAGCTCCGCGAAGCGGCCAAGACGATGCACCAGCCACTTGGACGCGAAATTCGGCGATGTGCTGACGGTGAGGGCTCCCGTGTTCTGGCGCTGAAGCAGCCGCTCGGTGCCGACGGCGATGCGATCCAACGCATCGCGCACGACATCGAGATAGTCGCGTCCTGCAGCCGTGATGACGAGCCGCCTGGGCTCGCGGTTGAAGAGCCTGATCCCAAGGTCCGCCTCCAGGGACTTGACCTGTTGGCTGACGGCGCCTTGGGTAACGCAGAGTTCTTCTGCGGCTCGGGTGAAGCTCTCGTGCCGAGCAGCAGCCTCGAAGGCCCTCAGCGCATTGAGATTGGGCACTCGGCGCGGCACGAGCACACTCCTTAGCCATAGATATTCTAGGGCATGATAGAGCAAGGGTGCATTGTGGACAACGCCGTTCAGAGGCCATGTCTTTGGCTCCGGCGCAGGCGAATGGCCCGCCGATCTCTGAGGAGCACAAGGAACCATGACCGGTTATCGGCGCAGTTCAGAGGCAGTCAGCCACATCGTCGAAGCGATGACTGCGGCGCTCCCAAGCCTTCGTCATTGCACCCAAAAAGTACTCAAGGTCGTTGGTCCCTGGATGGATCGCAGCCGCCAACGTCGCGCCTTGGCGAGTCTCGACGACCGGCTGCTGAAGGACATCGGCATCACGCGATCGCAAGCGGAGCGCGAGATCGGCAAGTCCTTCTGGCGTTGAGGCCATTCGCTGTGCCGTCCGTCAGCAGCGCAGGATCCAATCCGATCCGGCTGGCCGGCGATGAAGGTTCGTCGTCAGTGCAGAAGAAACGGCCACTGGTTAATCGCAACGTGTGCGGGATCGCGCGCACGAGGGCGTGGTGTATGGGGTCGTGGTGTATGGGGTCGGGTCTTTCCTTGATGTATCGGCGATAACATCGGTAGCTCGGGCCGTATCGGTTGCTGGTGGGGAGGCGCGCCGGCGCCAGCTTGCGCCTGATCCGCTGCGATCCAGCGGGATTCCCTGGCATTCTGCAGAGAGCTGGCGCCCGTATGTTATGATACAAGACGCGGCCCCTCTGATGTGCGCAACCCCTCCGATGCGTGACCTCTCTGACGCGGGAGTCTCGCAGCGGATCTACCGAGGCTGATGCGGATCCGGATCGGCCGATATGATCCGCGTCATTCTTGGCTGCCGGCGAATCCGTCGTACGACCGAAAGGCGAAAGTCAATCTGCCGGAGCGTCAATTCGAAACGACGGTCAATTCGTGACACTCGGTGAGATCCGGACATTCCCAGCGGTCGAACATCCGGTCCAGGGCTTTCGCCGGCACCGGATCGGGCCGTGCCCGGTTGCGCGCCGTCAGGTCATCGGGCGTTGTCTCAACGCAGACGATCTTGATGCGGGCATTGTAGGCGGCAAACAGGTCGATGCATTGGGCGCGGATTTGACGGCTGAGACTGGTTGCGTTCCACACGAAATTCTCGCTGTGGCCCAACGCGGCACGGGCCTGCTCTCTGGCTCTTGCGACGACCGGGCCCTGATGCGCGTCCGCCTCTGTCTGCATCTCGCTGCGAAGCGCGTCGAGGGAGATGACACGCATGTCGCCGCTGTTCCGCTCGATCCAATGATCCTTCCCAGAGGCCGGCAGACCGGACATCAAGACGACGGTCGATCGGGTGTCGTCAAAGGCCAGGTAGTCCGGCGATCGGCCAGGCTTCCGGAAATAGAGGAACCGGCTGTGATCGGATGGAAACCGTCTTGGCCCCTCGAAGCAGGCGTTCTCACGGCAGTACTCCTGGAACAGCTCGATGTTCTCCAGCAGATGCGCTTTGTCCGGACAATCCCGCCCGCGGGCGTCGGCTCGCGTCAGCAGCGACAGGGCTCGGCACTCGGTCTGCAGGCTGACGGTGAAGGCCAGGCGCTGTGGGTGCTCCCGTTCCAAGAGAAAGAACGGAACCTGGTGGTGGGTTACCAGATGGCACACGAATTCCCGCTCCGCAGGCGGAACGCCGAGCTGCCAAAGCAGGCGTCGGGCCATGATCTGTCCGCGTCGGGAATGGCCCGGCGCCGTGACGCGGCCATCCGCGCCCACTAAGGTGCAGGCCGGTTTTGCCACATCATGCAAGAGAGCGCCCCAGAAGATCAGCGCGCGGCGGGGCTCCGGCAGGGCACGCCATTCCGGATCTTCGACCAGCGCTTCGCAGACCAGGCGGGTGTGGATCCAGACATCGCCTTCGGCATGAAAGACCGGATCCTGCGGGACGCCGGACAGCGCCCGTATCCAGCCGAAGGCATCATGGAGGTCCTGCCAGTCCAGGCGCCAACTGGGGGCCTGGGGGACGACCGCATGGAACAGCGTCGTCATGCTCCGTCGAACAGGTTCACGCCCGGTGCGAGCGCATTGGGCAGGATGGGTCTCGATTGCCAGTGGCTTCCGGACTCGGCGACACGGTCGCGAAAGTCGGGGCGCACATATTTCAGGCGCCCCCGGACCTCTCCGGCTTGCTCGATCTTGATGTAGAGGCCCTCCATCAAGTCGCTGGGATCGCTCTGTCTGAGGCTTCTGTCCACGTCCAACGACTGCCGCTCTGCGGCCCGCGCCAGCGCATCCCGCCAGTCCAGGCTCTTGTAGGCCGAACCGGTGACGAGTGCCGTGATCTCCTCGGCTCGCCGGAATGTGCCCACGGCCAGGACCTGGACCGACACCACTGGCAGGTCTCTCAATAGCGCCTGCCGCCGGTCGATAGACAGGAACACGCCTTCGGCCATGTCCAGGATGTCGAACTCAAGAAAGTAATGCGGCAGCTGGTCGTAGAAGATCGTGTGCTTGGCATACATCCATTCGCCGTACATGAGGTATCTCGACCCAAGGGTGGGCCACAGCCTGTCCCTGAGGCCCGTCGCCCAGGTCTTCAGCATGTTGAAATGCCGTTCGCGATGGCCGCCGGTCAGGTAGTGCCCACGGCTTTGCAACAGCAGGCGACCGTCGGCATCGAAGCTGATGCCGGAGTTGGCGCCATCCACCTTCTCCTCGATGACCAGGTGCAGGCCCTGCAGGTCCGACATGGGGATGGAGGCGACATCCTCATCTCCGGGCTGCCGCCGTGATCCGCAAAGATGCGGCGTGCGCGGGTATTTAAAGATGCGGTCCACCGGCGTCAGACCCTGGCGACCGCGATCATGTGGTTGAGGACGAAGCTGGTCTTGACCGACGATGCACCCGCTTCTTGCATCAGGGCCTCCAGGCTGTCCTTCGTGAACAGCTGAATGTGCTCAGGGTTGTCGTCGGGCTTCGAGGGCACGGAAACCAGCACGAACTGCGATGCGAGCCGAATCGCCTCGCGGGCCAGGTCGACGGGCGATGTCTGGTGTTCCAGCACCTCCAGGGCGGTGACGACATCGAAACTGTCCGCCGCCAATCCCGTCCGGGCGGCGTCGCACTCCACGATCTCCAGTCGGTCGATGCCGCCGCGCCGGACGGCCTGCAGATGCCGGGCCCGCACGCCGTCGATCTCAACACCAGTGACGCGCAGCGCAGGAAAGGCATCGAGAAGCGGCCAGAGAAACACGCCTCGGCCGCTGCCGACATCCAGCAGTGTGTGAGGGCCGAGACCTTTCAGAGCGCCGATGACGGCCCGGACCCGCGGCAGCTCCTGCGTCAGCTTGAACCGGTGGAGCTTGAGCCCGTTGTCCTTAGCGGCCGCAAGCAGGGCGGGAACGTCGGCCGCACCGGGCAGATCCGGCAGCATGCCACGGACATAGGCAACGGCGAACGGTTCATAGAGGCCACACATCCTGCGACGTCCAGGCTGGCGATGTGTCGGCGATCTATCGCCCGTTGGGGGACTTTGTCCATCGGTCTGTGCAACAGAGGGTACTTGGAACGAGGGTGTTCCGGTCTCGACGAAGGAAGCGCGCGATGGCTAACGACCTGCCGCGTGTTCTGGGCACGTCCAGGTATGGCCTAGGAATCGCCAGATTGCCATCGATTCACTCTGGAACCGGATGCCGTAGCGGTCGCCGTCCGACCAGACGACGGTACCGGGGAAGGTGCCCAGAGCATCGAGTGCGACCGACACCTTGTCGCCCGCCGCAAACTGTTCCGGAATCGACACCTGGACGCCACGGCTGGAGAGGTTCAGCACCTCGCAGGGCTTCGCCCCGCCATCCTTGATCAGGTGGGCGGGAAAGGAACCTTCTGTCCGTGGTACGGCACGCCGTTCTTCGAATTGCGCAGCATGGGACACGTCAGCCTGACCCTACCTTATGTTGGCCGGTCGCATCTCTTCATTGGAACACGGAGTCATGAAATTTGGATTTACTGCCCGGACAGCGCTCGACTGACACATCATACCCACCGGCGCCCTGAGTCTGCCCTGGCGTCGCCTGAGCCGAGCAGCCGGCGCGGCAGTGGGCAGAGCTGACCGGCCGCCTCACCAATTCCACATCGTACCGTCTTCAAGCCGGTTCACCGGCAGATAGGCGCGGCCGTACGGATACTTCGCGGCCAGCGCCTCGTCGATGTCGACGCCGTGGCCCGGCGTCTCTCCGGGGTGCAGATACCCGTCGGCGAAGCCGTAGGCGTGGGGGAAGACGGCGTCGGTTTCCGGCGTGTGGCGCATGTATTCCTGGATGCCGAAATTCGGGACCCACAGGTCGAAATGAAGGGCGGCACCCATGCAGACCGGCGACAGGTCAGTGGCACCGTGGCAGCCGGTGCGCACATGATGCAGGCCTGCAAAATCGGCGATGCGGCGCAGATGTGTGATGCCGCCGGCATGCACCACGGTGGCGCGCACATAGTCGATCAGCTGTTCCTCGATCAGCGTCTTGCAGTCCCAGACGGTGTTGAAGATCTCACCGACGGCCAGCGGCGTCGTCGTGTGCTGGCGGACGATGCGGAAGCCTTCCTGATTTTCCGCCGGCACTGCGTCTTCGATCCAGAACAGGCGGTAAGGTTCCAGCGACCGGCCCAGGCGGCCGGCTTCGATCGGCGTCAGCCGGTGATGGACGTCGTGCAGCAGGTGATGCTCGAACCCGAACCGGCTGCGCAACGTCTCGAACAGCTTGGGCACGTGGTCGAGGTATTTGGGTGTCGACCAGACATTCTCGGTCGGCAGGTCCGCGTCGGCGGGTTCGTAGAACATCTTGTCCTTCGATACGCCATAGGTCGACGGCAGGCCGGGAATGCCGCTCTGCGCCCGGATCGCCTTGTAGCCGAGCTCGATATAGCGGGCGACCTCGTCCGCCGTCTCTTCGATGTCACGCCCGTTGGCATGGCCGTAGACCGTGACGCCCGTACGGCTAGCCCCGCCCAGCAACTGGTAGAGCGGCAGGCCGGCCGCCTTGGCCTTGATGTCCCAGAGCGCGGTGTCCACGGCCGCGATCGCCGCCATGGTCACCGGCCCGCCGCGCCAATAGGCGCCGCGATAGAGGTATTGCCAGGTATCCTCCACCTGATGGGGATCGCGGCCGATCAGGCAGGGGACAACGTGGTCGGTGAGATAGCTGGCGACGGCCAGCTCCCGCCCGTTCAGCGTGGCATCGCCGATGCCGTGCAGGCCCTCGTCGGTGACGATCTTCAAGGTCACGAAGTTGCGGCCCGGACATGTGACGATGACACGGGCTTCGGTGATCTTCACCGGCCGACTCCCCGGTTGCGGCAGAAAATTGGTCAGGCCACTTTACCGCTGTTGCCTGCGGCTGACAAGATCGGGCCGGCGGGTGACTCAGCGAGTGGTCAATTGGCCTGACCGCTTTGCCACTTGACAATCCGATACGAAGCGCTTCAGGCTCAAGGGTGGCGAGCCGGACGGGCCGGCCTGTTGGCAGCGAGACGATGCAGCTTCGCGCGATCGAACCCCAGCGCCTCTATCAGAAGGTTGCCGAGCAGATCGGCGACCTGATCCGCCAGGGGACATGGCGGGAAGGGGATCGCCTGCCGCCGGAACGCGACCTTGCCACACATCTGAAAGTCAGCCGCCCTGTCGTCCGTGAGGCGATGGTGGCGTTGGAACTGGCGGGCTTCGTGGAGGTGCGCACGGGTGCGGGCACCTATGTGCGCAATCCCGGGGCGGACGGCTTCGTGAAGGTTACCGGTGATGGCGAACCCGGGCCCAGTCCGTTCGAGCTGATTGCCGCACGCCGGGTGATCGAAGGTGAGATCGCGGCGCTTGCTGCTGGTTCCGCGTCGCCGGACTTGGTGTCCGGGCTGGATACGGCCATGGCCAAGATGGACCACGACATCCGCCAGGGCACTCAGAGTGCGTCGAATGAGGATGACGGCGACTGGCAGTTCCATGTCCGCATCGCCGCCGCCACGGGCAACGCGACCTTGGAAGCGATCGTCAGCCAGCTTTGGCTGGGCATGCGGCGGCCACTGTTCCGGGCGCTGAGCGACCGGGTGCGGCTGCCGGAGAACGCCATGCGCGCGCTGGCCGAGCACCGGACCATCGCCGATCGCATTGCCGCGAAAGACGCAGCCGGGGCCAGGACCGCCATGCACGAGCATCTGGACCAGGTGCGCGACGTGCTGATGCACGGCACTGATGAGACTGAGACGGAGGCCGGCGAATGACGGGCGCGCTGTTGCATCCCGACCGTCTGTTTCCGGCGGAGCCGGGCACTCGCGCGATCGCCCGCCGGCTCTATGAGGGCGTGAAGGACCTGCCCATCGTCAGCCCGCACGGGCACACCGATCCCCGCTGGTATGCCGAGAACCAGCCGTTTCCCGACCCGGCCAGCCTGTTCGTCGTGCCCGACCATTATCTGTTCCGCATGCTCTACAGCCAGGGCATACCGTTGGAGGCCCTGGGCGTGCCGCGGCAGGACGGCGGAGCGGTTGAGACGGATCCGCGGAAGATCTGGCGGCTGCTGGCCGATCACTGGCACCTGTTCCGGGGTACGCCGTCACGGCTGTGGTTGGAGTACGTGTTTCAGGAGGTGTTCGGCATCGACCAACGCCTGGCGCCGGACACTGCCGACGCCCTCTACGACGAGATCGCAGCGGCGCTGCAACAGCCGGACTTCCTGCCGCGCGCGTTGTTCGAACGGTTTCGGATCGAGGTCATCGCGACGACGGACTCGCCGCTGGACGATTTGGCCCACCATCGGCGGATTGCCGAGAGCGGATGGCAGGGCAGGGTGGTCACGGCCTTCCGGCCGGACCCGGTCGTCGATCCCGAATACGAAGGCTTTGCCGACAACGTCGCCCGGCTGGGTGAACTGACCGGTGAAGATACTGCGACCTGGATCGGCTATCTGGCCGCCCTTGCTGCGCGGCGGCGTGTGTTCATCGGCCATGGCTGCACATCGTCCGATCACGGCCATCCGACCGCCACCACCAGGGACCTTGGCCGCGCCGAGTGCGAGCAGCTGTTCGCCAAGGCGCTCGCGGGCAACACTACGGCGGCAGAGGCCGATGCCTTCCGCGGCCAGATGCTGACGGAAATGGCGCGCATGAGCCTGGATGACGGCCTGGTGATGCAGCTCCATCCGGGCTCGTTCCGCAACCACAACAAGCACGTCTTCGCCCGGTTCGGCCGCGACAAGGGGGCCGACATCCCGTCGCGCACTGATTTCGTGCGCGCGCTGAAGCCGCTGTTGGACCGTTACGGCAACGAACCGAACCTGACCTTGATCCTGTTCATGCTGGACGAGACCACACTGGGCCGGGAGTTGGCGCCGCTGGCCGGTCACTACCCGATCCTAAGGCTCGGGCCGCCCTGGTGGTTCTTCGACAGCCCCGACGGGATGATGCGGTTCCGCCGGCTGACCACGGAAACCGCCGGCTTCTACAACACCGTCGGCTTCAACGACGATACGCGGGCCTTCTTGTCCATCCCGGCGCGCCACGACATGGCGCGGCGGGTCGATTGCGCCTACCTCGCCGAGCTGGTGGCCGACCACCGGCTGGACGAAGACGAGGCGCGAGCATTGGCCGTCGATCTCGCCTACAGGCTTGTGAAGCGGGCCTACCGGCTCGACGGCTGAGGGAGGTGGGGCGACCCACGGCATTACGGGAGCACCGGGCAAGGCACCCAAGGTGAAGGAGGAAACAACACCATGACACCAGTCACCAGGCTTTCCGCCCTGGCCGCGGCCACCGCGGTCGGGCTGTTCATGACCGCGGCGTCGGCCGACGACATCGTCTTCCGCGCGGCCGACACCCACGATGCCGACTATCCCACGGTGCAGGCCGTCGACTACATGGGTCAGCTCTTGTCCGACTGGACCAGCGGGCGCATCACCATCGAGACCTATCCCGGCCGGCAGCTGGGTGAAGAGCGGGATACGATCGAGCAGACCATTATCGGCGCGCTCGACATCAATCGCGTCAACCTGGCGCCGCTGAACAACATCGTGCCGGAAACGGCGATCCCGTCGCTGCCGTACATCTTCCGGTCCATCGACCACATGCACCGCGCCATGGACGGCGAGATCGGGCAGCAGATCATGGCAGCGCTGGAGCCGCACGGCATGGTCGGCCTTGCCTTCTACGACAGCGGCGCGCGGTCGTTCTACAACACCGTCCGGCCGATCAATTCGCCGGAAGACATGGAAGGCTTGCGCATCCGCGTGCAGAACTCCGACCTGTTCGTCTCCATGGTCGAGGCTCTGGGCGCCAACGCCACGCCGATGGAATTCGGCCAAGTCTACGACGCGCTGCGCACGGGCGTGATCGACGGGGCGGAGAACAACTGGCCGTCCTATGAGTCCACCCGGCACTTCGAGGTGGCGAACTACTACACGCTCGACCAGCACTCTCTGTCGCCGGAAATCCTGATGATGTCGAAGATCGTCTGGGACGGCCTGAGCGAGAGCGACCAGGATCTGGTCATGAAGGCGGCCGCCCTGTCGGTGCCTTACATGCGCGAGCTGTGGGATGCACGTGTCGCGGCCTCGCGGGACGTCGTCGTGGGCAACGGCAACGAGATCGTTGAAGAGGTCGACAAGCAGCCCTTCATCGACGCGATGGGCCCGGTCTATGAGCAGTTCGTGACCACGCCGGAGCTGCAGGATCTGGTCGATCGCATCCAGGCAATGCCGTAAGCAGCGAAACGGGACAGGGGGCCGGCGGCTTCGGCGGTCGCCCCCCGTTCACCGCTACGTTTCTTCAATGACCGACCCTGATCAGACCCCCGGCCCACGCGGCGTCGCTCGTGCGTTCGCCGTCGCGTCCGACGTGTTCGACTTGGTCGGCCGGGTCGTGCTCTGGTTCTCAGGCATAGGCCTGGTGACCATGACCCTGATCATCGGCTGGCACGTCTTCGCGCGTCGCGTCCTGAACGACACGCCCGATTGGTCGGAGACCTCGTCGGTGCTGATCATGTTCTGGTACAGCCTGCTGGGTGCTGCGATCGGCGTGCGCTACCAGATGCATATCGGCCTGGTCTTTGTGCGCGACCGGCTGCCGGCTTCGGTTCGCCTGGTCGTCGATATCATCATCAATCTCGCAGTGGCCGCCGTCGGCATCCTGCTGGTCTGTTACGGCAGCCAGATGGTGCAATCGACCTGGAACCAGACCATTCCCACGGTCGGGCTGCCGGTGGGCTTGCGCTATCTGCCCTTCCCGATCGGCGGGGCGCTGATCGCCATCTTCGCCATTGAGATCCTGCTGCGCACGCTCTCCGGCCGGGAGGTCAAGCGCACATGGAGCTGATAGCCCTTTTCGGCACCTTTGCCGTGCTGCTGGTGCTGGGTGTGCCGGTGGCTTTCGCGCTGGGCGCGGCTGCCTTCGCCTGCGCCTTCGCCATGGGGCTGCCGCCGACCGTGGTGATCCAGCGCATCTCGTCCGGCATGAACGTGTTCTCACTGCTGGCGATACCATGCTTCATCTATGCCGGCGAGCTGATGCTGCAGGGCAAGATCGCCGACAAGCTGATCAACTTCGCCGTCGCTGGCATCGGCCATCTGCGCGGCGGCCTGGGCCTGGTGAATGTCGCGGCCAGCATCATGTTCGGCGGCATTTCCGGGTCCGCCGTTGCCGATGTCTCGGCCCTCGGCTCCGTGCTGGTGCCCAAGATGCGCGAGCAGGGGTACCATTCGGACTACGCCGTCAACGTCACCATCTCGTCGGCGACGATCGGGCTGATCATCCCGCCCAGCCACAACCTGATCCTGTTTTCCATCGCCACCGGCGGCGGCGTTTCGGTCGCCTCGCTGTTTCTGGCCGGCATCGTGCCGGGGCTGCTGGTCGGGCTCTGCCTGATGGCCGTCACCTACGCCATTGCAGTCCGCCGCAAATACCCCGCCGGCACTTTCCCGGGCTGGATGCCGCTCTTGGTTGCCTTCGTCGTGGCGATCCCGGGCCTGATCACGGCCGTGATCATCGTCGTCGGCGTCCGTTTCGGCTTTTTCACGGCGACGGAGGCGTCGGGCATCGCGGCGCTCTATGCGCTGTTGATCACCATCTTCGTCTACCGGTCGCTCAGCTTCGACGCCTTCGTGCTGGCGACGGTGAACGCGGTGAAGACCACGGCCATGGTGCTGCTGATCATCGGCGCGGCCATGGCGTTCGGCTGGATGATGGCCGCCAACCGCGTGCCGCTGATGCTGTCGGAGCTGCTGACAGGCCTGTCCGACAACAAGTACGTCATCCTGTTGACGATCAACGTGATCCTGCTGTTCCTCGGCACCTTCATGGACATGGCGCCGCTGATCGTCATCACCACGCCGATCTTCCTGCCGGTGGCGGCAGAGCTGGGCATGGACCCGGTGCAGTTCGGCATCGTGCTGATCATGAACCTGGGCTTAGGATTGATCACGCCGCCGGTTGGCACTGTGCTGTTCGTCGGCTGTGCCGTCGGCAAGATAAAGGTGGAAGAACCGCTCAAGACGATCTGGCCGTTCTATGCGGCCCATCTGGTGGCGCTGATGCTGGTGACCTACGTTCCGGCCATTGCGATGACGCTGGTGGACTGGCTCGGATGACCGCGCGCCTTTGCAATGACACGCTTGACCGGCTGCCGGCGGACATCGCCCGGCCCGGCTACGACCGAGACCGTGTCGGAATGGGCATCGTCCATCTCGGCATCGGCGCGTTCCAGCGCGCCCACCAGGCCGTATACACCGACATGGTCATGGCTGACGAGGGCGGCGACTGGGCGGTGTCCGGAGTCAGCCTGCGGCGGCCCGACACGCGCGATGCTCTGGCGCCGCAAGACGGGCTCTATACGCTGGCTGAACGCAGCAACGAGCCGGATCGGCTGCGTGTGGTTGGCGCGATCCGCGAAGTGCTAGTGGCGCCTGAAGAGCCGGATGCGGTTCTGGATCGTCTCGCGGCAACTGAGACCCGGATTGTGACGCTGACCGTGACCGAGAAGGGGTACTGCCACGACCCGGCGACGGGCGAACTGATGCTGGACGATCCCGGCATCCGCCATGATCTCGCCAACCCTGACCGTCCGCGCACAGCGATCGGGTACCTGGTGGGCGGGCTGCAGCGTCGCTGGCTGGCAGCCCTGCCGCCGTTCACGCCGCTCACCTGCGACAACCTGCCGGCTAACGGCCGGACGCTCGCCGGGCTGGTCCTGGCGTTCGCCGAACGGGTCGATCCGGGCCTTGCCGCCTGGATCGAGCGCGAGGTCCCGTTCCCGTCCACCATGGTCGACCGCATCGTGCCGGCGACGACCGATGCCGACCGGTCGGCCATCGATGCCCGGCTAGGGCTGGCGGATGCCTGGCCGGTGATGACTGAGCCTTTCACGCAATGGGTGATCGAGGATCGGTTCGTTGCCGGTCGTCCATCTTGGGAGCAGGTAGGCGCCGAGCTGGTGGATGATGTCGCGCCGTATGAGCACATGAAACTGCGCCTGTTGAACGGCAGCCATTCGACTATGGCCTATCTCGGCTATCTCGCCGGCTATGAGACGATCGAGGAGACCATGGCCGATCCCGCCTTCGTGAAGCTGGTGGGTGACCTGATGGATCGCGAGGTCGCACCTACGCTGCAGGTCCCGCCGGGCGCCGATTTGGCCGGCTACAAGGCCGCGCTGTTGAAACGCTTCGCCAATCCCGGCCTCAAGCACCGCACCTGGCAGATCGCCATGGACGGAACGCAGAAGCTGCCGCAGCGCCTGCTGGACACGGCCCGCGAACGCCTGGCCGCAGGCAAATCGGCAGGCCGCATCGCGCTCGCCGTTGCCGGCTGGATGCGCTACGTGACCGGCATCGACGAGGCCGGTCGGCCCATTGAGGTCTCCGACCCCCTGGCCGCCGAACTGCGCCGCCTCGCCGACCAGGCAGGCCGCAACCCGGCGGCCCTGGCCGATGCCCTGTTCTCCGTGAAGGCCGTGTTCGGCGACGATCTTCCGCACAACGCGATCTTCCGAACTGCGGTGATCAGCGCGCTCGGCACCCTGCTGCACAACGGCGCGCGGGCGGCCGTCGCGGCGCAGGCACGGGTCTGACCGACGCAGGTGTCTCCGTCCCGCCCCCTCAAACGCGCGACTGGTGGTGCGGTGATCCCTTGGGCGGGTAGTCGAGAATATCCTCCAGTCGTTCGCGTTCTTCCTCCTCGAACTCCGGGAACGGCAGCTTTCCTCGGACCCGCCACTCTTCGACGCGCCTCGCCGCGTCGTCCGCCTTTGCCGTGTCCACGCCTTGATCGCGCGTGAGATAGGCCGTTTGGGATGGAAACGCGAAACCCGAACCGGACTCGGCGACGATGTCGTCTATGCGAAGGAAGATGTCCTCTTTGATGGCGCAGAAGGCATCCTGGTCTTGGCACCTGAGATAGGCGAAGATCTCCAGGTCCTTCGAATAGGCCCCGAAGTTCGAGAAGCGCACCCGTGCAGGCTCGGGCGTGACCATCGGATGACCGAGCAGCATTTCACGGAGATTGGCGAGGACGTAGCGCATCTGCGCGGGCGTCGTCTCGTATCGAAGCTGGAGCACCGTGCTCAGCAGCCTTTGGTCCCGTACAGCGAAGTTGTCCAGCTTGATCTCGGAGAACTCGGCATTCGGCACGGTGACGACCGTCCGTTCCAATGAGCGGATGCGGGTCGAAATCAGCCCGATAGACTCCACCGTGCCGATTTGGTCGCCGTACCTGCAGAAGTCGCCGACCTGAACCGGCTTGTTGACGAAGAGGATCAAGCTGCCGATCAGGTTCGCGAAGGTCCGCTGTGCCGCCAACGCCACGGCTAGGCCGCCGACGCCGAGACCCGCCAACAACGGGATCAGGTCCGCGCCCAGATGGCGAATGCCCCAGATCAGAATGCCGGCGGCCAACACGAACCCCACAACGCGGGAAGCGATCCGCATCATCGTCGCATCGCTTGTGCCATCCTTGATGGCGCGCGATGCGATGACGGTTTCCGCGGTCGCACGAGAGAGCGCATAGGTGGACCAGGCGACCAGGGTGAGGATGAGAATGGTGGCGGACGCAGCCACGAAGGCCAGGACCGCGCCGGTGATGTTGAGGTTCTCGTCGATGAAGCGGCCGAGGACGAAGACCGTTGCCGCGACAAGCAAGGGCGGCAGGGCTGCAAGCCACGCCGCCCTTAATCCCCGGCGAAATGCCGGCCGCCCGAAAATGCGGAAGGTGACGTACACGACGGTGGAACCGATCAGGACTGTGATCACAAGGCCGATCCACTGCCAGAGCGTCTGTTCGCCGTAGGAGGTCTTGAGCCAATCCGGCAGGCCGCTCACCAATTGCCCCAGAACGCTTGTGCTTGTGATCAAATGCCCTGGCGAAGAAGTATAATATTGATAGAAATCTGGAGAGAGCTCCGGTGAACCATAGAGCATCTCGATATTGCCGCCTTGTACCAGTCGGTGCGGAAAATCCCTGGCCTCTTCATAATAGTCTGCGAGGTTGCGAATGCTTCGGGCGCTGAACAGGAACTGACCCTGCCCGTCTCCATCCGTGACCTGGACAATGTCTATCGCGGTGTTCGGGTACCGCCAGCGGAGCGGCTCGTCGCCCGCCCATAGCGACAGGGATTCTCCCCTCCTTGCCGCTTCCACCACCTGCGCATTGGGGATGGCGTCCAGCGGGGGAAGGGGCATCCGGTCAAAGATCTCTTTCAACTGAAGGGCGGCTTCGACGCCGAAATCCGCGCGCAACGCATCCGGAACCTCACTGAGATCAAGCGTCAATGCCGCACGCTGCAACAGGCTGTCTGCGGTTCTTTCGATTGCCAGGAGCTCGTCTCTGCTGAGGTCAGTCGCCGCCTGGGCTTCCATGACCAGCGCGTATGCGCGATTGATGCTTTCCAACAACCCTTCGAACGTCGCCAGGGGGCTCGATGTATCAACGGGCCGAAGGCGGTCCTGTATCGTGTGCCGCCGTGGGGGCATCGTTTCGTCCCCGCCGAACAGCGTCTCAAAGGCATCGGCGGCGCCGGGCTCAGATGGCAGATGTCGTACCTGCCGATAGGACCTTTCAAGTTGCTCGACGGTCCGTGCCGAAAACAGGAACTCTCCGGCGCGAGGGCCTTCCTCAACCAAGGCAATCGTGATGGTCGTGTCGGGAATCCGCCAGTCCGTGATGTCGTCCGCAGCCACTTCTGTGTCGCCGGGGATATCTCCGTTACGCGGCAAAGCGGTTCGGTTGAGGATCTCCTTCAGCAGCACCAAGCCTCGTACGCGGGCTTCCCAGGTGTTTCCGTCAACGGATGTGCTGAAATCCATAACCGCCGTTGCACGACCGATGGCCAGCTGATCCGGTTGACCGCTGAGCAGTCCCTCGATCGCAGGGTTAGCTTCCGAAAGATAGCTTTGCAGCGTATCGCGTGGGCTGGAGGTATCGGGCGGGCGAAGCGGGAAGTCCTCCGATGGCAGCGGCTGTTCGGCCGCCGGCTGCGCGGAAGCCCCCACCGGCAGGAGCGCGACCAGGGTCAAAAGCAGGGTCAACGCCTTTGTCCAAGAAGCACGGGTGCGCACGCGCATATCCTCTCCTCATTGGGCGACGTGAATGGAGGGGATGATCTTAGCAGTTGTGAGCCCGTGCACCGATCCGTAGCCGACCGGCGGCGTCAGCGGCTAACTGTCGTCACGCTCTCCGATCGTGCTCGGGCATCTCGTATTTTAAGAATATCTGCGAAGTATTCTTTAGGGGTGCGTCTGGTTGGGCGGGCGTCATCCGGTCAGGATGTGCCGAGTAACGCTATTGTCCGCACTGCTGTCATGAGCGCGCTCGGCAAACTCTTATGCAACAGCGCCCGGGCCGTCGTTGAGGCCCGGGCGCGGATGAGATCTTAGAAGGTCACAACACCGAGCATCCGCTTCGTAATCTCTTCGTCCGGGAACGGTAGGGCGGAGGAGCCGTGTTCGTGCACGATCAGCCATTCTCCCTCGCGCTTCTCGAAGATCAGCGTCACGCGGGCTTCGGGCATATCGATCACGGTGCCGTCGGCCAGCGTGCCGCGACCCTTCAGCGATACCGTCGACCATGCGACGGATCCTCGGAGATGGACCCGAAGGTCGTCACCGGCCTCGAGCCGCCAGGTTTCGGGCACAGCCATGAACTTCCGGTAATAGGCCGCCGCGCCGGCCCAGTCCGCAAAGCCGTCATGCGGACGGGCGAAGTCGAAGGATGAGAACGTGTCGTCCCGGGCATAGATGTGCTGGACCCGATCCAGGTCGAACGGCTCCTCAGGGCTCGTCCGCCAGCTTGCTACCCAGGTCAGCGTGCGTTCGCGGATGGCATCTTGGTCTTCGGTCATCTCTCAGACTCCCGCGGCCATGATGGTGCTCAGGGCGAAGGCAGCGGCGGCAACGACGCCGATAGCGATCTCGACTGCGATTCTCTGTGTGAACATGGTCGGTCTCCAAACCTCTTGAATGTCCTGTCAGGCCGCCGCCTTGCCGAGCAGCGTGTCGGCGAGACGCGTCAGGCGCGGCATCACGACGAAGCTCATGAGCGGCACGAGGACGCCGGTCAGCAGCAGCGTCCTGACCGGCAAGGGCAGGGCCGCCAGCACAGGCTCACCCAGGATCAGGAGTGCTGTGATCAGCGGCCAGATGGCGACCCACGTCAGCAGCGCGGAGCGAGCGGGTCGACTACGGAGAATGCGCATCATGGTTCAGCCCTCCACGTTTTCGGGTTTGTCGCTGGTCAGATGCTCATGGACGATCACCCAGGTGCCGCCTCGCTTGCGCCAGATCTGCGTGCCGTGCTGTGCGATCTTCAGCGGATCACCGTCCTTCGTGCGCCCGCCGCCTGAGAAGACGAAGGTGACGGCGGCGAGATCGCCTGCTACATGCACGACCGGCTGCCCCACCTGGCGGACTGCCCAGCTGGCGATCGGGGCCATCACGGGGTTCCACGTGGCCACGTAGTCGTCGAAGCTGCCGATCGTGACGACGTGATCGCCGAAGTCGTCCACCACATGGATGCCGTCGTCGGCGAACAGCGACCGCATGGACTCGGCATCGAAGGGGCTGTCGCCCGGGCTCCAGGCGCTGAACCATCGGTCAAGCTGGCGGCGGATCTCGGTCTCAGCAGTGTCTGACATCTTCAGGGTCCTTTCCGGTGGATGGTGCCTTGCGGCGTCCGTTGGGCTGAAGATCGCGATCCAGGCCGGTTCCATCCAATTGTTGCTCCTCATGCCGCGATAACCCATGGTTATCGGCATGGCGATCGAACTCAGACTTTGGCGGTCATTCCTGACATTGGCGGAGGAGCGGAACTTCCGCCGTGCAGCCGACCGCCTGGGCGTCAGCCAGCCGGCTCTGACCAAGCAGATGCAGGAGCTGGAGGCCCGCCTGGGCGTCACACTGCTGCGGCGTGAGCCGCGCGGGATCGAGTTGACCGAGGCCGCCTCTGCGCAACTGGATGAGGTCGGCGATCTGATCGCGTCCGCGGACAGGCTTGAACGGAGTTTCCGGGCGGCGGACGCTGCGGCGGCTGAGGACCTGACGATCGGAGCGCGCGAATACATCTCGCGCCGCTTCCTGCCGCAGGCGATCCAGAAGGCACGGCGCAGCTTTCCGTCGTTGAGAGCCACGGTCGAAGAGATGAGCGCGGTTGAGGCGGCGGCCGCGGCGGCGGACGGGCGCGTCGATCTCGGCATTGCGCTCGCGCCGGTCGTCGAGCCCAACCTTGTCGCTAAGCCGATCATCAGTGGTCGTTGGATGATCGTTCTGCCGGAGGAACATCGGCTTGCGGAGCGGGACCAGGTTTCAGTGGAGGCTCTGGCCAGCGAGCAACTCGTGCTGTTCGCGCGCCGCCTCAACCCCGATCTCTATGATCGGCTGGTTGCGACCCTGGACGGCAGGGCGTCAGGGTACGAGATCGCCTATCACGCCCAGGATCCGTCGGTTGGGTTGGATATGGCGGCGAATGGCGTCGGTCTTTTCATCGCGGCGTCCTATACGCTGCCGACCTTGCTGGAGAACCTTGTTGCTCGGCCGCTTTCCGGCTTCGGCGACTCCCTGACGATCAGCGCCGTCTGGCGGCGCGACCGAATGACGGGGGCGTTGCGCGCCCTCATCGACAGCCTTGGGGCGGTTGAGACGGATCGGTAATGCCGGCTGGGTCGTCGACACGATGTTCGTTTTTTGTTCCGGATTTCTATTTCTCCGCCCGCGGCCTTGCGATAGGGTGACGGCCATTCAGCGCCGTTTGTCGTCGGGCCCTGGTGGGCTCATGCGGCGCCCCATTTCGATGTCGGATTGCACATAAGGGACGCGCCGGGCATGACCGGATATGCCGAGCTGCAGGTGACCACCAATTTCTCGTTCCTGCGCAGCGGCTCGCACCCTGAGGAGCTGGCGGTGACGGCGGCGGCGTTGGGGCTGTCGGCGATCGGCGTGGTCGACCGCAACTCGCTGGCCGGCGTGGTGCGCGCCCATCTCGGCTGCAATCAGGCCGGGCTGCGGTTGGTGGTCGGCGCCCGGCTCGACCTCGACGACGGCCCCAGCCTGCTGTGCTTTCCCACTGATCGCGCGGCCTATGGCCGGCTGTCGCGCCTGATCACCACCGGACGGCGCCGGGCGCCCAAAGGCGAGTGCCAACTTTCCCGAGCGGACGTCACGGCGGAAGCGGACGGCCAGAGGCTGCTGGCCGTGCCGCCGGAAACGCCGGCGCTGGCGCCGCTGGATGCCTTCGGCCAGGCGCTGGCGGATTATCGCGAGCGGTTCGGCCGGGCGCTCTATCTCGCCGTCAGTCCGCGCTATGGCGGTGCCGACGCCAAGCGTCTGGCGCGGCTGGCCGCGATCGCCGACGGTCTGGACGTGCCGCTGGTCGCCACCAACGACGTGCTCTACCACAGCCCGGCGCGCCGGCCGCTGCAGGATGTGCTGACCTGCGTGCGCGAGCACTGCACCATCCGCGATGCCGGCTGGCGCCTGAACGCCAATGCCGAACGCCACCTGAAGCCGCCGAAGGAGATGGCGCGCCTGTTCCGCGCCCGGCCCGAGGCTGTCGCCCGCACGCTTGAGATCGTGGAGGCCTGCACCTTCTCATTGGACGAACTGCGTTATGAGTACCCAGAGGAGGTCGCTGAAGACGGCCTGTCGGCGCAGGAGACGCTGGAGCGGCTGGTCTGGTGCAAGGTCGCGGAGCGCTATCCGGACGGTGCGGCCGACAGGGTGGTGGGCCAGTTGCGCCATGAACTGGCGCTGATCGGCCAGCTGCGCTATGCGCCCTATTTCCTTACGGTCCACGACATCGTCCGCTTCGCCCGGTCCCAGGGCATTCTGTGCCAGGGGCGAGGATCGGCCGCGAACTCCGCCGTCTGCTACGTGCTGGGCATCACCGCCGTCGACCCGGCGCGGGCGGATCTGTTGTTCGAGCGCTTCGTGTCGGCCGAGCGCAACGAGCCGCCCGACATCGACGTGGATTTCGAGCACGAGCGGCGCGAGGAGGTGATCCAGTACATCTACGATAAATATGGGCGCGACCGGGCCGGCATGACGGCGACGGTTACCTGCTATCGCGGCCGCGGCGCCATTCGCGATGTCGGTAAGGCGATGGGGCTGTCGGTCGACACCATCACCAAGATCGCCGGCGGTCTGTGGGGGTGGGGCGGTGAGGATCTGGGGGAGGAGCGCATCCGCGAGGCGGGCCTCGATCTCGCCGACCGGACCTTGCGGCAGACTCTGGCGCTGGCCCGCCAGGTGATCGGCTTTCCGCGCCATCTCTCGCAGCATGTGGGCGGCTTCGTCATCAGCCGCGGGCCGTTGCCGGAGCTGGTGCCGGTGGAGAACGCCGCCATGGCCGACCGCACCGTGATCCAGTGGGACAAGGACGATCTCGACGCGCTCGGCATCCTCAAGGTCGATGTGCTGGGGCTCGGCATGCTGTCCTGCGTACGCCGCGGCTTTGATCTCTTGGCTCGGCACTACGGCAAGGCATACGACCTCGCCAGCCTGCCGGCGGAAGATCCGGAGGTCTACGACATGCTGTGCCGGGCCGACAGCCTGGGCGTGTTCCAGGTGGAAAGCCGGGCGCAAATGACCATGCTGCCGCGCCTCAAGCCCCGCAGCTTCTACGACCTTGTGATTGAGGTGGCGATCGTGCGGCCGGGTCCGATCCAGGGCGACATGGTCCACCCCTACCTGCGCCGCCGCAACGGGGAGGAGCCGATCGACTATCCGTCCCCGGAATTACAGCGCGTTCTGGAAAAGACGCTTGGCGTGCCGCTGTTTCAGGAGCAGGCGATGCAGATCGCCATCGTTGCGGCCGGCTTCACCCCGTCGGAGGCCGACCAGCTGCGCCGCGCCATGGCCACCTTCCGCAAGCTGGGCGACATCCACCAGTTCGCCGACAAGATGGTCAACGGCATGGTCGAACGGGGCTATGACCCCGATTTCGCGGCACGCTGCTTCAAGCAGATCGAAGGCTTCGGCACCTATGGCTTTCCGGAAAGCCACGCCGCCAGCTTCGCCCTTCTGGTCTATGTTTCGGCCTGGCTGAAGTGCAAGTATCCGGCCGTCTTCGCCTGCGCTTTGTTGAACAGCCAGCCCATGGGCTTTTATGCCCCGGCCCAGATCGTGCGCGATGCGCGTGAGCACGATGTGCGGGTGCGGGAGGTCGACGTCAATTTCTCCGGCTGGGACAATACGCTGGAGCCGTTGGGCGACGATCGCTTTGCGCTTCGGCTCGGCTTCCGCCAGGTCAAGGGGATGAAGGAGGAGGAGGCGGAGCGGCTGGTGGCCGCACGCGAGGCCGGCGGCCTGTTCGACAGCCCGCGCGAACTGTGGCGGCGGGCCGGGCTGCTGACCGCGACGCTGGAGGCGCTGGCACGTGCCGATGCGTTTCGCTCGATGGATCTCGACCGGCGCGACGCGTCCTGGGCCGTCAAGGCGCTTGGCCCCGCCCCGCTGCCGCTGTTCGACGGGCTGGACCACGAAGCGGTGGAGCCTGCGGTTGCCCTGCCGCGCATGGCATTGAGCGAGCATGTGGTGCAGGACTACGCCACCGTCTCGCTCACCCTGAAGTGCCATCCGGTGGCCTTTTTGCGCGACGGTTTGGCGGCCGCCGGTTTTTCGGAAGCGTCGCGGCTACGCGAGCTGCCGCACGGCCGGCGCCTGAAGGTGGCTGGTCTCGTGCTGGTACGTCAGCGGCCCGGCAGCGCACGCGGCGTCATTTTCATCACGACGGAGGATGAGACCGGCGTCGCCAATCTGGTCGTGATGCCACCGGTCTTCGAGAAGTACCGCCGTTATGTGCTGCGGGCCCGCCTGCTGGGCGCAACGGGCACCGTGGAGCGGGTGGGCGAGGTGATCCATCTGAAAGTGGATCATCTGGAGGATCTGTCCGACCGGCTGACCGCCCTGTCGGGCAATCACGACAGCACGGCCGTCCTCACCCGCCATCTCGCCCGCGCCGACGAAGTCCGCCGGCCAACTGGCGACCACCGGGAGGTCAAGCTTCAACGGTCTCGCAACTTCCGGTAACGGGAACCAATCCGTTCGGCGCTTCGCAAGGCACCCGTCGGAGTCGGCAGAAGAAGATATTTTGTGAGGACGGCAAACTTTCAGTGTGCGTTGCAATCTTGATGGGGTTCGCGTATGGGCGCTACAAATGTTAAGCTTTTATGAAAGCGGCCGGTTGGTGAAGTGAATGACATTGCCTTCACCGAATTGAGGCCCGATATTCTCATTGTCTAGTCTTTGTTTCTCTCAGTCCGAGATCCTCTCTGGCGCTAGCCAACTCCATCAGAGCGCAATCGGGATTGTAAACATTTAGTCGAGTGAAAACATGGCGGCCATGGACGACGCGAGAATGCGCCTGGAGATCTCAGCCCGCCGGTGCAGCGGGCCGAACCGGCCGAAGGCATCGACCGGACATCGCGTCGCAGAGACCGCCATACTGAAACCGTCCAGCGCCAAACGGCATCATTAGGCGGAGCGCTATAGAGCCCCGGATCGACAATGAACCTGCCAGCTGTTCAAGGCACCCGCGCCGACCGTGACCAGGTCTTTGTCTCGACAGCCGCCGACCCGCTATCCGTCGGCGTCACGGTCGACCTCGAATGGTCGCCCTATTCCGGCGGCCACGTGAAATGCTGGGAACGGTTCGCGGAAGCCGCCGCCGGATTGGCGCAGCAGGTCGATCTCACAGTCTACTTCATCGGCCACGCCGAGCGGCGGGTCAGCGTCGCGCCGAATGTGCGCTATGTCGTGCTTCCACCGGCCTTCGGCACCGACTGGCTGCCGTTTGTGCGCACCGGCGCGGGCACGACCGATATCGCGGGCTATCATCGCCGGCTCGCCCGGCGGCTGATGACCCACGACGTCCTGCACGCCACGCATGCCTTCGCCTTCAGCCGTACGGCCTGGCGCGTTGCGCGCAAGACCGGGCGCCCGCTCGTCAGCTCCATCCATACCGACTTGGCGGCCTTTACGCCTGTCTATACGCGGCGATCGCTGGAAAGCCTGCTGGGCCGCAATCGGTTCAGCCGCCTCTTGATCGACCGGATGGGGCTGGCCCGGATCAGCACACACGATGTGCTGCGCAAGGAACAGCGCATTCTGCGCGACAGCACGCGCATCCTCGCCACCAACCCCGCGGATTGCCCGCGATCGGAAGCGCTGATCGGACCCGATCGCGTGACCCGGCTGCGCCGCGGCATCGACCGCACGCTGTTCGATCCGCGCCATAGCGATCGGCAGCGCCTGGAACGGGAGATGGGCGTGCCCGCCGACCGACCGGTCTTGTCGTTTGTCGGCAGGGTCGATGAGACGAAGGGCGTGATGACTCTGGTCCGGGCGGCGCGGCGCCTGCTGGATCAGGGCACGGCCCTGCATGTGCTGATCCTGGGTGCGGGGTCCGCCGCCGGTGAGATCCGGCGGGTGCTGGGTGACGACGTGACGATGCCAGGGGCCGTTCCGCAAGAGACGGTGGCCTGGGCGCTCGCCAGCAGCGACCTGTTCGTCTTTCCGTCGCGGTCGGAGACCCTAGGCAACGTCGTCCTTGAGGCCAAGGCGGCGGGGCTGCCTGTCGTCATCGCCGATGCCGAGGGGACGATGCAGAACATCATCCATCCGGGTGAGGACGGGATCATCGTCGCCGGCGACGATCAGGCCGACTGGGCTGCAGCCATCGGCGCCCTGCTGTCCGATCCCGAGCGGCTGTCGGCGATCGGGCGACGGGCCCGCCATGTGGTGGAAACGCAGGTTCCAGATTGGCAAGACGTGGTTGCGGAAGACCTGCTGCCGGTCTGGCAGGCGGCTTTGGCGGAATCCTTGACGTTCCGATCCAATTCGGCCACACCGGCGGCGTCCGCCGACGCCTCTGACGCCAACGAAGGCGCGTATCGCACCGGCGGCTGAGACGCCGTTTTCGAGACACCAACCCGGCGATACAGTGCGCCCCATGAAATTGAAGATCGGCCTTTGGCTGGCGCTGTTCGCCGGTGCCGCCCTGTTCGTCTCTCTGATCGCCTATGAAGGGGTCGACGAGGTTCTCGCCGCCTTTGCCGCGGCGGGATGGGGGCTGGCCCTCGTGGTGGCTTACAACGTCGTCATCCTGGCCGCCAACGCCGCCGGCTGGGCGTCGCTGATCCCGCGGGACTGTCGGCCGGCGGCCCTCCTGATCCTCGCGATGCGGTGGATCGGCAACGCGGTCAACCAGATGCTGCCCGTGGCCCAGGTGGGCGGCGAGATCCTGCGGGCACGACTGTTGGCCCAAAGCGGTGTGCCCGGGGCCGTGGCGGGGGCCGGCGTGGTCGCCGACATGACGGCCGGCCTTGCCACCCAGGGCGTGTTCGCCGTGGTCGGCGTGTTCTTGCTGGTGCTCAACGGCGGTGGTTCGAACCTGCTGCCGATTGTCGTCGGGCTCCTGGGCCTCGGGGGGCTACTCGCCGTCTTCTTCTGGGCGCAGAGATCCGGCGGATTCATGCGGTTGGCCCGCTTCATCGAAAAGGGGGCCAGCGGCCGCAAGCTGACGGCGCTGACGGGCGGTGCCGCCGCTCTGGACCAAGCGGTCGGCGACGTTTATGCGCGGCCCGGACCCTTCCTGTTCTGCTGCCTTTGGCGCCTCGCCGCATGGACCCTGTTTGCCGTCGAAACCTGGCTGATCCTCCGGATCCTGGGGTATCCGATCAGCTTGGGCGAAGCCATCGTGGTGGAGAGCTTCGTTCAGGTGCTGCGCACGATCGGCTTCATGGTGCCGGGTGCGCTTGGCATCCAGGAAGGCGGGTATCTGGCGCTGGGGGCCATGGCGGGCGTGCCGCCCGATGCGGCCCTGGCACTCTCGCTGGTGAAGCGGGCGCGGGACCTGATTCTGGGTCTGCCAGGACTGCTCGCCTGGCAGATCCACGAATTCGCCCGACTGCGCCGAAGCCGTACGGCCGGGTGATATTGGCTTAGCCGATCAGGTCGAACCCCCATCGGAGATGCGACGGCCATCGGCGTCGAACAGATGGCAGTCGCCGACTGGGCATGCCGCATTGGCTTGGTCGCCGCTTCTCACCTGCGTGTCGCCGGCCTGCTGAACGACCAGATCCTCTCCATTCGGCAGCCTGAGATGGACCAGGCTTGCTGCCCCCAACCGCTCCACCATCCGGACTTGGCCGGCGAACACCAGGTCGCCCCCGTCGCCTAGCGTCAAGTGCTCCGGCCGGATGCCGAGACTGACTGGAGATCCCGGCGCCGCCGGACCGGTGAGCGGAAGGGTGACGGTGGGCCCGGCGGCGATCGCCACGGTCCCATGGCCGTCTGCCGATGGGGCGACCGAAGCACTGACGAAATTCATGCGCGGCGAGCCGATGAATCCGGCGACGAACCGGTTGGCGGGGCTGCGGTAGAGGTCCAGCGGCCGGCCGGCCTGTTCCAGACGGCCGGCATTGATGACCGCGATGCGGTCCGCCAGTGTCATGGCCTCGACCTGGTCGTGGGTGACATAGACCATGGTGGCCTTCAGGCGTTCGTGCAGGCGCGCCAGCTCCAGCCGCATGTCCACGCGCAGGGCCGCATCCAGGTTCGACAGCGGCTCGTCGAACAGGAACACCGCCGGCTCGCGCACGATGGCGCGTCCGATGGCGACCCGCTGGCGCTGACCGCCGGACAGCTCGCGCGGGCGGCGGTCCAGCAGATGGTCAATGCGCAGTATGCCGGCGGCTTCGTGAACACGGGCAGCCAGCGACGATCGGTCGGTGCCGGACAGCTTCAGCCCGAACGCCATGTTGTCGAACACGGTCATATGCGGATAGAGCGCATAGGACTGGAACACCATCGCGATCCCGCGTTCCGACGGCGCCATATCGTTGACGCGCGTGCCGCCGATCTCCACGTCCCCGTCCGTGGGGTCTTCCAGCCCGGCGATCAGCCGCAACAACGTGGACTTGCCGCAGCCCGACGGCCCGACAAACACCAGGAACTCACCGTCGGCGGCCTCCAGGTCTATGCCTTTGACGACCTCCTCCTGCCCGAAGGCCTTGCGCACGCCGCGCAGCGCCAGGTTTGCCATTGGCCTAGCCCTTCACCGCGCCGGCCGTCAGGCCGGCCACGATGCGCCGCTGGAAGATCAGCACCAACACGATCAGCGGCAAGGTCACGACGACCGATGCGGCCATGATGTTCCCCCAGGGCAGCTCGAACGCAGTTGAGCCGCTGATCAGGGCGATCGCTACCGGCACCGTGCGCTGGTCATTGGTGAGCGTGAAGGTCAGCGCGAACAGGAATTCGTTCCAAGCGGCGATGAAGGCCAGCAGGCCGGCCGCCGCCATGGCGGGCGCCATCAGCGGCAGCATCACCCGGGTCAGTGTCTGCCAGGGGCCGGCGCCGTCGACGATCGCCGCCTCCTCAAGCTCGCGTGGCAGCTCGCGCATGAAGGCGGTCAGGATCCAGACGGTGAAGGGCAGGGTGAAGATCATGTACGAGAGGATCAGCGCCCACAGGGAGTTGTAAAGGCCGAGCCAGCGGATCAACTCGTATAAGCCCGAAAGCAAGGCAATCTGGGGAAACATCGACACGCCGAGCACCACCAGCATAGTCGGGCGCCGGCCGCGAAACCGCATGCGGCCGAGAGCGAACGCCGCCGTCACGCCCAGGAAAAGCGACAACAGCGTGACGGCCAGCGACACGATCGCCGAATTGGCGATGTTGCGGGCGAACGGCTGTTCCCGGAACACGGCCACATAGTTGGCCAGGCTCGGCTCGCCCGGCCAGAGGTTCGGCGTGAACAGCGCGGATCCGGTCTTAAGCGACGTTACGATGGCCCAGTAGAACGGGAACACCGTGTAGATCAGGATCGCCGCCAGCAGAAGGTAGAAGGCCACCCGGCCGACCCTGCGGCGTGCGCGATACGACGGCGCCCGCGTCATCGCTCCGGCTCCGTATCCAAGCGGCCGAGCGCCATATAGGCGGCAATGAACCCGGCAATGACCAGGAAGACCAGAGTCGCTGCTGCCGATCCGCGGCCGAGGTCCTGGAACTCGATCATCTCGCGCCTTGCATAGACCGACATGGCCAGCGTGGCATCGCTGTTGCTGGTGAGGAGGTAGAACAGGTCAAACACGCGCAGCGCGTCCAAAAGTCTGAAGATCACGGCCACCATCAACGCCGGGCGGATCAGCGGCAGCGTGACTCGCCAGAACATCTTCAGCGGGTGCACACCGTCGATCCGCCCCGCCTCGAAGATCTCCTCCGGCAGCATCTGCAGGGCTGCGAGCAGCAAAAGGGCCATGAACGGCGTCGTCTTCCACACATCGACCGCGATCACGGCCCAGATCGCCGTGTCATCATCGGCGGTCCAGGCCAGCCGCTCGCCGATCAGCCCGAGGCCCAGCAGCAGTTCGTTCACCACGCCGATCTGGTCGTGCAGCATCCATCCCCACATCTGCGCCGACACCACCGTCGGGATCGCCCATGGGATCAGGATCGCGGCGCGCACCAGGCCGCGGCCCGGCATATGGGCATGCAGGGTCAACGCGATGATCAGGCCCAGCACCACCTCCAAGCTCACGGAGACAAGGGTGAACAGCGTGGTGTTCCAGACCGAGCGCCACCAGACGGGGTCGGTCAGGATGCCATGCCACTGGAAGACCGCCGCGCGATCGACCTCTCCAACAAAGGGCTCGCCGGTCTCCCAATCGAAGAACGCGTCCTGGTCTTCACGGTAGAGCAGCATCGCGTCGGTGGTTTCGTCGTAGAGGAAGTAGCCACCGAGTTCAGCATCCCAGCTTTCCGGGTCCGGGCCGTAGCGGGCGTAGTTTGCAAGCCCGACGAACCGCGGCGTGTCCGCGCTATCCAGCCGCGCGTCCGTGAGGCTGAGGCCGACGGTGGAGGCCAGCGGCCAAGCGGCGACGAGTGCCAGAACGGCCAGAACCGGGGCCAGGAACAGCCATGCCGCACGCGCCCGCCTGCGGGCGAGCGGTGACGCGCGGCGCGCCGTGGCCTGCTGGGCTACCACCGGCCCCCGCGGCTGAGGCGGATCAGTTCGCGCCGGGCCGCGGCCAGACTGTCGGCGCCACTGGCGTCGCCGCTCAGCGTCGCATGCACCGCGCCATAAACGATGCTGGAGACCTCGTTGTAGTAGCCGCCAGTAACACTCGCCGGGCGGGCCACGGCGCTGGCGAGGGTTTCGCCGAACAGACCGAGAAACGGATAGGCGGCGATCAGGTCCGCGTCTTCATAGAGATCGGGATAGGTCGGCGCATAGCTGCCATCGACCGCCCGCCGCCGCTGTTCCTCCGGGCTTGTCAGGAACAGCGCCAGATCGGCCGCCACGTCCGGCTGGCTGGAATAGCGCGAGACGGCGATCAGCGCACCGCCCAGCGCGGCAGCCGACGCTTCGTCCGGCCCGCCGCGCGGCAGCACCGTAACGCCGAAGACGCCGCGGATCGGGCTGTCCTCAGCGCCGCCGAGGGCGTAGGCATAGGGCCAGTTGCGCATGAACAGGGCATCGCCCGACTGGAAGACGGCACGCGCATCTTCCTCGGTGTAGTTCAGGATGCCCGGCGGGGAGATGGCGCTTACCCAGCCGGCCGCGAGATCCAGCGCCGCGGCAGCAGCATCGTTGGCCAGCGAGATGCTGCCGTCGGCTTCCACCAGCGTGCCGCCGCCGAAGCTGGCGATCCATTCCAGCGCGTTGCAGGTGAGCCCCTCATAGGCGCGGCCCTGCCAGACATAGCCCCAGAATCGGTCGTTGCCGGCGGCGCGCTCGCCCTCCTGGACGAGGGCTGCCGTGTCCGTCAGCTCCTGCCAGGTGGTGGGGATTTCCCGGCCATAGGCTTCCAAGAGATCGGTGCGGTAGTAGAGCATTCCTGCATCGACGAACCAGGGCAGGGCCAGCACCTCGTCACCGCGCCGCACACTGGCCGCCATTGCCGGCGCGTGGGCGCTGAGACTTGCATCATCCACATAGGCCGAGAGATCGAGCAGATGCTGGCCCAGGATGCCCGGCCAGATCACGTCGATCTGAAAGACGTCGATGTCAGGCGACTGTGCGGCAAGAAGCTGTTGATAGAGCGCCAACTGCTCGCTGGCGGACTGGGGGGGATGGACGATCTCGACCTGGTGACCGGTCTCGGCCGACCAGCGTTCGGCGGCTTCGCGGCACAGATTGGCTTCCGCCCCCAGGGCGCTGCAGGACAACGTGACGGTCGCAGCCTCTGCGCCGGAGACGGCGCCAATGAACAGGACCGCGGCCATCGCGTGCTTGAGCTGGTGCATTGGTGTTCCCGTGCCTCCCCGCCGGAATCGCAAGCGTGGACTGGCAGAGTCGCCCACCGGCAGGCACCGTTGCAAGCGGATCGGGGAAAGGCCTGCGATATCGTGTCCTTACGATCCAATTGACAATGATTCTCAAAAAGCGTACGAAGTGGTGAAGCGGTGGGGTGCCGATTATGTACGTGTGCATCTGCAATGTGCTGAAGGACAAAGACGTTGAGCGCGCGATCGCTGCCGGCGCGCGCACGGTGTTCGACGTCTACACCTTCCACGGCTGTGAGCCGCAATGCGGTCGTTGCATGCCGACGATGCAAGAGATGCTGGGCGCCGCGGTTCCCGTCAACGACAGCTGCCCGCTGTTCGACGACGACGACCTGTTGGCCGCTGAGTAGCGGCGAGGGCCTCTTTTGAGGCCGCTGGTTCAATGACGTCCCGTTCCATCATCATCGATACCGACCCGGGTCACGACGATGCCGTGGCGATTCTGGCGGCCCTTGCGTCGCCGGAGCTGCAGGTGCGGGGTGTCACCACCGTGGCCGGCAATGTCCCACTGGCGTTGACGACGCTGAATGCGCGCCGTGTTCTTGCCCTGGCCGGGCGCGAAGACGTACCGGTTTTTGCCGGTTGCGACCGTCCGCTGCTGCGGCCGCTGGTGACGGCGGAAGAGGTGCACGGTCATACGGGGCTGGATGGTGCCGATCTGCCGGAACCGCAGGCGCCGCTGCCGGACCGCCACGCCGTGGATTGGCTGATCGAGACACTGCTGGCGGCGCGCGACGATCCGGTCACCGTTTGCCCGCTCGGGCCGCTGACGAACATTGCGCTGACCTTGATTCGCGAGCCACGAACCGTCGCCGGCATCCGCGAGATCGTCTTGATGGGCGGGGCCGCGTTCGAAGGCGGTAACACGACGCCGGCGGCAGAGTTCAACATCTACGTCGATCCGCACGCCGCCGATGTGGTTTTCAGATCCGGCCTGCCGTTGACCATGCTGCCGCTGGACTGCACGCATAAGGCTCTGATGCCGGCGGACTGGATCGAATCCCTGCGTGGCCTCGGCAATCGCGTGGGCAACACGGTGGCGTCCCTGCTGACCTTCTACCAGCGCTACGATGTGGCGAAGTATGGCAGCACCGGCGGACCGCTCCACGATCCCACGGTCATCGCCTATCTGCTGGACCCCGAACTGTTCGCCGGGAAGCGCTGCAATGTGCGGATCGAAACGACCTCGCCGCTGACCATGGGAATGACCGTCACCGACTGGTGGGGTGTGACCGGAGAGCCGGCCAACTGCATGGTGATGAACCAGGTGGATGCGGGCGCTTTCTTTGCGTTTCTTTCAGACTGTTTGGGCCGATTCTGAGGCTGTAGCTGTGTAGCCGCGTAGGTCGGGTAGAGCGGGAGCGAAACCCGACACGGGCGTGGCCGGAAGTCGGGTTGCGCGTTCGCTTGACCCAGCCTACGTCTCCACAGACCGCCGGCGCAGTTCCCGCCGCACGATCTTGCCCGTTGCCGTCATGGGCAGTGAGTCGACGAATTCGACCATGCGCGGATATTCGTGGGCGGCGAGCCGCGACCGGACATGGGCCTGGATATCCGCTTTCAGCGCCTCATCCGTTTCCTGACCTGGGTTGGGCACGATGAACGCCTTGATCGCTTCGGTGCGTACCGGGTCTGGAACGCCGATCACGGCGGCCATGGCCACGGCCGGGTGCTTCAAGAGGCAGTCTTCGATCTCACCCGGACCGATGCGGTAACCGGCTGAGGTGATGACGTCGTCGTCACGCCCGACGAAGCGAAAATAGCCGTCGTCATCCCGCACACCCATGTCGCCCGTTACCAGCCAGTCGCCGACGAATTTGCCAGCCGTTGCCTCGGGCTTGTTCCAATAGCCCAGGAACATGACCGGGTCGCCGCGGGCGACCGCGATCTGTCCAGGTTCGCCGTCGGCAAGCTCGCGCCCTTCAGCGTCGATGACGGCGACAGTGTGGCCCGGTACGGCGCGTCCCATGCTGCCGGGGCGAAGCGGCATCAGGTTGGCGTTGTTGGCAACGATCAGATTGCATTCGGTCTGACCGTAGAACTCGTTGATGCTGACGCCGAAGGTCTCCAGCCCCCAGTCCAGAAGCTCTGCCCCCAGAGTCTCGCCGCCCGAACCAATGGTGCGGATGCCGCGCGTGCGGCGTGTGCCGGCTTGGCGCATCAGCTTCAGCGCCGTCGGGGGCAGGAAGGCGTTGCGCACGCCGTGCCGCTCGATCAGGTCGAAGGCGTGGACAGGATCGAACTTGGCCATGCGGTGGGCGACCACGGGCACGCCGTGGTGCCAGGCCGGCAGCAGCACGTCCAAGAGCCCGCCGATCCAGGCCCAGTCTGCCGGTGTCCAGAACCGGTCGTGGGCCTGAGGGAAGAAGTCGTGCGGCATCTCCACCCCCGGCAGATGGCCCAGCAGCACCCGATGGGCGTGCAGCGCACCCTTGGGCTGGCCCGTCGTGCCGGAGGTGTAGATGATCAGCGCCGGGTCGTCGGCGGCCGTGTCGACCGGGGTGAAGGTGTCGCTCGCGCGATCCAGCGCAGCCTGGAAATCGAGCACGCCGGGGCCGAGCCCGTCCTTGGCGCCGATCACAAAGGCGACTGACAGATCGGGTATCTGGTCGCGGATCGCAGCCACCTTCGGCCAGTTGTCGCGATCGGTGATCAGGAAGCGCGCACCGCTGTCAGACAGCCGATAGGCCAGCGCCTCTTCGCCGAACAAGGTGAACAGCGGCAGCGCAACTAGGCCCGCCTTGTAGGCCGCGATATGGGCGACTGCGGTTTCCCAGCCCTGGGACAGCAGGATGCCGACACGGTCGCCCGGCCTGTCCGGGCCTGTCGCTCGGGTACCATGGGCCGCCAGCGCATTGGCGAGGCGATTTGAGAGCGACTTGATGCGATCGAAGCTGAACGGTTCGACCGCACCGTCGGGCCCGACAACGGCCAGTGCTTCGCGCCCGGACCCGTCGGCGTGCCGGTCTATCGCATCGACGCCGATATTGTAACGGTCGGGGATCGACCAGCGGAAACGTGCCGCCGTTTCCGCATAGTCGATCCCCCTGATCAGCACATCTCACCCCGGCCTATTGTGCGGCGGCCGGCTCTTTCTTTGTCACGAAGGTCCGCTGGTAGAAGTAGAGAGCGACACCGATGCCGATGCCGACAATATCGGAGATGTAGCTGCCATGGATCATGCAGATGGCCCCGGCGAGCATGGCGACCCGGAAGATCACGTTCAGCGGCCCGTAGAAGTAGCCCTGCACCGCCGATGACAGCAGCATGATGCCGATCGTCGCCGTGATGGCCACCTGTGCGATGCGTGCCCATCCCGGCAACACGATGCCCAGGATCTCCGCGTCTGCCGCCGGTTCCAGCAGCATGGCGGGACTGTAGTAGAACATGAAGGGCACGATGAAGGCGGCCAGCCCGATCTTGAAGGCCGTCACCGATGTGCGCATCGGTTCGGACCCGGCGATGGCCGCGCCGGCGTAAGCCGCCAATGCCACCGGTGGCGTGATCGCGGAGATGACGGCGAAGTAGAAGACGAAGAAATGGGCCGTCAGCGCCGGAATACCGAGATCTTGCAGGCCGGGCGCCACGACGGAGGCGGCAACGGCATAGGCCGCCGTTGTCGGCATGCCCATGCCCAACAGGATCGAGATCGCCATGGCGAAGACCAGCGCCAGCAACTGGCTGGTTTCCGCCACGCCCAGCAGCAGGGACGAGAAGCGGGCGCCGACGCCGGTCAGTGCGATCACGCCGACGATGATGCCGGCGCAGGCGCAAACGGCGACGATCTGGATCGACATCCGGGCCGCCAGCTCCAGCGCGCGGACTAGTGCCCGTGGGCCCATGCGGTACGGGGTCAGCCAGCTCACGACCATGGCCGCCGCCATGGCGTAGACACCGGCCCGGATGACCGTATAGCCCGCAAACAGCGCGCCGATCAGGATGATCACCGGCAGGAACAGATACGCCTGCCGCGCCATCGCCCGGAACTCTGGAAGCTCGTCGCTGCGCATGCCGCGCATGCCAAGCTTCACGGCTTCCAGGTGGACGTTCAGATAGACGCAGAGGAAATAGAGTACGGCCGGGATGATGGCCGCGACGATCAGCTCCGTGTAGGGGATGCCCGTGATCTCGGCCATGATGAAGGCGCCGGCGCCCATGATCGGCGGCATGATCTGACCGCCGGTCGACGCCGTCGCCTCGACCGCGCCTGCGACCTGCGGGCGATAGCCGACCTTCTTCATCAGCGGGATCGTCAGGCTGCCCGTGGCCACAACGTTGCCGGCCGAGGTGCCGTTGATCATCCCCATCAGGCCTGAAGCGAACACGGCCACCTTCGCCGGGCCGCCCTTTGCTCGCCCGGCGCAGGCAAAGGCGAAGTTCACGAAGTAGTCGCCGACCTTGGAAGCCTGCAGGAACGCAGCAAAGGTGATGAACAGGATGATGTAGGTGCTGGAAACGGCAACCGGTGCGCTGAGAATGCCGTTGTCGGTGTAGATGTAGGTGAAGAACCGATCGAAGTCATAGCCGCGATGGTGGAGGAAGCCGGGCAGCCACGGCCCGACGAAGGAGTAGAGAACGAAGATCCCGGCGATGATCACCAACGCCAGCCCGGCCACACGGCGCGTCAGCTCCATGATCAGAACCAGAGCACACAATGAGGCCCACATGTCCGTGGGCAGCGCCATCACGCCGGCCCGCAATCGCCAGGCCTCGAGATGGAACAGGACGTACCCGGCCGACGCCACGCTGGCGACGATTAGGATGGCGTCGGGCCAATGCACCCTCACCCCGCCACTGCGGAACGTCCAGGATGAGACAATGCCGACGACGACTGAGATGGCCAGCGGGATGCCGAAGTAATTGAACACCCAGCCCGGCGGGAGGAACGGCTGCTCACTGGCCGTTTCGCGCAGGAAATAGGCGGCGAGGACACAGAACAACGCCCACAATGCGCACCCCAAACCGATCGCCAGGGGCACCGCCTGAATGGCATCCAGCTTCTTCGCATCGGTCGCTTTGTCGACCTTCCACGCCGACATCAGCCCGAAGCCGAGACACAACGTCCCCGTCACGTGGATGATGCGATAGATCCACGTTTCCAGCGGGAAGACGGTGAGGCTGAGAAGGTGGAATGCCGTGAAGGCGGCACACAAGCAGAAGAAAGCGATCCCTTGCCAACCAAGCAGATGGCGCTCGTTACTGGCTGAAGGCTCGTCGTCAACTCCCTGTGCAATGACGCGCGGCTCTTTGCCGGTCTCAGGTGCGGCCGTCATGTGCGTTTACCTACCCTAATATTGACGCTCCCGCAACCGTAGGTCGCGGGCTGCCAGGCTTTCATTGTTCGACATTTAAGACGGCTTCCGGAGAAAAATAAAGAACCCCCGCTCCGGGTTTACGGAGCGGGGGTCACGGAATTGTCTTGGATCAATCCCGATCGACGCCGGGATGCGACGGATCAGCCTTCCAGATCGTCCGGAAT
>JANQQD010000151.1 GCA_028285185.1 Anaerolineae bacterium | reverse complement strand
GCTCCCGAGCCGGCTGATGCTGCAGTGGAACGACGGGACGTGGAACCATCGGGCCTATTGGGGCGACAACTGGGACGTGCCGGTGAACGGGACGGCGGCCGCCTACAACATGGGCGCCCTGCCGACGACGGGCGAGTGGGTCAGGCTGGAGGTACCGGCAAGCCTCGTCGACCTTCAGGGATCGACTCTGACGGGCATGTCGTTCGCCCTTTGGGACGGTGCTGCGCTGTGGGACCGCGCCGGGGTCAGCAACGGCAGCGGCGAAACCGTCTGGGTGGACGACGCGATGCCCACCGGAGCGATCCCGAAAGGCACCTTCGAGGGCTGGAACTGGATCAGCGGCGCTGCGGCCGATGCATCGGATTTCGATGGCGGCAGCCTGCCCTCCGGCACGGTGACCTTTGCGGCCGGGGAGACCAGCAAGACCATCACCTTCTCCGTGGCCGGCGACACCGACCTGGAGCCGGAGGAGGTATTCGCCGTCACCCTCTCCAACGCCTCTGGCGGCGCGCTGATCACGACAGCCGCGGCCAACGGGACGATCGAGGACGACGATGCACCGGATGTCTCGGCCGCCAACCTGGCAGCCGGCGTCGACCAGAATGATCTCTGGATCGGGTGATGGGCCGTTTGTCGGCGCGGCCCTGATGCTCCATCCTCGGTGCGCTACTCGCCGGTGACCCAGCGGCGCACCTGATCCTGATTGGCCTCAACGAAGGCATAGACGGCCTCTCGCGCCGAGGTGCGGCGGGCTTCGGCCATCAGGGACTGCAGCTGATCGAGGCTCAGCTCCATGCGCTGAAAGAAGCCGTAAAGCTCGGGCTGGCTTTCCTCGAACCCGGGCCGAACCATGGCATGCACGGCCTCAGCACCCCCCATCACGGTCTGGGGATCGTCCAGGAACCTCAGCTCGTATTCAGAGAAGATCCAGTGCGGCGTCCAGGCGGTGACGACGACCCAGTCTTCTGCCTCGATCGCTTCGCCCAGCTGCAGGGTCATGGCGGGGCCGCTGCTTTCGGTCAACTCGTAATCGAGGCCGTAGGTCTCCAACGCCTGCCGGCTGAGCCGCATCAGGCCGGCACCCGGGTCGATGCCGACGATCCGTCCGCCCAGCCGTTCGCGCACCTGGGGATCGGCGAGGTCCGCCATGGAAGACAGCTCCGCCTCCGGAATATAGGCGGGGACCGCCCAGCCCAGCCGCGCACCGCCGTAGAGCACGCCGGCATCGACCAGCGACCGGCCATAGCGCCGGAGATAGTCTTCATGCGTCGTCGGCTGCCACGACATAAGCATCACGTCGAGATCGCCATCGGCCACGCCGCGATACTGCACGGCGATGTCGCTCAGCGTCAGCTCGACATCGTAGCCCATCCCGTCCCGCAGGATGATGGCCGCCATCTTGCTGATGATCTCGGCATCGGCCCAGGCGGTCCAGCCGATCCGCACATCGGGTTCGGCGATTTGCGCGCTGGATGACGACGGGAGCCCGGCAAGCGCCAGGGCCGCCAGGACTGCATATACCAAACGCCTCATTGCCCCTCCTGGTCCCCGTCTTCGGCGAATTGTGTGATGTCGAACGCGTCGGCTTCGGCAAGAGCGCTTTCCAGCCCAGCCCTCAGATCCTCCGGATTGTCGGCGCTCTGATAGTATGTGACGCCGGGCCGGTTGAGGGCGGAACCCGTGATGCAGAAGCCAATGGTGTGTATCTCGATGGGATTGGCGTGGTTGGAAAAGATCTCGTTGATGACGCCGGCGGGGTCCTGGCCTTCGGAATGGGCCCCATCGGTGATAACCACGATCCGGTACTCGCCATAGCCGCGCTGGCGGGCCGCCTGCTTTTCCAGCACCGAGCGCGCCAGGGTCACGGCATCGTTCAACGGGGTCATGCCGCCGGGTATGGCGTCGTCAACGACTGCGATGATGTCTGTCCGATTGGCTGTCCCAAGCGGCACGCGCAGCGACACGATGCCGTTTTCGAAAACGATGAGGCTGAGATTGGCCTCCGTCGGAACAGAGTCGAGCCACGCTGCCATGGCTGCCCGAGCCGCGCCGACGCGCGTCGCGTAGGATCCCGAGCATCCCGTTTCCCCCATGCTGCCGCTCATATCCAAGACGGCGACGATGTTGGTGCGCGTCAGCGTTACGGTGCCAGCGGACGCTTCTGCCTCCGTCGTTTCGGGCCAGACGGCCAGGGACGCTGCGCGAACACTGTCGGCGGTCTCAACGGGTACGGCCGATCCTTCGCCGTCGCCGTCGCAAGCGGCGAGCAGTAGCGAGGCGGCCAGTGCGGCCTGCCACCAGCGCCCGCGGGTTCGGGTGAGCGGACTTCGCATCGGCATCCTCCGTCACCAGGTGTTCAGCGGGGTAAAGACAGTCTCTTCGGCTTCAAGCTGGATCACGCGGAACACGACGCGCATGTTCGACTGCCACTCCGCTTCGGTCTGCGGTGGGCAGGGGTCGTCACCGCACAGGCCGGTCGCCGGGCTCAGGATGCCGAGACCGGTGGTCACGAACTGACTTTCGTCCAGCGAGAAGCCGCGCTGCGTGGCGACGTCCAGGACCACATCGCGAACCGCCATGGCGCGGGTCAGGCTGAGATTGCGGGCGGCCTGGCGGATCCGCCTCAGTTCCCGTGCGCTCGCCTGGTCCTGCTGCAGGCGCAGGTAGCGCAGCGGATCGCTATGGCCCTCGACCGACAGGATGGCCCCGCCATAGGTCGATGCGAACTCGATCGCCTGATCGAAGTCTTCGCGATAATCCGCCGGCGGGAAGTCCGTCTGGTTTGGCTGGAAGTAGATCTCGAACTCGAACAGTGTGTTCTCATCGAGCTGATCGCCGGTGCGCAGCGCGTCGACGGCGTCTGCGGCAGCCTGATCATCGAAGCCCGGCAGCGTCGTCCGCCGCTGGTCGAACAGGCCCCCGCTGAACGCGGCATAGTCCCAGCCGGCGGTCGCCAGGGCATGGGCCGTCGACAGCAGGCCCAGCTCGACGAAGATGCTCTGGATCTCGTTGTTGACCGCCAGGAAGCTGCGGGGGTGGGCATCGGTCGCCCAATCCACATTGCCCTGCAGGCCCGTGGTCTCGACATTCTGCCAGAGGCGGCGAGCCTCTTCGACCGCCTGCGGGTCGGAAAGCAGGTGTTCGCCCGCGGCCTCCCAGTCGACGATCAGCTTCAGGACGTCTTCGCGAACGGTCTCTTCGGATTCGAACAGGGCGCGCACGAAGGCCTCGACCTGATCCCGGTTGGCCTCGAAATAGTCTGCGCGGACCGCATAGACCTCTGAGATGACCCGGTTCGCCGAGGTGGTGGACAAGAGGGTGCGCGCGCCATCCACCGACCCTTCCGCACCGGTGCCGACACCGCCGCCCGTCAGGACTTCGGCGTCTGAGGTCAGCACGAAGGCCGCCTGAACCGCCGCATCATCCAGGAAGGCGCGGCCGGGCGTGTCGCCGAACAGGCCGACCAGCTCGGTGGTGTAGAGGATCTGGGGCGGCGCCCAGGTCCGGCCATCGTCTTCGGCCGCGCGGCGCGCGTCAGCCAGGACACGCGCCATATAGTCCAGGTGCGGGCCATAGGCCTGGGCAACGATCGTGGCCCCGGACAGGTCGGCCGGGCTCTCGATACCGTCGCGCACCACCAGCGAGTCGCCGCCATTCGACCAAGCGTGCTGATAGACCGCGACGACGGATGTCCGGGGATCCGCCTCGGTCACGTCAGCGAGAAGGTTCAGCATACCCTGGGTGCCCCGCAGGAACGGGCTCTCGCAAGCGAGATACGCTTCCAGCTGGACAAGGATGTCGTTGGTCAGTGAGAGGGTGACGTCCAGCCCCTGGTCGTCGAATGGCGCACCGTCATCCGTGTCCAACTGATAGCCGTTGGCATAGAGCGCCACGATGTCGGCGCCGGTGCTGCGGATCGGTACGGCCAGCGTGCCTGCGGACGGACAGTCGCGGACCTGGAAAGGCCCCTGCGCGGATACCGGCGTCTGATCGACATAGGCCGAAGCCTCGCCGGAGATCGAGAGGCCCAAGATCGCCGCCAGGGCGACGGCTCGATTGATGACCGTATCCACGGATTCCTGCTCCTCTGCTCGGCTCAGCCCTACCAGGGCACGGTCAACCGCTGCGATCCTGTTGTTCGACCATTTGCAGACGAACCTCAAGATCGAACAACTCATTATCGTAGGTGCGGGCCTGATGTTTTTGCAGCACGCGCTCGAAGTCCGACAGTGCCGCCTGGAACCGGCGCGTGACCTCTGCTGCGCGGTCAGGGTCGAGTACAGCGGTGTCGAGTCTTGCATAACGATCGGCGATCTCCGACGCCGCCGTGAGGTCCCGGCGCAGCAGGCGGCCGACACGCCGGAAGTCGGCGGGCTCCGCCTCCAAGAGACCGACGATGCGATCGGCGAGGTCCGCCAGAGACAAGACCCGCGCCTGGAGATCAGCCGATAGCCTGGTGCCGGCGTCCCGCAGGGCCGCGATCCGTTCGCGCGCGGCCAGCAGCATGTCAGCCACCTCTTCCGGTGCGACGCTGCCGTCGCTGAGTGCCAGGCGAAGCCGGTCGGCCAGCGTCGTCCGACGCGGCAGCACCAGAAACACGCCCACATAGACGCCGAGAGCCAGCACGACACTGACAATCACGTGCCCGGTGGGCAGCGAGGGTGGATGCGTCAGCGCGAAATAGGCCGCGAGAAACGCGACCGATGCAAAGACACCGGAAACGATGGCGCGCGCGGTTTCGCTCATTCCGGAACCAGAATGATTTCGGCGCGCCCCAACCGGCGCTGATAAGCCGCCTCACTCTCGTCTTCGGCCAGGTCCAGCGGGGCGGCCTCGCCGATCGCCAGCAGTTCGATGCGGTCCGCGGAAACGCCGGCCTCGGTCAGAGCACCGTCGACGATCTCGGCCCGACGCTGGCTGAGGGCGAGATTGGCCTCGGCATCGCCCAGTGTTCCCGTATGCCCCTCCACCACGGCGCGGTAGTGCGGGTTGCGCAGCATCAGGCCGGCGGCATGGTTGATGGTGCCGGCAGTTCCTTCCGCCAGAGCGGTATCGCGGGTAAACGGGACCACGAAGGTAACGGGCTGCCGGGACCGGCCCAAATAGTCCCAGAACAGACTGCCCGCCACTGTAACAGCGAGGATGGACAGGCCCAAAAGTTGCGCGCGCCTCACAGCCTCACTCCCCGTATTCCGGCGACCCGCTAAGCCGGCTGCGTTGAATGTCCCGTTCTAGCCGTCGACCGAAAGGTCAGCCAAGCCCGGTGTGATTCTGCCTCAGAAGTTGTTGCGCGGGAATGAATGTTCGCGCCGGCTGACGCTGCTCTTAAGGGCTCATACGGGCCCGGCCGACCGGCCGGTTGGGGCCATTTCCGTCCGGTTGCGGCAACGAAAAACCGCCCCTCTTCGCAGAAGGGGCGGCTCGTCGTTGTCAGCCGTCCCGCCGGTGCGTTACCGGAGACGGCATCTCGCCCCATTGCCCGGACCCGCCGCCCGAAGGGCTTCCGGCGGATCCGGCCAGGGCACTTTCGAATTCAGTCTTCGGCCTGCAGGCTGTCCGCGGCCGACTTGCCGGTACGGCGGTCTTGCACCACGTCGAAGGACAGCTTCTGGCCTTCATTCAGGTGGCGCATGCCGGCCCGCTCGACCGCGCTGATGTGAACGAACACGTCAGGCCCGCCCTCGTCCGGCTGAATGAAGCCATAGCCCTTCTGGGCGTTGAACCATTTCACGGTTCCCTTGCGCATAGTGTCGTCCTTTCCGGGGAGCGTGTAGTCGTCGTGGCGA
>JANQQD010000146.1 GCA_028285185.1 Anaerolineae bacterium | reverse complement strand
TTGCCGCAAGGCGCGACGCCCGTGGACTTCGCCTATGCGGTGCACACACAGGTGGGCGACACCTGCGTCGGCGCCAAGGTGAACGGCCGCATGGTCACCTTGCGCAATGTGCTGGAAAACGGCGACCAGGTAGAGATCGTCACCTCGCGGACGTCCACCCCCTCCCCGGAGTGGGAGCGGTTCGTCGTCACGGGCAAGGCGCGTGCGCGCGTGCGTCGGTTCGTGCGGCTGCAGCAGCGCAGCCAGTACGCATCGCTTGGCCGTACCATGCTGCAGAAGGCGTTCCGCCAAGAGGGCTACGACTTCACCGAGCGGGCGCTCGAGGCCGTCTTGAAAAGTTTCAAGGTGGCCCATGTGGACGATGTCTATGCCAATGTCGGCTCCGGCATCACACCGGCCCGAGAGGTGTTCAACGCCGTCTACCCGCAGCACCGTTTCGCCAAGCAGGACGGCGACGGCAAGGTGGTGCCGCTGGGCCGCGCGCGCCAGCGGGAGACCCGCGGGCATGACCATGCGGTTCCCATCGAGGGGCTTATTCCCGGCATGGCGGTGCACTATGCCCGGTGCTGTCATCCGATCCCCGGCGACCGCATCGTCGGCATCGTGACCACTGGTAAGGGTGTGACCATCCACACGATCGACTGCGAGACGCTGGACAGCTTCTACGACCAGCCGGAACGCTGGATCGACGTGAGCTGGGGGCCGGAGGCGGGTGGCATTGACGACCATGTCGGACGCATCAAGGCGGTCATCGCCAACGAGCCCGGGTCGCTGGGCACGCTGACCACCGTGATCGGCAAGAACGGCGGCAATATCAACAATCTGAAGATAACCCACCGGTCCACCGACTTCTTCGAGATCATGGTGGACATTGCGGTCTCCGACGTGCGCCACCTCGCCAACATCGTTGCGGCCTTGCGGGCAACGCCCGTAATCAGCAATGTCGACCGCGCCCGCAACGGCTGACGACAGCGCGGGACGGTGGGGCGTAAGACAGTGGCTACGGTTCTTCCCGACGATCTGGTGCTGAAGCGCGTCTATGCCCGCGCCGGCGACCGCAATGCCCAGTACGAGCTCGGCCGGCATTTCGCGCTGGGCGACCGCGTGCCGCGGGACCATGCGGAGGCCGCCAAATGGCTGCGCCGTGCGGCGGAGAACGGGCATCCCGCCGCCCAGGTGGAACTGGCGATGCTGCACAGCGATGGCCTCGGCGTGGACCGCGACGCCAACGCCGCTGCCACGTGGCTGAGGAAGGCGAGCGCGCAGGGCCACGAACTCGCCGCGCGCATGCTCGATCGGCTTGACGGCCCGTTCGAAACGGGCGCTGCTAGCGGGGCGGAGCCGGCTTCGGCCAGGGCCACGCAGGTCCCGACAGCCGATCCGGAGACGCTGCTGCAGCAAGTCGAGGCGCTGGTCGGGCTGGAAGCGGCCAAGCACGAGATCCGCAGCCAGGTCAGCCTGGTGCAGGTGCGCAACCGGCGGCTGGCCGAAGGCCTGTCGGCGCCGCCCTTGTCGTTCCACATGGCGTTTGCCGGTAACCCCGGAACCGGGAAGGCGACCGTGGCGCGGCTGCTGGCCCGGATCTATGGCGGTCTGGGGATCCTGCACAAGGGCCACATTCTCCAGGTCGACCGCGCCGACCTGCTGGCCGGCAGCCTGAGCGCCACGGCTGAGCGTACGAGGCAGGCCGTCGGCAAGGCGCTGGACGGCGTTCTCTACGTCGACGATGCCCACCAGATCCACCAGCCGGACGACCCGAACGACTTCGGCGATGAAGTCTTCGATACGCTGGTCGGGGCGATGGACGAACGGCAGGGGCGCCTGGTCGTCATCCTGGCCGGCACCGAAGACGGCTTGCGCCGGCTTTTCGACGCCAAGCCGGCCCTTTCGGCCCGGTTCACTCGCCGGATCCCGTTTCCCGACCAGACGGGTGCTGATCTGCTGGAGATCTTTCGCAGGCTGTGCGAGGCGGGTCAGTTCGAGCTGACCGACGATGCATCGCAGCGGGCCGGCCTCGTGTTCGATGCGCTCTATCGCGACCGCGACGAGAGCTTCGGCAATGCCCGCGAGGCCCGCAATGTCTTCGAAGAGGCCGTCAACCGCCATGCGCTGCGCCTGGCCTCGGTCGAGGCGCTCGATCGGGAGGCACTCGTCACGCTGACGGTTGAGGATCTGCCGGAGGCGGCCGGCGGGCCGCCGGAAGGCCCGGACCTGGACGAACTGCTGGCCCCGATCGAGCGCCTGATCGGCCTGACCGACGTGAAGGCGGAGATCCGCCGCCTGGTCAATCTGATGCGTATCAATGTTGAGCGGGCTGGGCAGGGGCTGCCTGTGTCGACCACGTCGAACCATCTGGTGTTCGCCGGCAATCCGGGCACCGGCAAGACCACGGTCGCGCGGCTGCTGGCCGGCATGTACCGCGCGCTCGGGGTCTTGCGGAAGGGGCATCTGGTCGAGGTCGACCGCTCACAGCTGGTCGCGGGCTATGTTGGCCAGACGGCCGGCCGGGTGGCCAAGGTGGTCGACCAAGCGAAGGACGGCGTGCTGTTCGTCGACGAGGCCTATGCCTTGGCCCGCGGCGAGAGCGGCAACGATTTCGGGCAGGAGGCGATCGACACCCTCTTGAAGCTGATGGAGGATCAACGCGATCGCCTGATCGTCATCGCCGCCGGCTACAGCGACGAGATGAAGATGTTCATCGCGTCCAACCCCGGCCTGAAGAGCCGGTTCGGCCGCACCATCACGTTCCCGGACTATGATGCCGAGGATCTGCTGGGGATCTTCGAGCTGCTCTGCCGCCAGGACAGGTACACGCTGACCGATGATGCCAGGCAGAGGGCAGCGGAGCTGTTCACTGAGATGTATGCCGGGCGCGACCGCCATTTCGGCAATGGCCGTGACGTGCGCAACGCGTTTGAGATGGTGCTGTCGCAGCAGGCAACCCGGCTGGCGGGCAGCACAGAACTGGACCGTGGCTCGCTGACCACCATCGAAGCCGCCGACGTTCCCGACTGGGCAACGGTCAAGGCGGCCATGCCGCGGGACCGGTAGGCAACCGCCCTACTGGCCGAAGACTTCCGTCCGCAAGTGCACTCGGCACTCGCCGGCCACGTTCTGAAAGAGCACCGGATCGGTGTCGTCAACACCCGCGCGCCAAACGCTGCCGGCCAGGGCTTCCGCTGAGAGGTCTTGCGCCCACACCGGAATGGCATCTGCCGCCCGTGCCAGCAGATCCCGCGTCGCGATCTCCAGCGCCACGTCGGCCGGCAGCGTATCCGCGTCGGAAGCGATCAGTACCGGCATGCCGTCGGGCCAGAGGATGCCCCGGCAGAGCGCCGTGTACATCAGAGTCTCGTAAGTCTCGTCAGAGGCCGGCTCGGCGGCCGAGGCCAAAGGCGACGCGGCAAGAGCGGCCGCGAGCAGCAGAAAGCGACAGACGAATGCGATATGGTATGTCATTGCGTTCCGGCCCGGATGTATTTTTAGCGAGTGTGCAGGTTTCCACCGCGACCGGCTGTGATGGCGATCACACCGCGGCCATCCGGACCAACCGCTGCCGCACCACGCTTTTTGGCTGTTGCGTTATTGCTTTGTTGGGGAAAATTCCATAACGTCAGCAACATAGAACTCGTTTGTGACTGATTGGCGTCTTGCCACTTCTCGGGTTCGACGACGCAGTCTTTACCTTCTTGCGCCCACCGCTGTACGGGAGTCCCTAAGATGCAATGTCGGAACTTGGCGCTTGCTGCTGGCCTTGCCATGGCGGTGATGGCTGTCAATCCCGGGCTCGTGCCCGCGCAGGATGCGGCACCGGCGCCGGCACCGGCCGCTTCGCCAGCGCCGTCGCCCGGAACGGCGGGTCATTTCGTCGCCAATGTTCCCGACACCATCTATTTCGAATTCGACCGCGACAGGCTGACGCCTGAGTCCCAGGCCGTTCTGGACCAGCAGGCGCAGTGGCTGCTGCAGTTCCCGCAGGCCACCGTCGATATCGCCGGCCATACCGATGCCGTCGGCAACAATGCCTACAACCAGGACCTTGGACTACGTCGGGCCAACAGCGCGCGTGACTACCTCATCGCCCAGGGCGTCGAACCGGGTCGGCTGACCTCGATCGTCAGCTTCGGTGAGGAGAGGCTGGCCATCGAGACGACCAATCGGGAGCGGCTGAACCGGCGTGTTACCACCGTGGTGACCAGCGGCGTCGCGGTCGCCGCACCGGCGAACCTGTGCCCGGCGCCGGGAACCTCCCAGCTTGCGCAGATTTCCGATTTCGGTGTGCTGCGCGACGAGTTGATCGCCAGGGTCAATCAGGCGATCCAGGTCCAGGCCGACTTCCGCGGCGCTTGGCGTGAAGCGGTGGCGGAGATTGACTTGAATGCCGAACTGACCCAGGTCTCTTGTTCGATCGCGTATGGCTATGCCGGGACGGGCACGAATGCGGAGCGCTACATCGACGAGTGCAACTGCTATTATGAAACCATGGTGTCGCTGCTGGCCTTTTGACCTTCTGCGACGGGACGATCGCGGGCTGACGGGATGAGCGATCAGGACTCCCAGGGCGAGAATGGCGACGTCGGCGCCGTGCATGACATCGAGGTCACCCTCTCCGTTGAGCTGGGAAAGACCACGATGCCGATCCACCAGCTCTTGAAGCTTGGACGCGGCGCGATCGTCGAGCTCGACCGGACGACCAAGGATGCCTGTGACGTTTATGTCAATGATCGCCTGATCGCCAAGGGCGAGGTCGTCATCGTCGAAGACCGGGTCGGCGTGACGTTGACCGACGTGATCAAATCGGAAAGCGGCACCTCACGCTCAGGGTAGGTGAGCCGACGCGCGTTCGGCACCGGGCGGCCTCGGGCGGGGCGTCCGCGCCGACTGTTTCACATGGAGAATGCCTTGCGCCGGTAGGCGGAGCGAACGGGGCTGGTTTCAGCTGTGGCCGGACCGACCCGCGTGCACTGGTTGAAGGGGGAAAGGTTGACGGACCTATTGACGGCGGTCCACCGCTGCTTTGCGGACGACTATGCCGCTGCGAGAGCGCTGTTTCTGGCCACCTGCGACCAGGCGGTGGAGCGCCGGGAGTACACCAACCCCAACCGCGGACCGCATGGCGAGGCGCTGGCGACCGACGCTGTCTGGTTTGGCCCCCAGGATGCGGATCGCGTTCTGGTTCTCGTGTCGTCGACCCATGGCGCTGAGGGCTTCCCCGGTTCCGCTGCACAGGTCGACTGGGTTTCCGGCGGCGGGCCGGCAAATCTGCCGGAGGGTGTGGCAGCACTGCTGGTCCATGCCATCAATCCCCACGGGTTCGCATGGCTCAGGCGGGTGACGGAAGAGGGGGTCGACCTCAACCGCAACTTCGTCGACTTCGCCGAACCGCTGCCGGAGAACCCGGGATACGACGCGCTGGCCGACGCCTTTGTGCCGCCGAACCTGAGTGGTCCCGTATTCGATGCGGCCGAGGCCCGGATTGCTGACTATCGCGAGCGCCATGGGGTCCGCGCGCTGCAGATCGCCAGGAGCGGCGGACAATACAGGCATCCGGGCGGTGTGTTTTATGGCGGGACAGCGCCGACCTGGTCGCGCCGGACGCTGGAACAGATCATCGTCGATCACCGTCTCCCCGAGCGTCGTCTTGTGGCCGTGGTCGACTACCACACGGGCCTTGGTCCCTTCGGCTATGGCGAGCCGATCTGCGGCCACGCCCCCGGCAGCATCGGGGTGACGCGGGCGAAGCAGTGGTACGGCGATAGCGTGACAGAGCCGGCGCTGGGGACATCTTCGTCCGTGCCCAAGGTGGGGCTTTCCGAATTCGGCTGGGAACGGCTGCTGGGTGACAGCGTGACATGCGTCGCGCTGGAATACGGCACCTATCCGACGGAGCGCGGCCAGCTTGTCCTGCGTGAAGACCACTGGCTGCATGGCAACGGGCCGGTGGTATGGGACGACCCCGAGACGCGCCGGATCAAGCGTCAGATCCGGTTGCACTTCGCGCCCGAAGCGGAAGAGTGGTGCGAGATGGTCTTGTTCCGCAGCCGCCAGCTCCTGCGCCAAGCGCTGGCCGGCTTAGCCCACGCAGGTTAGGGTCTCTTCAGATGCACTTTCGGTCCAAGCCGCTCCGCGGCACATGCCGGCCGGCGTGCCCTCAGGACTCCTTATCGTCCACTTCGTGCTCTTCCGACTCGTCTCCGGCAAGCAACGACCTGTCGCGGCTTCGCCGACGCCGATTGGCGAAGATGGGCTTGATCAGATTGCGGACCTCACTGTCATCCTCGGCCGTATGCAGCGCCGCGGCAGGTGCGGAATCGGTCATGATGCACTTGCCGTTGAGCACGCCGTGCTTGGCCATGGAGAAGCTCTCGCAGAAGACGTCGCCATTGATGCGGCCCGTCTCCCGCAGGTCCAGCTCTTTGCCCATGAAGTTGCCGGTCAACTGACCCGCGACCGCCAGCCGATTGGCGCGCACATGACCCCGAACATTTCCTGACGGTGCGATCGTTACGTTGTTGGCCTCAAGCGGGCCTTCGATTTCGCAATGAATCTCCAGATCATCCGGCGTCTTGATCTGCCCGACCACCTTGAGATTGGCCGACAGCACCGACTTGGTCGCGTCCGTCATGCCTGGTCTCCGATTTGTTGCGCATCATTAGCGTCTGCATACCCTATGGCAGAGCCCGGCGCTTCTGTCATTCACGGCGATCCGCCGCCGTCCCGCCCTCACCTAACGGTGCGCCTGACCGGGACTGTAGACCATTTGCCTACTGCGTTGCGCCGGGTCTGGTCAAGCAGTTGCCGAATTGGCGAAGAGCGTTCCGCATACGCAAGCGTAACGGCGCGCTAGTGGCTGCAGACACACCATGTTAGCTTATCTAGGGTTTCCATAGATTGAATGCTCTTGTCATCTTTTGCCTGGCTGCCCGACTTGTGGCCCCGAGATGTGGCGTTGTTGCGGTACCGATAGGGGCTTGGGCAAACGGGCGAGGATCATCCTTCACCTCGAAAGACAATCTGCCCGGAACTCATAATGTTGGAGCATACCGTCGATCCTACCACGGATCCTGCCCGCGTGGTCGTTCTCGGTTCTGAGGGATTCGTGGGATCGCATCTCGCTGAGCGCCTCCGCGGCGATGCGGTGCCGATCCTGACCATGGATACGGACAGCATCGGGACGGGATCGGCCGCAGCCGCGGCGCTGGCGGACTCGCTGCATACGGATGATGCGGTCGTTCTGGCGGCCAGGCGGCCGCTGACATCCAGCCGTGACGTGAGCGGCCTGATGGCGAACCTGCAGATCGCGGAAACCGTCTGCACGGCGCTCGCTGCGCGACCGGTCGCCCATATCGTCTACCTGAGCGGGGAGTCGGTCTATCCGCTCGATGAGCCGCACATCAACGAATCGTCCTGCGCCGCGCCGCGCGATCTTGCGGGGATTCTGCACAAGACCCGCGAGGTCATGCTGGAAGCCACGGTCAGGGTGCCGCTGGCGATCTTACGCCTTGCCAATGTATACGGCGCCGATGCCGGAGACGACGCATACGGCCCCACGCGCTTGCTGGCTGGCGCGGTCGGCCAGCGAACGATCCGGATATCCGGTGCCGGTGAAGAGATGCGTGACCATGTGCTGATCGACGACGCCTGTGAACTGATCTCTGAGGTGCTGCGCCACCGCAGCCGCGGCCTTGCCAATATCGCCACAGGGCATTCGATCGACTTTGCGACTTTGGCTCAGAAGGTCGCGGCACTGCAGGGGCGGTCGGTCGAGATCCAGCAGATGCCGCGTGCTGCCCCCATTACGCATCGGCATTTTGACATCACGGTCTTGTTCAAGGCGTTTCCGCGCTTCGCGTTCACGCCGCTGGACCAGGGCTTGGGCAAGGTGCATCAGGCGATGACGGAAAGCCGCTCATGACCGAGATGCCCGGAAGTGGGTTGCTCGTTTCAGTGGTCGCTGTCTGCCGCAGATCTCGGATTATCAGCTTTGCCTGCGCCCTGGCGCTTGCGGCCTGCGGCAGCGATGGGGTGGACGCCCCGCCTGCGGCCGTACCTCAGGAAAGCCACGCGGCGGCTTCGGCGTTCGATCGAGAGGCATCGAGCCGGTTTCTCGCTGAGGCACAGGCCGAACGGGCCGCCGGCAATCTGGCGGCTGCCGAAGAGTCCTATCGTGCTGCGGCACTGCTCTGGCCGGACCATATCGACGCCTGGGAAGGGCTGGCGCTGGCCGGTGAGGCGCGCGGCGATGTTGAGGCTAAGGCGGCAGCCCATTTCGTACGCCAGCGGGTCTTCCTGTTCCCGACACAGTCGTTGGCGACTCAGCGTGAGTACCGCGTCGCTCTTCTTTCCTATATCGAGCAGGAAGAGACGTCGGATGATGCCAATGAGCTGCAGCTCGCCTATGCGCGTGCCCTGGCCGACTATTACGCCTACCGTTATGCCGAGCGCGGCACGTATCAGCCGCCGGACACGGAGTATTTCGACTTGCGCTGGGAAGACGTGCCGGCCGCGGCGCTCACGGGCACGCTCATGCTGATCTACGGCTTCACGATCGCCACGTCGTGACCGGGGCCACGATCGCCCGGTCAGTCCAGCTCGAAGGCGTCCTTGTAGTCCTGGCGCAGGGTCTCGTCCTGATCTTCTTTGCGCAGGATGCAGTTGCCCACCGCCAGCACCTCGATCTCCGTGCCCATGAAGCAGCGGAAGGCGTCCTCCGGCGTGCAGACGATCGGCTCCCCCCGCACATTGAAGCTTGTGTTGACCAAGAGCGGGCATCCCGTCTTCGCCTTGAAGGCCGACAGAAGGGCGTGATAGCGGGGGTTGGTCTCCCGGTGGACGGTCTGGATGCGCGCGGAATAGTCCACATGGGTGACCGCCGGGACGTCGGACCGCGGCACGTTCAGCTTGTCGATCCCGAACAGCGCTTGCTCCGACGCCGTCATCTCGCGGCGCCGCTCGTGGCAGACATCCGCGACGAGCAGCATGTAGGGGCTGTCGCCGTCCAGCTCGAACCAGTCCGCCACGTCTTCGCGCAGCACGGACGGGGCAAACGGGCGGAAGCTCTCGCGGTACTTGACCTTGAGGTTGAGAACCTTCTGCATGGTCGGGGAACGCGGGTCGCCAAGGATGGACCGTGCGCCCAGCGCCCGAGGCCCGAATTCCATCCGCCCCTGGAACCAGCCCACGGCCTTGCCCCCTACCAGCGCATCGGCAGTCTCGGCAATAAGCGTATCGTCGTCGACCGCGCGGAACCGGGCGCCGGCCTCTGACAGCCGCCGCTCGATATCCGGCTGGGCATAGGTCGGTCCCAGATAGCTGCCGGCCATGGCGTCCAGCGCGCCGTTGAGCCGGCGGGGCTCGCCGCGGAACCCGTGATAGGCGGAAAGCGCAGCCCCCAGCGCCCCGCCGGCATCGCCGGCCGCGGGCTGAACCCAGAGCGCGTCGAACGCGCCGTCGCGCAGGACCTTGCCGTTGGCCACGCAATTCAGGGCGACACCACCGGCAAGGCACAGGTTCTTCGCCCCCGTCTCAGCAGCGAGCGAGCGCGTCATCCGAAGCACCGCCTCTTCGATCACCGCCTGGATCGACGCCGCCAAGTCCATCTCCCGCTGGGTCAGGCGGTCTTCGGCCTTGCGGGGCGGGCCACCGAACAAGTCGTCGAACCGCCGGTTGGTCATCGTGAGGCCGGTACAGTAGTTGAAGTAATCGAGGTTGAGGCGGAACGATCCGTCCGGCTTCAGGTCGATCAGATGGTCGAGGATGGTCTGGGCATATGTCGGTTCGCCATAGGGGGCGAGCCCCATTACCTTGTATTCGCCTGAGTTGACCTTGAAGCCGGTGTAGTAGGTGAAGGCGGAATAGAGCAGGCCCAGACTGTGGGGAAAGTGGATCTCCTTGATCATCTCCAGCGTGCTGCCGCGGCCGACGCCGACTGAGGTGGTCGCCCATTCGCCGACGCCATCCATCGTCAGAACCACGGCCTCGTCAAAGGGGGAGGGGAAGAATGCGCTTGCGGCATGGGACTGGTGGTGTTCCGCGAACAGCAGACGGTTCGACCAGTCATAGTCCGCCGCCCAGGCCTTCAACTCCTCCTTCAGATGCTGTTTCTGGAACAGCTTCTCCTTCAGCCAGACGGGGATCGCCATGGAGAACGACCGGAACCCGCGCGGCGCAAAGGCCAGATAGGTCTCCAGCAGCCGCTCGAACTTCAAGAAGGGCTTGTCGTAGAACGCGACATGGTCCACGTCGCCGAGGCCCACATCGGCCTCTTCCAGGCAATAGGCGATGGCACGGCGCGGAAAGCTGGCGTCGTGCTTCTTGCGGCTGAACCGCTCTTCCTGAGCCGCGGCGACCACACGACCATCTTCGATCAGGGCCGCTGCACTGTCGTGATAGAAGGCCGACAGCCCGAGTATGCGCATGGTCCGGCCGGCTCCCGAAGCAGTCTAGAAGACGGTGTAGATGAAGGGGGCGATGGCACTGCCCTTGGTCATCACGATCAGGCCGCCGAAAATGACCATCATGATCAGGATCGGCACCAGCCAAAACTTCTTGCGGACCCGCATGAAGCGCCAAAGTTCGGCGAGGAAGGACATCGGTTCGGGCCTCAGAACTGGTTGATCATACTGTCGGGCGATGGCCCGGGCGGCTTCCGGTCGATCCAGTAGGTACGCGCACTGCCATCGCGGCGCAGATGCAGCAGGTCCTTGCCAAACAGCCGAAGCATCAGCCCGATGGGCGTGACCGTGGCAAAGAACAGCAGCCCCATGACGATCGGGTTGACGATGCGGTGCAACAGCAAGCCGAACCGAAGCCAGAGCCGGTTGGCCGGTGCCAGGACGCGAGGCTTCACCAGCGCCAGAAACAGAATCAATCCGGCCGCCACAAACCAAGGCCAGAACCAGGAACTTCCAACCCAGAGCTTGATGCCGCCGATGATGCTGAAGAAGACCGTAAAGACCAGTCCGAAAGAACGGTCCGAACTGCCTTTGATCTCTTCTTCGCGATCGAAGCTCTCGTGTGTTGCAGGCTGACGGGCCATCACCCAGTAATCGATCCAATTTACAAACGTTGGCGGTAGGTGTCACATCCGCCGGGCGATGTAAAGAGGCGGCTTGGACCGCCCTGCATATGGCAAACCCTTTTCAGCAGCTGGCTCAAGGGCACGCATAGAACATGACCGGCGCGCCCTCCTGAGGTTCGAACGCGTGTCCGCCACCGATCTCCACAAGAACCCGCTCCATGCGCCCGCCATCCAGCTTGCGGAAGCTCCAGGCAAAGGTGCCGAACGGCTCGACCACTTCGTTGTAGAACCGCACGACCAGCCGATCCGCGTCGTCATCGACGATCGCATCGATACGTTCCGTAACGTCCCGGTCAGCAACGTGGAATTCGATGAAGTCGCTGCCGAAGGCGACGGTATCGATGCCGGGGCCGGGGCATGTGCCCTCGCTCTCGGTCCAGCGGCCATGCTCCGGCTCATCGCCGCAGCCGGAAAGCATGCCGAGGATCATCAGCCCCGCGAGACAACGGCGGGCGGACATCCGCCGTGTCCACCTCTGTGAACCTGCTCTCTTCATGGATCTATGCCGAATGGCCGGACTCCGGACCTTGAAGGATCATCCGGCGTGGCCGGTAGGGTCACTGTTCGCCGACGATACCCAGCGAAACCACGGATACGAGGATTGCGGCCTCGGGGCCGCCCGGAATCGCCCGAATGCCGATACGATTGGGTAAAGTAGGGGCGGACGGCGGCACCGTCCACCGGAACCGGAAGGACTGGAATGCGGTGTCGGGCGCGAAACGCTGCCAGCCGCTATTGAACTCCGTCCCGATAGTGAAGATCGCCGCGACCTCAATGGTGCCCGGTGTCGTGCCTTCCGGCACGCGGGCCCGCACCGTCAGCTCGATCTCGCGGCCGGCATAACGGTCGACTATCGCAGCGGGCACTGCCACGAAGATACCGTCGGTGGGATCGGGGATCGCCGTCGGGCTGCTGCTGCGCACCCGCACCGCGGCGCGGCGGCCATCGGACACGGCCGCACCCTCAACAGCGTTTCCGGGCGCCGGGACCCACTGGCCGAAGCCGTCAGCATCGAAGCCGATCTCGAAGTCCGGCGGCACCGGCAACTGCGGCGTCGGCGGCGTGTCTATCATGGGCGATAGGTTGGGCGGGGGCGGTGGCTGGCGGGCAGAGACCACGGTCACGTCTTCCACGCGCGGTGTCCGCGGAACTGCAGCCAGCTGCGGCGGATCTGGCGGCTGGCGGGCTTCGATCATGCTCAGCGGAGGTCGGGCGGCATTTGCCTCTGCCTCGCTCCCGAAAAAGCTGGGCGGCTCCGACGGTACCGGATCCGGCTCTCCCGATCCGCAGGCTGGCAGCAAAAGTGAGCCGCCAAGCAGGGCGACCACAGGAACGGGGCGATATCGCTTGCTCATCACAGCCGCCGCACCAGGATCTCGGCGATCTCTGCATCGGTCAGCTCGAGCGGGTTGGTCTTCATGCTGCCGCCGCGGCAGCCGGCGACGATCCGCGCGATGTCCGCATCGCCGACGCCGAAGGCGTTGAGCTGCGGCAGTTCCAGGCACTCGATCCAATCCCGCAAGAGGTCGGCAAGGCCGGCTTCCGGCCGCCGTGCATCCCGCGCTTCGGGAACCAGCAGCCGGGCGACGCGTGCGTATTTGTCGACGGACGGATGCCCGGGCGCACGCGCCTGCAGGGCACGGATGTTCATGGCCGTCGCCTCGGCCACCAGGGTGCCGCAGACCACGCCATGCGGGATGGGAAAGTACGCGCCCAGGGGGGAGGCCAGACCGTGTACGGCCCCCAGACCGGCCTGGGCCAGCACGATACCGGAGGTGAGCGAAGCGTAGGCCAACAGGCTGCGGCCGGCCGTGGCCGCCGGCTCCTCCCCCCGCCAGGCATCGAAGAAGCCGCGGGCGAACGCCTCAAGCCCCGACCAGGCGAGGCCGTCGGTGAACGGGTTGGCATTCGCCGAGGTATAGGCTTCCAAGAGCTGAGTGAATGCGTCCATGCCGTTGGCCGCGATCTGCGGCTTGGGGCAGCCGGTCAGCAGATCGGGGTCGACAATCGCCGCTTGCGCCACCAGCGCCTCGTCGCGGAACGACTTCTTAAAGCCCTCCGGGCCCTGGCGGCTGAGCACGGCGTTCTTAGTGGCCTCGCTGCCGGTGCCCGCCGTCGTCGGTACGGCGATGAAGGGCAGGGCCGGGCCATCGTAGGCACGGCCGGCGCCGACACCCTCCAGATAGTCCATGACCGACGCGCCCGTGGGCAAGAGGCCGGCGATGGCCTTTGCGGCGTCCAGCGCGCTGCCGCCGCCGATGCCGATCACCATGTCCGGGCAGGGGGCACGGTGGGCGGCCACGGCCTCGTCCACCAGTTCCGGCGTCGGTTCGCCTTCGACGGCAAGGTCCGTCCAGGCAACCCCCTCGGCCGCCAGTTCCTGCACCAGCACCTGCCAATGGGATCCCTGCCGCAGCGACCGTGCGCCGGTGACGAGCAGCGCACGCGAGCCAAAGCGGCGCGCCTCGCTCGCAACCTTGCGCACCGATCCGGCGCCGAAGACGATGCGGGGCAGGCGGGCAATGCTGAAGGGCGACGCGACCATCGGTACGGGCCCGGTCAGTTCGACGGATAGAGCGCCCTGTGCGGCACACCCTCGCGGGGCTTTGCCATCATCTCCGCCACCGTGTCGCGCCAGAGCTTGTAATGTTCCGTCAGCTTGTGGCCGGCGGCATCCTCCTCGTCCTCGAATGCTTCGTAGAGTACGAACTTGGCGGGGTCGTTAGCGTCCTGCAGCACGTCGAAGCGGCGGTTGCCGGGCTCGCCCAACGAGCCTTCGTGGTTCAGCTGCGTCGCTTCGATGAAATCCTGGATCCGGTCCGGCTTCACCCAGACATGGACAATCGTCACGTGCATGGATGGCGGTCTCCCCTTTCGCTTTCAGTACGCCGGTGGATGCGGCGTTCGGTCAACCGACTAGGCCATCGATGCGAGAAAGACCAGCCCTTTGCGCCGATTTCACGGCATCGCGATAGGTACCCATGTCCATGCGCCGCGCCAGTTCCGGATAGTCGTGGGCGCGATGGCAGGGCCGGTATTGCGCCATGACGTTCACGTATGTGTCGGGCGACAGCCGTTCCGCCAGAAACCGCATGACCTCGCCAGTGCCGGCCAGACCGCTCGGCAACACCAGATGGCGCACCAGCACGCCGCGGCGTGCCAGGCCGTCGGCCCCGATCACCAGGTCGCCCACCTGGCGATGCATCTCCACCATCGCCGCCTGGTTGATCACGGGATAGTCCCGCACCTTGGAATAGCGCCGGGCCACCGCTTCGTCGGCGTATTTGGCGTCGGGCATATAGATGTCGACGACACCGTCGAGAAGGGCCAGCGCCTCGAGGCTGTCATAGCCGCCTGTGTTGTAGACGATGGGCAGCCGCAGGCCCTCGGGCACGGCGATCGCCAGCGCCTCCAGCACCTGGGCCACCACATGGCTGGGATTGACCAGGTTGATGTTGTGGCAGCCGCGCCGCTGCAGATCGAGCATGACGGCGGCCAGGCGCTCGGGCCCGATGGTGGTGCCTTCGCCTTCCCAGCTCAGTTCCCAGTTCTGGCAGTAGACGCAGCGCATGTCGCACCAGGCGAAGAAGATGGTGCCGGAACCATTCCAGCCGCTCAGGCACGCCTCCTCCCCATGGTGCGGGAAATGGCTGGAGACGACGGCATGCCGTCCGGTGCGGCAGACGGCACCCTTGGTCGTCTCGGTCCGGTCGACATGGCAATAGCGTGCGCAGATATCGCAGTCGCTGAGCCGGGCGACGGCATCGCGCGCACGGCATTCCAGGGCCTTGACGCCGAGGCGCTCCAGATAGAGCGGACGGTCTGGCGGCGGTTGAGCGGTTGCCATTTGCCGGCGTCCCAAAGATGTCCAGCCGCGTCGTGCGAGCATCCATGCTGTGGGTAATTGTCGCCCTACGTCAATGGATTGGGCGCATGCTGACGGCTCGGTCATCTCGCCAACCAAGCGTCGTTTCTTCGCCAGTGCTCGCGCCCCTCGTGGCCCAATCTTGGGCGTAGGCAGCAGCATTCCCGGGAGGACGGCCACCATGAGCATCTGCCCTGATGGAACGATGTCCGACACAGGCGCCGAGAGCCAACCGGAGCCGATGACGAATGGCCTTACTGCGGACGAGCGCGCCCAATATGCGGAGCAGGGGTTCCTTTCGCCGGTTACCCTGATGAGTCCGGAGGAGATGGCCGACCATCGGGCGCGGCTGGAGGCGGCCGAAGCCCGGCTCGGGCCGCTTCACTACAAGGTCAAGCCATATCTCCTGTTCTCTTCGCCGTGGGAACTGGGACACCACCCTATGCTGCTGGATGCAGTTGCGTCGCTGATTGGCCCCGACGTGCTGCTCTGGGACAGCGCCTATGTGATCAAAGAGCCGCACACGGAGGGCCGCGTGTCCTGGCACCAGGACCTGACCTATTGGGGCTTGTCGTCAGACGCGGTGGTGACGGCCTGGGTGGCGATCGCGGACGCCACGCCGGAGAACGGCTGCATGATGATGCTGCCGGGGTCGCACAAGCAGGGCCGCCAGCGCCATCTCGACACCCATGCCGACGACAACCTGTTGCACCGCGGCCAGACGCTGGACCTGGCAATCGACGAGTCCCAGGCGGTCATGACGCCGCTGAAGGCCGGCCAGGCCTCGCTGCATGGCGGCTGGACGGCCCATGCCTCACAGCCCAACCGCAGCGACACGCGGCGCATCGGCCTGACCCTGCAATATGTCGCCACCAGCATGCGCCAGCTGGTTGGCCGGCGCGAGACCGCGACCCTGGTGCGCGGTGTGGACCGCTTCGGCCACTTCGAGCCGGAGCCCAAGTTCGACCACGACTTCGACCCGGCCATGTCCGCCTACCAGGCCGAGGTGGAGCGCTTGAAGCGCGAGGTCTACGACACGGCGTAGAGGACGGCACTCACGCGGCCGTTCGCATCCCCGGCGTCTCGCCGCCCAGGATGCTGCGGAAGAGCGGGGCGTCCAGGTTGCTGCCGCTGAGGATGACGCCGACCCGCTTGCCTTGCATGCGCTCGCGTTCCTGCAGCAACCCCGCCAAGGGGGCGGCGCCAGCACCTTCTGCAATTGTGTGGGCGTCGTGGTAGTAGATGCGGATGGCGTTGGCGATCTCTTCGTCCGTCACCTGCACGATGCGCGCGGCGCCGCGGTTAATGACGTTCAGGGCCTCAGGCAGCGGCTGGCGGGTGGCGATGCCGTCGGCGAAGGTTTCGGCCGTCTCCGTCGTGATCACGCGGCCGGCGGCGTAGGAGAGGGCGAAGGCGGGGGCCTTGGTCGAGACCACGCCCACTACCTCCGTCTTCAAACCCAACAGGTCGCGCACGGTGATCACGCCGCTGATGCCGGAGCCCATGCCGATCGACACATAAACGGTGTCGAGTTCCCCGACGGCGTCGAACAGCTCCTTCGCGTAGGTCGCCACGCCGCGCACCAGCAGAGGGTGGAAGGGCGGCACCATGTCCAGGCCGCGGTGCTCGGACACGCGCTTCGCTGTGGCGCGGGCCAGGTCGAAATCGTCGCCGCCCTCGATCAGTTCGGCGCCATGGGCGCAGATGTTGTCGTTCTGGTCGCGGCTGTTGATCGTCGGCACCACGATGGTCACACCCACGCCGTAGCGGTGGCCGGCGTAAGCCAGGCTCTGGCCGTGATTGCCGCGGGTCGCGCTGATCAGGCCGCGCGCCGCCTTGCCGCAGCGGCATCGGTCGTCCATGAACACCAGCCCGCCGCGCACCTTGAAGGCGCCGGTGGGCGTGTGGCTCTCATGCTTCACCCACACTTCGCAACCCGTGCGCGCGCATAACAATGGCCAGGCGAATTGCGGGGTCGGCGCCATGGCGGAATAGACGATCTCGCTCGCCTCTTGCAGTTGGCTCAGCGTGAACATCGGCGCATCTCCCGCTCTGACAGCCTTGACCTTCAGCGTCTCACGGACAATTGTATGGCTCAAGAGAAACATTGTATGGCCAACAATGTGGCTTCCCGATCTCGAGGGCCGGAGCCCGGTCAAATACCTGGCGATCGTCGAGGCGCTGTCCGACGCGATCGCCGATGGCACTCTGCGCGCCGGTGACCGGCTGCCGACCCAACGAGACCTGGCGTGGCGGCTGGGCGTGAACCTGAGCACCGTCAGCCAGGCCTATCGCGAGGCGACGCGCCGGCACCTGATCGGCGGCGAGGTCGGACGCGGCACCTTCGTGCTGGCGGAAAGCCGAGAGGTGACGCTGTTCGCGCTGAAGGACGTGCCGCCGGGGAAGGCCATCGACCTCAGCACAAACGTGCCGGCGGAAAGGGCGGACGACGATGATCTGGAGCGGTCCATGGCCGCGCTGCTGGCCGACGGTGCCGGCCGGCGAGCGCTGGGCTATAACGCCCCGGCGCTGATGACGCGGGCGGGCGCGGCAGCTGCTCACTGGCTCGCCTGGCGCGGATGGCCGGTGCGGCCGAAGCAGGTGGTGCCGTGTGCCGGCGCACAGCAGGCTCTGCTGGCCACGCTGTTGGCGCTGTGCGGTCCCGATGCGCCGGTGCTGGTTGAGGAGCATACGTTTCCCGGCATGAAGGCGGTCGGCCGGCAGTTGCGACTGCGCCTGCACGGCGTGGCGATCGACCGTGAGGGCATTGTGCCGGACGCGCTGGAGCGGGCCGTCCACGCCACCGGCGCCCGCATCGTGGTGATCGTGCCGGCGCTGCAGAACCCCACCGGCGCCGTGATGGGCGAGGGCCGCCGGCGGGCTGTCGCGGATGCGGCGCAGCGCTGCGATCTGACCGTGGTGG
>JANQQD010000110.1 GCA_028285185.1 Anaerolineae bacterium | reverse complement strand
AGCTTCGGCAGTGACGGATGGTCTTTTCGGGTCGTCATTCCACGCCCTCCCAGGTCGTTGATGTTTTAGGCTCCCGGCCGGAGTGTACGCCCGGCATTGCTCCAATTGAAGCGCTGCGACCGTATAGGGGCAGGCCGTCGCAGGGCTCACGCTCGTCTTCGACGGTACGAGGCGCCACCTGAACGCTCATTCGGCGATGCTGCTGCGCTGATAGCTCGACTTTGCCAGCCATTCGGGATTGATATCGACACCCCAGCCCGGTTCGTCCGTCACCGTTGCCTGGCCGTCGCGGATCGCATAGGGGCTTTCGACGAAAAGATCCTGCTGCCAGGGATAATAGTCGGCACCTTCGATGGAGAATTCGAGGTACCTGCCGGCATTGGGGATGGCGCGCAGCAGGTGCATGGTGAACAGCGTCACCAACGACAGGTTGGCGCAATGCGGCGTGCAGGGCAGTCCGGCCCCCGCCCCCATGCGGGCGACCCGCATCGTGCGGCAGAGGCCGCCGAGATAGAGCACGTCGGGCTGAATCACGTCGACGGCCCGCATGGCGATCATGCGCCGCCAGTGCTGAAGGTCCCAGTCCTGCTCACCGCCGGTCACGTCGAGCGACAAGGCCTCGGTCACCAGCTTCGTCTGCTCCATCTCCCAATAGGGGCACGGCTCTTCGAAATGCTCGACGCCGTTGTCCTGCAGCATGCGGCCAACCTCGATCGCCTTGGCCGGCGAATAGCAGGAATTGGCGTCCACCAGGAGCGCGACGTCATTGCCGAGGCCGCGGCGGATGGTCGGCACGATCGCTTCGGTGCGACCCGGCCACTCATCCCGGTCGTGCCCGCATTCCGATCCGACGCGGAACTTGAAGGCGTTGAAGCCGTACTGGCTGCGCAGCTTTGCGAAGCGCTCGGCCTCGGCCTCCGGCGTGATGTCCCGGCGCATTGATGAGGCATAGGCGCGCAACGGGCCCGGCGTGCCCCCGAGCAGCACCGTCACCGGCTTGCCTTCGCGCCGCCCCCGCCAGTCCCAAAGTGCTGTGTCCAGCCCCGCCATCGCCCGGCAGAGGTAAGAGCCGGGGAATTTGTGCTCCCGTTCCGGGATCTCGTCGATCAGGGATTCGATATCGTGAGCGTTGCGGCCAAGCGCCCAGGGTGCCACCTGGCGGTGGAAGACTTGGCTCGTGATGTCGGAATTGTAGGTGGAGAGCTGGCCCCATCCGATCGCGCCATCCTCGGTCGTGACGCGCGCGAAGCCGACGAACGCGGTACAGAAGGTCTCCAGGCTGACGATCTTCATGCGGGTTCTCTGTCTTTGGTGGCCCGCCTTTGGCCCGTGGCGGGTTCGTGGGCCCGAAGAGACACACTTCCGGCCGCAGGACAAGCGCCGGCGACCGGGAGGCGGCACTACGCTGCTTGTTTCCAGCCATTCGCGGCGCTAACAGGCAGAGGTCGAAGCGAGGCGCGACCCTGGCCCGCGCCCGACGCCGTCTGCATCGCAACCGGGCTCATGCTGTTTCATTCGCAGATCTTTCTTGTCCTCTTTCTGCCGATCGTACTGGCCGGTTACTACGCCACGGCCGACAGCCGTCGGTCCCGGTCGCTCTGGCTGATCGCTGCGTCGCTGCTTTTCTACGGATACTGGGATCCGCGGTTGGTGCCGCTGCTGGTGGGCTCGATCCTGGCCAACTGGCTGATTGGGCGGCTGTTGGCGAATGTGCCGCTTGCACTGCCGCTGGTGCTCGGTGTCGCCGCGAATCTGCTGCTTTTGGGTGTCTTCAAATATGCCGACTTCGCGGCCGGGTCCGTCTGTGCGCTGGCCGGGTGCAGGCACGATGCCTGGGATATCGTGCTGCCGCTCGGCATCAGCTTCTTCACCTTCCAGCAGATCTCGTATCTGGTCGACATCCGCCGCGGCTCGGCCACCGCCTACCGGCTGATCGACTATGCGCTCTATGTCTCGTTCTTCCCGCAGCTGATCGCCGGACCGATCGTGCGCCATGACGAGTTGATCCCGCAGCTGGCGCTGGATCCCCGCCGCGAAGGGCTGCAGGAAAGGCTGTCGCGCGGGGCCGTCTATTTCCTGATCGGCCTGGCGAAGAAAGTGCTGATCGCCGACCCGCTGGCCCGCATCGTTGATCCGCTGTTCGCCGCCGCCAACGCCGGCGAGGGCGCGCTGACGACGGCCGAAGGCTGGGTGGCCGGCATCGGCTTCACGCTGCAGATCTACTTCGACTTTTCCGCCTATTCCGACATGGCGATCGGGCTTGGACTGCTGTTCGGGTTCGGCCTGCCGGTCAACTTCAACGCGCCCTACCGCAGCCCGACAATCCGCGAGTTCTGGCGGCGTTGGCATATGACGCTGTCGCGCTTCTTCCGCGACTATGTCTACATCCCGCTGGGCGGGAACCGATTCGGCCTGCCGCGCCAGCTTGCGGCGCTGGTGATCACGTGGTTCCTGACGGGGCTCTGGCACGGCGCGGCGTGGACCTTCGTCGCCTGGGGCATGATCCACGGTGCAGCCCTGATCGTGTTCCTCGCCTGGCGGCGACTGGGCGTGCCGGTGCCGCGGGCGGTCGGCTGGCTGATGACCATGTTGGTCGTGATGCTGGCCTTCGTCGTGTTCCGGGCGGAGACCTTTGGCGCGGCGCTCGACGTCTACGGCGCCATGATCGGGCAGGGGCAGGGCGGCTTCGCGGTCCGCGAGCTGCCGCGACTCTGGCTGCTGGGCGTCGCCGCGCTGCTGATCGCGCTGCCGACAAGCCAGCGGCTGGCGCTGGAGATGGTGCCGCCGCAGCGGTGGATTGCGGCGACGGCAGCGGTCATGTTTGTCTACATCGTGCTCGAGCTCGGCTCGGGCCCAAGCGCGGAGTTCATCTATTTCCAGTTCTGAGACGCTGCAGCCGACACCGACCCGCTGGCGACGCTTCTGGCGCACCTTCCTGGCTACCGTGCTGGCGGCTGTCGCGGGGCTCTACGGCTTTCTGGTACTGGTCGACCCGTGGGGGTCGTTACCGGTCTCGATGCCGCTGGAGCGTGTGCCGGCCGACCAGAACCAACGCTTCAGCTATCCGATGGTCGCCCGTGACCCGCAGTTCGACAGCTTGGTCATCGGCACATCGACCGCGCGCCTCCTGCGGCCGGCGCGGCTCGACCAGGGTTTAGGCGGGCGGTTCGCCAATCTTTCCATGAACAGGGCCAGGGCTTACGAGCAGTACCTGATCCCC
>JANQQD010000102.1 GCA_028285185.1 Anaerolineae bacterium | reverse complement strand
CCTCCTGGACATGGGCCTGCTCGCCGGTCGCGGCCTGATCCAAGCGGGCCGGTCGCTGCGGCCGCCGGTGATCGCTTTCGGCCTCTACATGCCGCTTCTTTCGGCAGCACTCGCGGCAGCCCTTGGGTCGACACTGGGGCTTTCGGTCGGCGGCCTGGCGCTGCTGATCACGCTGGCGGCCAGTGCGTCCTATATCGCAGTGCCTGCGGCGATGCGCCTGGCGCTACCGGAAGCACGGCCCGCCATCTATCTGACGTTGTCGCTTGGCGTTACCTTCCCGTTCAATCTCACGATCGGGATCCCGCTCTATGCGGCCATCGCCGGCTGGATCGCCGGCTAAGAAGAGACAAGGAGGATCGCCCATGGAGACCCATCGCAAGAAGCGGCTGGAAATCGTGATCGAGGCGCCGGTGGTGGATCGTCTGCTTTCGCTGCTCGATCGCGCCGGCGTCACCGGCTACACGGTCACACCGGCCCTGTCCGGGCGCGGGCGCGAAGGCGCTTGGCGCCGCGAAGGCCTTGTGACCGAAGCAGGGCGGATGGTGGTGGTCATGACCGTGCTCGACCCCTCGCGCGTCGATGCCGTGCTGGAGCAGGTCTATCCGCTGGTCGCCCGCCAGATCGGCATTCTGACGGTCTTCGATGTCGACGTGATCCGCGCCGACCACTTCTAGCGGCCCGGCCCGCAGAGATGCGACCAGACGCCGCGGCGGGAATCGTTATAGTGTAGGGCGCACTACCTCGAAGAGAGAGGCCAATCGACCAGGACGGAAGTCGGACGCTGCAGAGATGCTGAACCCGACAACGCTTATGATCGACGCGCTGAGCGGCCATCTCGGAGCCGTCTATCGGCGCGCCTTCGGCGACACGCACCCGCATTACGGACGGCTGATAGACGGCGCCACACGCCTGGCGATTGAGCGCATCGCCAACAGCGACGCGCTCTACCATGACGTCGAGCACACCATGATGGTCACCCTGGTGGGCACGGACATCCTGCGCGGCAAGGCCCTCTTGGAAGACGTTTCGGCGGACGACTGGCTGCACATGACCGTGGCGCTGTTGTTCCACGACATCGGTTACGTCCGGGGTGTCTGCCGGGGCGACTCACCCACCGCCTTCGTCGTCAACGAAGCCGGCGACCGGCTGGAACCGCCGCGCGGTTCGTCGGATGCGTTCCTTACGCCCTATCATGTCGACCGCGGCAAGATCTTCATCCGTGAGCGCACGGCGAATATGGAGTTCCTCGATTCCGAGCGCATCGCCTGTGCCATCGAACTGACGCGCTTCCCCGTACCGCTGGACGACGACCACCGCGACACCCGCGGCGAGCCCGGCCTGGTGCGGGCAGCCGACCTGATCGGCCAGATGGCCGACCCCGCCTATCTGCGAAAGCACACCAACCTGTTCCACGAGTTCATGGAGATCGGCAAGGCGCAAGAGCTGGGCTTCCGGGACCCGGCGGATCTGGCCGACGGCTATCCCAGCTTCTTCTGGAATGCGGTGGAGCCCTATATCGGCGATGCGCTGGACTATCTGCAGGTCACCCAGGAAGGGCGCCAGTGGATTGCCAATCTCTATGGCAACGTCTTCGCGATCGAGCATGACCGATTCCGACTCGGACCCTATCGGGGCAAGGCTCGACCGAAGGCGGCCGAATAGTCGGAGCCCGTTAACCGGCGGTATACTTTGACTTCACAGTTTTTTGACAAATTCATTGCAACCTCGGTTTAGATTCCGAATCAGCTCGGCTGTGTCCGGAGTTAGGCCAGGCTTCCGGCTCGCAGAGCCGAAGGGAATAGGCAGACGGCAGCGGCGTTCTTCCTTCATGTCGCGTGAAGAGCACCGTAAGGCCGCAGAGATTCCACAATTGGCGGATGGTGTTGATACAACGGCAGAATGGTTGGGGCCCGCATGCGTTTAGAGTGCTACGCGACCATCGGACCTTTTGACCCGGCTTCGGTCCGACCCCATCTTAATGTGCAAACTTGGGAGACCCACCAGCCGTCGCAAAGAACACAGCAACTCGATCGCTCACCAGATCCCGACACCGAAACGCCGGACTGGCTTCATGGAGGTGACGCTGATGGGTATGCCGGGCCAACCTGCAAAGGTCGACTGCGATGACTGAGCTGACGGATGTCTTGGAGACGGAACGCTCGCGGCTCGCACAGCGGCGCGTTGAGCGGCTTTCGCTGAGGGAATTTCTTGAAGGGTGCGCAGACGACCCGATGCGCTATGCGTCGGCGTCCCAGCGCATGCTCGCCGCCATCGGCGAGCCCGAAATCGTGGACACCGCATCGGATCCACGGCTCGGGCGGATCTTCATGAACCGCACCATCAAACGCTACCCGGCGTTCGCCGATTTCTTCGGCATGGAAGACACGATCGAGCGGATCGTGGGCTATTTCCGGCATGCCGCGCAGGGGCTGGAGGAACGCAAACAGATCCTCTACCTGCTGGGGCCGGTTGGCGGCGGCAAGTCCTCGCTCGCCGACAAGCTGAAGCAGCTGATGGAAGCGCATCCCATCTACGTGCTGGCGGCCGCCGATGAGGTCAGCCCCGTGTTCGAGAGCCCGCTTGCGCTTTTCGACCCGGATGCCGTGGGCGGACGGCTGGAGCAGCAATACGGCATCCCGCGCCGGCACCTTACGGGCCACCTTTCGCCCTGGGCAGTAAAGCGCCTGGACGAATTCGACGGCGACCTCGAGAAGTTCTCGGTCGTGCGCATGCACCCGTCCAAACTGCGGCAGATCTGCATCGCCAAGACCGAACCCGGTGATGAGAACAACCAGGATGTCTCCGCCCTGGTCGGCAAGATCGACATCCGCCAGCTGGAGCATTTCGGCCAGAACGACCCGGACGCCTATTCCTATAGCGGCGGGCTGAACCGCACGACCCAGGGCATCCTGGAATTCGTGGAGATGTTCAAGGCGCCCATCAAGATGCTGCACCCGCTGCTGACGGCGACCCAGGACGGCGCCTATGTGGGCACGGAAAGCGTCGGTGCCCTGCCCTATCAAGGCATCATTCTGGCCCATTCCAACGAATCTGAGTGGCGCAGCTTCAAGGCCAACAAGAACAACGAGGCGTTTCTGGACCGCATCTGCGTGATCAAGGTGCCGTACTGCCTGCGCGTCTCCGACGAACGGCGGATCTACGAGAAGCTGATCGGGGTCAGCGACCTGTCCGAGGCGCCGCGCGCGCCGGGCACGCTGGAGATGCTGGCCCGGTTCTCAGTGCTGACGCGCCTGAAGGAGCATGAGAATTCCAATATCTTCTCCAAGATGCGGGTCTATGACGGCGAGAGCCTGAAAGAGACGGACCCGTCCGTGCGCTCCGTCCAGGAGTACCGCGATGCCGCCGGCGTCGATGAGGGCATGGACGGTGTGTCCACCCGATTCGCCTACAAGATCCTGTCGGAGACCTTCAATTTCGACAGCGTCGAGGTCGCCGCCGATCCGGTTCACCTGATGTACGTGCTGGAACAGTCGGTTCGGCGCGAGCAGCTGCCCGACGAAACCGAAGCGCGCTATATGGAATTCGTGAAGGAGGAGCTGGCACCGCGCTATGCCGACTTCATCGGCAACGAGATCCAGAAGGCCTATCTGGAATCCTATCACGATTACGGGCAGAATCTGTTCGACCGGTATGTGGCCTTCGCCGACCACTGGGTCGAGGATCAGGATTTCAAGGACCCCGACACCGGCCAGCTGATGGATCGTGAGATCCTGAACACGGAGCTGACGAAGATCGAGAAGCCCGCGGGCATCGCCAACCCGAAGGACTTCCGGTTCGAGGTCGTGAAATTCTGTCTGCGCGCCAGGGCACGCAACGAGGGCCGCAATCCGGACTGGACGTCGTACGAGAAGATCCGCGACGTCATCGAGAAGCGCATGTTCAGCCAGGTGGAGGATCTGCTGCCGGTGATCAGCTTCGAGGCGAAGAAGGAAAGCGACACGGAGAAGAAGCATGCGGAATTCGTCGACCGCATGCGCGACCGCGGATACACGCAGCGCCAGGTTCGCCGCCTGGTGGAATGGTACATGCGCGTGAAGAAGGCGGGATAAGGGGTCAGATGCATATCGTCGACCGCCGTCTGAACCCGAAATCCAAGAGCCTCGGCAACCGGCAGCGCTTCATCCGGCGCGCCAAGGCGGAAATCCGGGAGGCGGTCAACGAGGCGATCAAGACCCGGAAAGTGGCCGAAATCGATGGCAAGGAAGAGGTCCGCCTGCCGTCGAAGACCGTGCGCGAGCCATCCTTCTCGCTCGGTACGGCGACCGGCCGGCGGGATTTCGTGCTGCCCGGCAACAAGTCCTTTACGGTCGGCGACCGCATTCCAAAGCCGAAATCCGGCGGCGGCTCCGGCCGGGACGGCTCGCCCGATGGTGAGGGCGACGACGATTTCGTCTTCACCCTGACGCGAGAAGAGTTCCTGGACATCTTCTTCGAGGACCTGGCCCTGCCGGACCTGGTGAAGACCAAGCTGAAGGCGGAACGCGCGCCGATGCCCGTGCGCGCCGGCTTCATGACCGAAGGGCCGCCGGCGAAGCTCAGCTATCCGCGGACCATGCGCAACAGCCTGGCGCGGCGCATCGCGCTGAGGCGCCCGACGGAGAAGGAAATCGCGGAGCTTGAGGCGGAACTGGCCACGGCGGAGGACGCCGGCGATGAAGCGGGTGCGGCACGGCTGAAAGAAAAGATCGTGGCGACGGAGCGCCGCCGCCGCATCGTGCCGTTCCTCGACCCGCTGGACCTGCGCTACCGCCGGTTCGAACACATCCCGAAGCCGACAACGCAGGCCGTGATGTTCTGCCTCATGGACGCCTCGGCCTCCATGACGGAAGACCTGAAGGATCTGGCCAAACGCTTCTTCATGCTGCTCTACGTCTTTCTCTCGCGCCACTATGCGGAGATCGAGGTCGTGTTCATCCGCCACACCACGCGCGCGGCGGAGGTCGACGAAGAGACGTTCTTCCGCAGCACCGAGACCGGCGGCACCGTGGTGTCCAGTGCGCTCGCCGAGATGACGCGCGTTCTGGAGGAGCGCTACCCGCTCGACGACTGGAACATCTACGCCGCCCAGGCATCCGACGGCCACAACTTCTCCGACGATATGGGGACGTGCCTTGAGATGCTGGGCCAGCTGGTGCCGCTCTGCCAGTACTACGCCTATGTGGAGGTCAGCGACGACAGCGGTTTCGCCGACCGGTTCTCAAGCCCGCTCTGGGCCGGATACGGCGACATCGACGAAGCGCATCCCAACTTCGCCATGCGCCGGGTCAGCGCACCGGAAGAGATCTTCGCCGTGTTCCACGATCTCTTCGCGCGCTCGCGCGCCGCAGCCTGAGGCAGGACCGCCCGATGACGGTAGCGACGCTCTCCCGGCCACTGTTCACGGGGGCCGATTGGACTTTCGATTGCCTGCAGCGCGTCAACGACGCGATCGAAGAGATCGCGGTCGGCGAGATGGGGCTGGACATCTACCCGACTCAGATCGAAGTGATCACGTCTGAGCAGATGCTCGACGCCTATGCCTCGATCGGCATGCCGCTGTTGTATCGCCACTGGTCGTTCGGCAAGCGCTTTGCGCATGAAGAGATGCTGTACCGCCGTGGCGCGCAGGCGCTGGCCTATGAGCTGGTGATCAATTCCGATCCCTGCATCTGCTACGTCATGGAAGACAACTCCATGACCATGCAGACGCTGGTGCTGGCGCACGCCGCCTTCGGCCATAACCACTTCTTCAAGAACAACTATCTGTTCCGCCAGTGGACTCAGGCGGACGCCGTGCTGGACTATCTCGACTTCGCCAAGCGCTATGTGGCGGCGTGCGAGGAACGATACGGCGTCGACGCGGTGGAGGCGACGATCGATGCCGCCCACGCGCTGATGAACCACGGCGTGGATCGCCATCCGAAGAAGCGGCGCGTGGCCACGCCGGAAAAGCGCAAGGCCCGCGACCTGGCGCGCCGTGCGCATGAGGAGGCCAGCTACAGCGACCTGTGGCGCACCCTGCCCCGGCCGCCGGACCGCGCGCAGCGCGACCCCGAAGCGTCGCGCGAGTCGACCGATCTCGGATTGCCGGAAGAGAACCTGCTGTACTTCCTGGAAAAGACCGCACCGAAGCTGGAGGACTGGCAGCGCGAACTGGTGCGCATCGTCCGCCATCTGGCGCAGTATTTCCATCCGCAGCGTCAGACCAAGGTGATGAACGAAGGCTGCGCCACCTTCGTGCACTACGAGATCATGCACCGCCTGCACGCCCGCGGCCTGTTGACCGACGGCGCCATGATGGAATTCCTGCACAGCCACAGCTCGGTCCTGTTCCAGCCGGGCTTCGACGACCGGCGCTACCGCGGCGTCAACCCCTACGCCTTGGGCTATGCGATGATGCGCGACATCAAGCGCATCGCTGAAGACCCGACCGAGGAAGACCGCACCTGGTTCCCCGACTGGGCCGGGTCCGGCGACGCCATGGCCGTGCTGCGGGACGCCTGGGCCGATTATCGCGACGAGAGCTTCATCCATCAGTATCTGAGCCCGCAGGTGATCCGCGAGCTGCGCCTGTTCTCCTGCTTCGACGAAGCGACGGACTCAGCCGTCGAGGTCTCCGCCATCCATGACGAGGAGGGGTACCGCAGCGTCCGCCGCGCGCTGGCCCGGCAGTATGACGTCAGCCTGCAGGACCCGCAGATCGAGGTGATCGAGGCGAACCTGAAGGGCAACCGCCGCCTGGTGGTGGAACATAAGGTCCGCCAAGGCCGCCGGCTGGAGCCGGAGACGGCGCAACGCGTCTTGGAGATGCTGGCGACGCTGTGGGGCTACCGCGTGCGCCTGCGCGAAACCTGCGCCGACACCGGCCGGACGATCGGCGAACAGGACGCCCTGGCCAGCCCAGGGCCGGGGTAGCCACTGGAACGCGCCCACAGTCTCCCGGAGAGATCTGCGGCCTCATCGGCAGACATGCCGGGTCGGGATGCCGATCACGGAGTGTAACCGAGAGCTGATGCCCCTCGAGCCCGGTGCCGCGTTTTACCGGCATTGAGCCGTGCCGGCGGCGTGTGAGCAACACCCATCCGGTCACTGCGGCCGCTTGGAAAGGGTCAATGCGGGACCTGTCTCGATTTCCCGCCTACCGATCAAACAGGTACTCAGTCAATAGGCAAACCGCCTGATGATACCGCCCCCGCCGTCGACACTCAGAATGATCTTGCCGTGCGATTGCTTGTGGACATGCGTGGCATCAGCAGCGTCAAGGCCGTCATCGTCGAACAGCCTTGTCGTCTTTGATCCGTTGGCTTTGACCTTCACCTGGGAGGTTCGCGCGTGGACCACGGGCCTGAGGCCGCCTTCGTCCACCAGCGTGCGAAGGAAGACGTCAGCAAACGAGTTGGAGCCGAGATCATCGGCTGAGGCCGTTGCGCGGTCCGTGCCTCCGATAGTCTCATTCCTGCCGAGATTGCACGCAGTGATGTTTATCCGGCAGTTCGCCTTCAGTCCCAGTTTCAGAAGACCGCGAGCCAACACCTCAGCACTGACGCGGCTCAACCTCTGGCCGCGAAGATTTCCGTGACCCCGCAGAATCAGCTCCGAATTATTTGTCAAATAAAACAAGGCCCTTCTTATTCCTTCATATTGTAGTGTAGCATGAGCTACTGGATTGTTACAGAAATACCATGTTGTATCTATATAAGCTTCATCAATTGGATAGGACGCCGCATAGATTTGTGTCGACGGACTCTTCTTGCGTGACTTTTTAGTCAAATTCTCTGTACCGTTAAAAATCTCTATATCTGACGTTTTCTTTTCGTAGTTATATAGAACCAGATAAAAACGTACATCTGGATTCATAGTTACCCCCATCTGTACTAGATCTTATATTTGTTCTCATGATACCATAAAATGAGTTGGTGATCCAACGCGTTAGCAGAGATAGCAGCGCGGACCCTCAAGTTGATTGGCAACCCGCCGGAAGAGGGGTTCGATCATGCATAAGACCGACGCACGGTGGATTTCGATTCCGACCCACCGTCCGCTGAGCGCAGCCCGGACCCAAGGCGCAGGGGATGGCCCGCCGCCGATCTCGGAACCGGGCGACACTAGAGCCCGCTGAACCAGTTGTAGCCGCGATCTTCCCAGAACCCGCCCGGATAGTCGTTGGTGACGAACAGCTCGTTCACGTGCTTCGGGTTCTTGAAGCCGAGCTTGGTCGGCACGCGGATCTTCATCGGGAAGCCGTAGAAGCGCGGCAGCGGACCGTCATTCATCATCAGCGTCATCTGGGTCTGCGGGTGCAGCGCTGTGGCCATGTCCAGGCTGGTGGAATACCGGTCTTCGCAGCGGAGGCCGACGTACTTCGCCGTGAGATCGGCCCCGATCCGCTGCAGGAAGTCGGATAAGCGCGGCCCCGACCATTTGCCGACGGCACTCCAGCCCTCGATGCAGATGTGCTGGGTGATCTGCGTTTCCATCGCCAGGCCCTGCAGGCGCGCCAAGGTCCATTGCGAGGTGTCGGTGACAAGGCCGCCGACATAGAGGCGCCAGGCATCGCCGTCGACCAGCGGCGCATCTTCCGGCGGATAGAAGGCGTTGAAGGGGAACGGCCGGTTGATGTCGGCCTCACGATAGGTTCGGGCCAGCCGGTCGGGATCGAACATCCAGGCCTGCACCCGGTCATTCAGGCGGGACACCGCGCGCAACAGGTCTTCCGCCGAGGCGCCGTCCACCACATTGCACCCCGTCAGCATCACCAGCGCGCCCAAGCTGCCGGAACCGCGTAGGAAAGCTCGGCGGGTAGAAAGCGGCATGGCGGCAGCGGCGTCTTTGGCCAGCAGGGCAGCATCGACGCCGGGAATCGGTCGTTTCATCTCTCGCATCCCGTTTTTAGCGGCCGAGGATCATTGCGCGGATGGACTTGGGCACCAGGAACGCCATGACGACATGCACGGCGATGAAGCCGACGATAACGGCCATGGCGAGGAAGTGGACAAGCCGCGCCCCCTGGAATCCGCCGAACAAAGCCGTTAGCCAGTGCAGCTGGACTGGCTTCCAGATCGCGAAGCCGGAGACGATCACAAGGGCGATCGCCAGCAGAACGGCCGCATACATCGCCTTCTGCACGGCGTTGTACGTCCCGCCGTCGTCGTGCCGCAGGCGCCCGCGCAGAGCCGACCGGGTATCCGCCGCGATGGCACGCAAGCTGAGCGGCCATAGCTTGGCCCGGTACCGCCCCGACAACAGGCCATAGACCACGAACACCAGGAAGTTGGCCATCAACAGCCACATGGCGGCGAAATGCCAGAGCAGCGCGCCGCCAAGCCAGCCGCCCAGCGTCATCCACTGGGGGAAGACGAAGGGGAAGATCGGATAGGCGTTGTAGATCTGCCAGCCGCTCATGATCATGACGACCATGGCGACGGCGTTGATCCAATGGGTGAGGCGCACGATCCGCGGATGCACGGACCGGCCGCCGGTCTGTCGGCTCGCCATTGCAGGATCTTTCGGCTTGGCAGCTGAGAATGGGGTGGGAAGCGCCGGGAGGCCGGACCCTGAGGTCCGGCGCGCCCGGCGCCCGCCGGTCAGTTCGGCAGCAGCACCCGGTCGATCGAGTGGATGACGCCGTTCGACTGGATCACGTCGTAGATGCTGATATTGGCGACATGGCCAGCCCCGTCCGTCAGGATGATGTTGTTGGGGCCGTTCATTTCCGCCGTCAGCGAACCGCCGGATGCGGTGGCAAGCTGCACCGAGCCGCCGCCTTCCTGCACCATCCGCTTCAGCCGGACGAAGGTGAACTCACCCGGCACTACGTGGTACTTCAGGATGGTCCCCAGTTGCTCAAGGTTCTCCGGCTGTAGCAGGCTTTCCACGGTGCCGGCCGGCAGCGCATCGAACGCCGCGTTCACCGGCGCGAAGACCGTGAACGGCCCTTCGCCGTTCAGGGTGTCGACCAGCCCGGCGGCCTGCACCGCGGCCACCAGCGTCGTGTGGTCGGCGGAATTCACCGCGTTCTCGACGATGGTCATCGTCGGGAACATCTGCTGACCGCCAACGATCACGTTGGAGAGAGCCGGCGCGGTGATGGCTACGGACCCGGCAATGAGCAGGCCGCCAAGGCCCAGTTTCAGGGAACGTTTCATGGAGGGTGACTCCCGTATCTCGTCTGGTAAGGATCGGCGATGCCGGAGCGCGACTGCCGCACTCATCACCATCAACGGGGGCTTCGGCGCACCCAGATGCGGGACGGCGAAAAAAGTGCGGTCAAACAAAAGTGACCGCCGCATCGGCCCCGACCTGCATCCGACCGGGGCCGAGCCCGCGTTCTCCTTTTGGGGCGCTGCAGTCTCCCCGGTGTTGTGTTAGGAATTTAACTATCAACGAGGCTCCAGCCGCCGGCGGCACGGTCCCCGCGGACGTGCCGATGGCGCTGTCGCCACTTGTCGGATTGCGCGTCTTGAGAGACCCAGTGTCCGGATCCGATCCGCAGCAGCTGATCCTGGCGACCGCCGGCGGGGATCGTCAGGCCTTCAAGGCGCTGTACGACACGACCAGCCGCCGGCTGTTCGGCATCATCCTGCGCATCGTGCGGCGTGTGGATTGGGCCGAAGATGTGCTGCAAGAGGTCTATGTGCGCATCTGGCGCCATGCCGAACGCTATCGGCCGGAGAAGGGGGAACCGATGGCATGGCTCGCGACGGTCGCCCGCAACGGCGCGATCGACTGGCGCCGCCGTAATGCCGACGCACCCTGGGTGCAGGAATATGATGATCAGGACGGCCAGGAAGACGATCAGCCCACCGTTCTGGATTGGACTGCGGCCGCGGAAGACGCCCGCGCTCTCAAGCACTGCCTTGACGAACTCGAGGGGGAGCATCGGAACTGCATCGTTCTTGCGTACACCGAAGGATACACCCATGACGAGCTGGCCCGGCGGCTGAGCCGGCCCGTCGGCACGGTGAAGTCATGGATCCGCCGCGGGCTGTTGCGGCTCAGGGACTGTCTTGAAGGATGAGTGACGAGTTGGACGATCTGGACTCCCTGGCGGCCGAGTACGTGCTCGGGACCCTGGACCATGCCGAAAGGCAGCGGGCCGAGGACCGTCGGGTGCGAGATCAGGCGTTCGACCAGAGGATCGACAATTGGACACGGCGCCTCTCACCGCTGGCCGATGCAGTTCCGGCAGCGGAGCCACCGCCGGAAGTCTGGCAGGGGATCGAAAAGGCGTTGAACCTGGAAGCGCCGCCGGAAGCCGCACCGGCGACGACACCTTCGCCCCGGCCGGCGGCAGCACGCTTTGCAGCGGGGATCTGGAGGATCTGGGCCGTCGGGGCGACAGCGGCGGCCGCCGCCCTGGCATTCCACATCACAACAATAGACGTCGCGCCCCAGGAAACGCGCTTTGTTGCCGTGCTGAGCGAAACGCCGGCAAGCCCTGCCTGGGTGGTGACCGTGGATACGGCGGCGCAGCAGCTGACCATCAGACCCGTGGCGGATGTCCAGGTGGCCGACAACTCCCTGGAGCTTTGGCTGGTCGCCGGTGGCGACGCCGCGCCGCAATCTTTGGGGCTGTTGGATCCCGGGAACCAGGTGGCGCTGCCCATTGCGGCCGTCTACGAGCAGGCCACGTTCGGCGAGACCGCGCTGGCGGTCAGCCTGGAGCCGGTCGGTGGATCGCCGACCGGCCTGCCGACCGGCCCGATCCTCTACCAAGGCGCAATCTTGCCGGCCACAGATACACCACTTTAGCAGCGCGACCTTGGGACCGCTTGGCAGACGGCCGGGTCTTTGCCCACACTGCGACGTTCCGGCAAAAGAACCGGGCGGAACAGGCACTGCTTTCAAGTAAGACACCACCCAGGAGTTCCCCGCGTGTCGAGACGGTTTGCCGTGAGTGTTCGTCATGCAACGATCGCCATTGTCCTCGCCGGATTGCTCGCCGCGTGCGACGAGGAGACGGCCGCTGAGCAACAGGAAGAGGTGATCCGGCCTGTTCGGGCGATGCGCGTGGGGAATATCGAAGCGCTGGAGGAGCGCGCGTTCTCCGGGCGTGCGCAGGCCGCTCGGGAAGTCACGCTGGAGTTCCGCGTGTCCGGCGAGGTCATCGAATTGCCGGTCGCCGTCGGCGACGTGGTGGAGGAAGGGCAGCTCTTGGCTGCACTCGATCCCGACACCTACCAGGCGGAGGTCGACCGTGAACGGGCCAACCTGGCCAGTGCCGAGGCGGTGATGGCCAATGCCGAGAACGACGCCGAGCGCGACAGACAGCTGATACGGACCCAGACGATCGCGCAGGCCCGGCTGGATCAGACGCTGGCAACCCTCGACCAGGCGCGCGCCGAAGTGGCAGCCACCGTGGCCTCGCTTGGCCGTGCCGAGCTGGACCTCAGCTACACCCGCCTGCTGGCCCCGTTCGCCGGAACCGTGGTGGCCACCTATGTCGAGACGTTCGAGGATGTGCAAGGCAACCAGCCGGTGGTGCGCCTGCTGGATCCCTCGCAGATTGAAATGGTCGTCGACATCCCCGAGACGCTGATCGCGCTGGCACCCAGCGCCCGCGACATCATCGTGGAGTTCGATGCGTTTCCCGGCCTGGAGATCCCGGCAGTGATCACGGAGATCGGGTCTGAGGCCTCGGAGACGACGCGGACTTTTCCGGTCACGTTGACCATGGACCAGCCGGAGGGTGTCACCATACTACCGGGCATGGCCGGGCGAGCCACTGGCCAGCCGCCGGAAGAGGAGACCGTAAACACGCTGATCATACCGATCAGCGCCGTCTTCGGCGGGACCGCTGAACAGGATTCGTTCGTCTGGGTGGTCGACGAGGACAGTATGTCCGTCCACCAGCGGCCGGTTCAGCTTGGCGAAACCACGGCACAGGGATTGATCATCGATGCCGGCCTAGAGCGCGGCGAGATCGTTGTCACGGCCGGCGTGCACATGCTGGTCGAGGCCCAAGAGGTTCGCCTGCTGGACGAATAGGAGGGTTGCCCCATGTCCCTCGCCGGGTGGGCGATCAAGAACCGCGCCGTTACCTATTTCGCAGTCGTGCTGCTGCTGCTCGGCGGTGTTGCGAGCTTCTTCTCTCTGGGTCAGCTGGAAGATCCGGACTTCACAATCAAGACGGCGGTGATCGTCACCAGCTATCCCGGAGCCACACCGGAACAGGTTGAGCAGGAGATCACCGACCGGATCGAACTGGCGCTGCAGGAGATCAGCGAGGTCGACTATGTGGAGTCGACCTCGCAGGCCGGCTACTCCAGCGTCAAGGTGGAGATCCAGCCCAACTATACCTCCGAGCAGATCCCGCAGATCTGGGACGCGGTGCGCCGCAAGGTGCGCGATGTGGAGGGCAGCCTGCCGCCCGGCGCGGGGCGGCCGCAGGTATCGGACGATTTCGGCGACGTCTTCGGCCATCTGCTGGCGATCCAGAGCGACGGGTTCAGCTATGCGGAGCTTGAGGTCTACGCCGAGGCGCTGCAGCGCGAGCTGCGGCTTGTGGAGGGGGTGGCGCGCGTCGACCTTTGGGGCGTGCAGGACCGCGCCATCTATATCGACATTAATCCGCAGCAGCTGGCCGAGCTGGGCATTTCCGACACCAGCATCGAGAACACGCTGCAGGCCCAGAACCTGGTGGTCGATGCCGGCAGCATCGAGGTGATGGACCGTCGCTTGCCGATGGTACCGTCGGGGGAGTTCGAGAGAACGACCGATATCGAAGACCTGTTTCTGACGCCGTCGGCCACCGACCTGCTGCAGACCCTGCAGGACCCGCGGCGCACTGTCGACAGCGCCCAGCTGATCCGCATTGGCGATATCGCAGAGGTTCGCGAAGGCTACCGCACGCCGCCATCGACGCTGTTGCGCCATGATGGGCTGCCGGCCATTGCGCTGGCGATTGCCAACCAGCCCGGTGTCAACGTCGTTGAGATGGGACGCGCAATCGACGAGAGACTGGCCGAGCTGATCCCCGAACTGCCGATCGGCATCGAGCTGAACCGCATTCACTGGCAATCCGACATCATCGACGATGCCGTCAGCAGCTTCCTGATCAGCCTGGCCCAGGCGGTCGCCATCGTGCTGGTCGTGGTGGCGCTGTTCATGGGGTGGCGGCTGGGCATCATCATCGGCACGGGGCTGATCCTGACGATCCTCGGCACCTTCGTCGTGATGGCCCTGTTCGGCATCGACCTGCATCGGATGTCGCTGGGCGCGCTGATCATCGCGCTCGGCATGATGGTGGACAATGCGATCGTCGTGGCCGATGGCTATGTGGTCCGCCGCCAAGCGGGCGCCGATCCCGACACGGCCGCTCGGGAGTCCGCCAGCAGCCCGTCGCTGCCGCTCTTGGGCGCCACCATCGTTGCCGTGCTGGCCTTCTATCCCATCGCTGCGTCGGAAGAGGCGGCCGGAGAGTACTGTGCCGCACTGTTCTCGGTGGTGGGCATCTCGCTCTTGATCAGCTGGATCCTCTCCATGACGGTCACGCCTCTGCAATGCGCCGACATGCTGCGCACTGTCGGTGGCCAGGCCGGAGGCTCGGAAGGCCGGTTCTACTCGGGCTTCCGAAGCGTTCTGAAGACCGCGATCCGGTTCCGCTTCTTCACCGTGGCGGGGGCCATCGGCCTGCTTGTCGCGTCCGTCGTCGCTTTCGGGTCAGTCAGCAAGCTGTTCTTCCCCGACAGCTCCATGACCAAGTTCATGATCGACTATTGGGCGCCTGAGGGGACGCGGATCGAGCAGGTCTCCGCCGACATTGAAGCCATCGAGGCGCAACTGGCGACCGATGAGCGGATCGAGAGCGTCAGCGCGTTCGTTGGCGCCGGCCCGCCGCGCTTCTACCTGCCGGTCGACCCGGAACCCAATTCCGCCGCCTATGGTCAGGTGATCGTCAACGTCCATGACTACCGGCAGATCGATGCGATCGCCGACACGCTGCGCCCTTGGCTTGCCGAGAGCTTCCCCGATGCGCTGGTGCCGGTCCGTCCCTTCGGAGTCGGCCCCAGCAACACCTGGAAGTTCGAGGCCCGCTTCAGCGGCCCTTCGGATGCCGCGCCGGCCGAGCTTCGCCGGATCGCGGAAGAGGCGACGACCATCTTGCGGGAGAGCCCGCTGGTCTCTGCCCATCAGACCGATTGGCGCCAGCGCACGCTCAGGCTGGTGCCGGAATTCGACGATGCACAGGCGCGCTGGACCGGCGTGACACGCGAAGATGTCGGATCCGCCATGCAGCAGGCGTTCGACGGCCGCAGCATCGGGCTATTCCGCGACGGCGAAGACTTCCTGCCGATCATGCTGCGGTTCGCCGAGACGGCGCGCCAGGATGTCGGCGGGCTGGACGTCATCCCGGTGCGCTCGTCGACGGCCACGGACGCGATACCTTTGGCCCAGGTGATCGACGAGCTGGCCTGGCACTGGGAAGACCCCAAGATCCAGCGCCGCGACCGCCGCCGGACGATCACCGTCCAGGCGAACCCGGTCCCGGGGACCACGCTGCCGGAACTCCATGCCGCAGTGCTGGCCGACTTCCAGGCGCTGGCGGCCGACCTGCCGCCCGGGTACAGCATGGAATGGGGCGGCGAGTTCGAATCCTCGCGAGATTCCCAGGCCTCTCTCATCCCCGGCGTCGTGCCGGCCGTAGGCATGATCCTGCTGATCCTGGTGGCGCTGTTCAATGCCTACCGGCCGCCGCTGGTGATCGTTCTGACTATCCCCTTCGTCGTGATCGGCATTTCCTGGGGCCTTCTGGTCACGGGGGCACCATTCGGCTTCGTCGCCCTGTTAGGCGCCATGAGCCTGTCGGGAATGATGATCAAGAACGCCATCGTCCTGTTGGACGAGATCAATGCCAACCTGACGCTCGGCAAGACCCGCTATCAATCGATCGTGGATGCCGCGGTGTCACGCCTGCGTCCGGTCGGTCTGGCGGCGGCGACCACTGTGTTGGGCGTGATCCCGCTGTTGCAGGACGTGTTCTGGATCGGCATGGCGGTGACGATCATGGCGGGCTTGAGCTTCGGGACGCTGCTGACCATGGCGCTGGTGCCGGTGCTCTACGCCATGCTCCACGGCGTCCGCGAGGATTGGGTGGAGGCGGAAGCGACGCCGCCGCCCGCCCCCGAGCAGACTCTGCCGGCCGGCAGCACGGCATAGCACAAGGCCAGCGGCCGAACCCCGTATCCGGAGCACATACCTGATGGGACCAGACATCGGGTAATAAATGTTCGGCCCCAATCGCGCCGGCCCTGCCGCTATTCCGGCGCATGTCCGAGTTTGCGCAGAGCGTTCGCAGTCTCGCGCAGGCCGCGGGTCAAGGTCTTGTCGCGGCGCAGGACGATGGCGAGCGTGCGCTTCAATGTCGGCGACAGCGGGCGCTGGACGAGCGGCACCCGCTCGCCCGCATCGCGAATGGCCGTACCCGGCAGCACGGCGCAGCCAAGGCCCGCGCCCACCAGTTCCTTGATCGCCTCGACGCTGCCGAGATCCATGACCGGGGTCAGGGCCACGCCGGCCTGTGCGAACCACTGATCGACGATGCGCCGCGTATTGCCCCCGGCCTCATAGAGCACCACCGGCAGCGTCGCCAGTGCCGCCGGGGTCACGACATCAGGGAGTCGGCAGTCTTCCGCGGCGGCGATGGCCACGAACGCATCCTCGAACACAGGCGTCACCTCGAGCATTCGGCCCGTCGCCGGCAGCGTGACCAAGCCGATATCCAGCGTATTCTCCTCCAGAGCCCGGAGCATATCCGCCGTATTGCCGGTTCTGACCGTGATGTCGAGCGACGGAAAACGGCGCCGCAGATCCCGCAAGATGGGCGGCAACAGATAGATGCAGGCCGTTGCACCGGTGCCGATGCGCACCCGCCCGAGCGTGCCGCTGGCATGGGCCGCCATGCCTTCCACGGCCGTGGCGACCGCCTCGTCGATGCGCTTGGCATGGTCGATCAGCTCTGCACCCGCGGCCGTCGGTGTCGCCCGCCTGCCGATGCGCTCGATCAGCCGCACGCCAAGGGCCTTCTCCAGCTGACCGATCTGAAGGCTGACGGCCGGCTGGGTTAGCCGCAGACGGTCCGCTGCCGCTGAAAATGAGCCGAGTTCGATGACCTTGGCGAAGGTCCGCAGCTGATCGAGCCTGAGTGCGCGCATATCAAAGATTCCGTTATGCTTATCATAAAATACATAACCTTCTCTTATGTCATGTCAGCGCCCAATATGGAAGTCGAGGCCCTGCCCGAAACCATCCGTCCCGGACGCCCTGACCATGATCCGTCGGCACACCGCCGCAGATGAGGACCCCATGACGAGCGCACATGCCATACGATCGGAACGCGGGCGGGAATGCGTCACAATCCGGGACGCGGCGGCGGCCGACATTCCGGCCGTTCACGCAATCTATGCCGAACAGGTGCTGCACGGGCTCGCGTCGTTCGAAGAGGTTCCGCCGGACCGCAAGGAACTGGCGTCCCGCTGGCAGGAGGTCCTGAACCTCGGCCTCCCCTATCTGGTCGCAGAGCGGGACGGTCGGATCGCCGGCTACAGCTATGCGAGCGCCTACAGGCAGCGACCGGCCTACCGCCATACCGTCGAAGACACCGTCTATGTGGCAGAAGAGATGCGCGGGATGGGCGTTGGCGGGGCCCTTCTGAACGCTTTGATCCGCCGTTGCGAGGGTGGACCCTGGCGGCAGATGGTCGCCGTGATCGGCGATGTCGGCAACACGGGCTCAATCGTACTGCATGAACGGCTAGGGTTTCGCCGTGTCGGCGTACTGGAGGCCGTCGGCTTCAAGCTCGGGCAGTGGGTTGATACCGTGCTGATGCAGCGAGCGTTGGGCACCGGCTGCGGCACGCCGCCAGACGCGCCGCCGTGATCACGCGCCGCACGGTCGTATTCCTGGGCCTCTCGCAACTGGTCTGTTGGGGTGTGTCCTTCTACCTGATCGGCGTCTTCGGCGACCTGATCGCGGCTGATCTGGGCTGGAGCCGCCCATGGGTCTATGGCGGGTATTCGGTTGCGCTCGTGACAATGGGCCTAGCCTCTCCGTTGGTCGGACGGCTGATCGACCGGTTCGGCGGCGGCCGCATCATGGCGGGAGGCTCGATCCTGTGCGCGATCGGCTGCGCCGGAATGGCCGGCGCGCAGACACTCGGCGCCTATTACGCGGCGTGGATCTGCATGGGCATAGCCATGCGGGCGACGCTTTACGACGCGGCCTTTGCCACGCTCGCCCGGATGGCGGGGTCGGCCGCACGGCGCCCAATGTCCCAGATCACCCTGTTGGGCGGTCTGGCATCGACCTGCTTCTGGCCGGTTGGGCATGCGCTGGCCGGCCCGTTAGGATGGCGCGGCGCGCTTCTGGTCTATGCGGGCTTCGCCCTTCTCACCCTGCCACTGCACCTGGCGATGCCGGCCGGGCGTCACCCGGGTCCGGAACCCCTACCCCCCTCACCGGAGCCGCCCGCCGGAACAGCACGCCGCCGGCATAGAATGACGGCGGCCTTCCTCTATGCCGTGATCGTTGCGTGCACCAACGGCCTCAACTCCGGCATGTCGGCGCACATGATCGGCGTGCTGACGGAGCTTGGCCTCGCAGCGTCGGCGGCCGTCTCGATCGCCGCGCTCCGCGGCATCGGCCAATCCTCCGCCCGGCTGGCGGAGATTCTCTTCGGCGGCCGTCTCGATCCAACCACGCTCAACCTGATGGCGGCCGTCGTGCTGCCGCTCTGCTTCACCTTGGGCTTAGCCGCAGGCGGGTATCTTGCAGCCGCCGCAGCGTTCGCCTTCCTCTATGGCGCTGGCAACGGCATCCTCTCGATCACGCGCGGCACGCTGCCGCTCGTGCTGTTCGATCACAGGACCTACGGGGCCTTCGTCGGGATGCTCTTGGTTCCGAGCTTCATGATCGCCGCGGCAGCCCCATTGGCCTTCGCGGCCATCATCGATGACATCGGCGCGCAGGGGGCGCTGTATCTCTCGATCGCCCTCTCCACGATTATTGTCGCAGCGTCTACTACCTTGAAGAAAATTGCCCGACAGATTCGCGAGATTTGATCGCCATATCGCGAGCAAGCCATCGCCAAGGCAGGTTGGCCTGACCTGACAATCTACTTCCGCGCCTTTCCTGCCGGCGGGGCTGCACAACATCACTGGCGAGCGATTTCGCTCAGGATCGACTGCCGCCAAGCCGGCTTAACGGATCAGGAGGGTGCAGATGAGGACGTCGTCCAGAATGGGTCGCAGGGCGTTCGCGCTCGGATTGCTCGGCACTGCGGCCGGCGCCGCGTTGCTAACAACCAGCCGGCCCGCCGTGGCCCAGACCTACTATTCCGCAACCGGCGCGGTCATCGTCATCAACCCGGCGACGCTGACGGCCCCCATCACCGTCTACAACGCGTACGGCCAGCCCGTGGTGATCTATCCAACCAGTCCGGCCTACGTCCCGGCCCCGGTCTACGGTCCCACCGGCATCGTCGGCCAGTCCCGCCGCGTGGCACGCCGCACCGCGCGCCGCGTTTCCCGGCGCTGGTAGGGGGAGGCCGCAATGACCCGAACCATTCGCTTCTTCGGTTCGCTGGCGCTCGCCGCCTCGATCGGCCTGATCGCGGTCGGGGCCAAGGCACAAGACGAGGCGGCCGAAGGGACGCTGATCGACCCCGCAGCGGAAGAGCGCCTGCGGGCCATGTCCGACTATCTGGCGGATGCGGACACGCTGCAGTTCGTGGCCGTCAGTTTCTTCGACGAGGTTCAGGAAACGGGCATTCAGATCAAGCGCTTCATCGTGCATGACGTCAGCTTGGCCCGGCCGGACCGGCTGGCCTTCACCACCACATTCGACGACGGAAGCGTCCGCCAGGGCTGGTATGACGGCGCGACGCTGACCGTCGCCGTACCCGAAGACGGCCGCTATGTCGAGATTCCGGCCGGGGACGGAATCGATGCGATGCTCGACACGGTTCAGGAAGATGACGACCTCTCGCTGCCGCTGGCCGATATCCTGTACAGCGATTTCTATGCCGCGCAGGAGCCCTATATCCTGTCCGCCGCCCATCTTGGCGAGCGGACGATCCAGGACATCACATTCGACCACATCTCGGTGGAAAGCGTCGGCAACGACTGGCAGGTCTGGATCGAGACGACGGTGGCGCCGATCCCGCGTCGTCTGGTAATGCAATTCGTCGAGGCCGAGGGCCAACCGGAATACATGGCGACGTTCCATCGCTGGGCGGTCGGCGACCCGGTCGACTGGGACACTTTCATCGCGGCGATCCCGGACGACTGGGAACGGATGGAGCCTTCGCCTCAGTAGACGCACGGCGCGTGGCGAGCGAGGTCAAGGGGAAGAGATGCGGTCAGGCAGTCGGTCGGGAGCCTCGGTTGCTCTGTTTTCCCTTTTGACGGCGATGCTGATGGCCACGGGCTGCGCGTCACCCACGCGTGCGCCCGCGGTTCCCGAGGGCTCGGCGGCATACGCCGTCGTCCCCGGCATCCCGGATGCCCGGCTCCGGCCAGTGGGGCCCGAAGGCGGGCAGGTGGACCGGTTGCTGGACATGGCGGTTGAGATGGCCGCGCGGGAGCGCGCCGTATTGGCCGAGAATGGCGAGGATCCCGATTTCCTGCCCCCCACCAGTTTCCTCGCGATCTCAGGCGGTGGCGAAGACGGCGCCTTTGGCGCCGGGCTGCTGGTCGGCTGGACTGAAACCGGCACGCGGCCCGAATTCCAGCTGGTCACCGGCGTGAGCACGGGCGCGCTGACCGCACCGTTCGCGTTTCTCGGCCCCGACTATGACGACGAGCTGGAGCAGGTCTATACCGCGCTGACGCCCGACGACATCTTCGAGGAACGGGGCTATCTGGCCGCCTTGTTCGACGATGCCATGGCCGACACCTCGCCACTGCGCGGCATCATCGAGCGGTATGCGGACGAGACCATGTTCCGGCGCATCGCGGAAGAGCATGCCAAGGGCCGCAACCTGCTGATCGGCACGACGGATCTGGACGCGCGTCAACCCGTCGTCTGGAACATCGGCGGCATCGCCGCCAGCGGCGCGCCCGGAGCGCTTTCGCTGTTCCATGACATCCTGCTGGCCTCCGCCGCCATGCCGGGCGCCTTTCCGCCGGTGATGATCGATGTGGAGCTGAACGGCGCGCCATATCAGGAAATGCATGTCGACGGCGGAGCGATCTCGCAGGTGTTCATCTATCCGCCATCGGTGGATGTACAGGCCGCGACGGCCCGCGGCCTGGCACGCGACCGCACGCTCTATGTCATTCGCAACGCTCGGACGGACCCCGACTGGGCCTCAACGGAACGCCAGGTGATCGATATCGCCGGCCGCGCCATCTCCTCTCTCATTCAGAGCCAGGGGATCGGCGACCTCTACAGGATCTACCTCACGACGCGGCGGGACGGCGTCGACTTCAACCTTGCGTTCATCGGCGAAGACTTCAACGTGCCGCTGGAGGAGCCGTTCGACCCGGATTACATGCAGGCCCTTTTCGATTACGGATACGCGCTGGGACGCGCCGGCTATCCGTGGCACGGCACGCCGCCCGGATATCACGAGCTCACGAACTGACCATCCGGCTCACCGCAGAGAGGGCCAAGATGACCGCTCACCGCGCCTGCCTTGCACTCCTCGCCTGTTTCTGCGTGTCGGTGCCGGCCCATGCCCAACAGGCTCCGGCCTTCGCGTTTCCGGTCGACTGCGACTACGGCGTCGACTGCTTCATCCAGAACTATGTCGACCACGATCCCGGCCGCGATAGCGTCGATTACGCCTGCGGCTGGCTGACCTATGATGGGCATGATGGCACCGATATCCGCCTGCCCAGGATCGCCGACATTCCCAGCAACGTGCTGGTCCTGGCGGCCGCCGACGGTGTCGTGCTGCGCACCCGCGACGGCATGGTCGATCAGCTCGTCAGCGAGCTGCCGCCGGCCGCAACAGCAGGGCGCGAGGCCGGAAATGGCGTGGTGATCGACCATGGCGGCGGATGGGAGACCCAGTACAGCCACCTGCGCCGGGACAGCCTGATGGTCTCCGCCGGCGACACGGTTTCCCGCGGTCAGCCGATCGGCGCCGTTGGTCTGTCCGGCAATACCGAGTTCCCGAATGTCGAGTTTACCGTTCGGTACGAGGGCACACCCGTCGACCCGTTCGTCGGCCAGGGCGATACCACGCGGGGCTTCGCCTGTGGCGACCAGCGCCAGACGCTCTGGGACGAAGCGGTGGCGCCGCAGCTGGCATACATGGCCACGGCGACGCTCGCCGCCGGCTTTGCCGACCAGGCGGTCGAACAGGCCGTGGCGCGCACCGGCGGCTATGACGCCCCCGGCCTGCCCGCTTATGCCCCGGCCCTCGTCTTCTGGGCCGACGTCATGGGAGCCCTGGCCGGCGACCAGCAGCACATCGTTATCATCGGTCCGGACGGCGGGGTTGTGCATGAGACGAGCGAAACGCTGGACACCAGCTTCGTCTCATGGTTCGCCTTCAGCGGACGGCGCACGCCCGATGGGGGCTGGCCGCCTGGGTCGTATCGCGGCCTCTACAGTTTGAGCCGCGATGGTCAGGTCATCACGGAGATTACCCGCGAGATCGAGATCCGGTAGCCCAGGCGCGCGGGCGCCTTCCTTCAGCCGCGCCGGCGTTCGCGCACCAAACCGTCGACGGTCTTGTGCCGTTTAGCACTATCAGGTCCGTGCAACAGGGGACTCAACATGTTCCGGATGCTTGCGAGAGACAATATCAGAGGCAATCTCCGCTCGGGCAGGTTCTGGGGATCCCTTGCAATTGCCTTTGTCCTTGCCTGCATTGCGGGCACGGTCACCGCTATTGCCCAGGCATTCGTCATTGAAAGGCTGGACACCGGCGATCACGAGCGGGTTCTACTGCTCTATATCTCTATCGTGTATTCGCTTCCGATCATGTTTGCTTTCCTGCTTGTGACCTTGCCGCTCACCATCCTCTGGGGCGCTGGGGCACGCACGAGCTGGCTTATCGCGATGCTGGCTTACGGCGCCTGCGGATGGGCGATCTGGGCCGGGTATGCGTGGATCCTTTCGGTTGAGGGCTCCCCGGCAGCCATGGGGACATTGGCCATTCTGCCCGCCGCCGCCTGCGGCCTGATTATCTGGTGGCGTCTGCTTCGCGAGGGGCGCCCCTGACGCGCAATGCTGCGCAACCGGCACCCAGCAGCCCGTAAGTCCGGTAGAGCGCAGCGAAACCTGACCTCCGCGGCCACCGTTAAGGACGTGACGCGGTCACGATGTCATGGGCACAAGGGTCCCCGGTACGGCGAGGCAGTCGCGATGATCCCGAACCAGGCCGGGTATCTCCCCGGTAACGGCAGAAGCGCGGACGAGCGGACAGATCGGCCAACCTGCCGACCGGCGTTCCTGATGATCGTGGCAGGCATGAGCCTTTTGTCGCTACCGGTGTGGGCGCAAGTGGATCTGCCGTTGAACCTCCAGCCAATCGGCGTCCCCGATTACGTCGTCGCGGGGGTCGGCGTGGCTCCCGACTATCTCGGCTCTGACGACTACACGGTCGGGGTCGCCCCATTCGCGCGGTACTCCCTCGACGCGCTTGGGGACCGGTACATCAGTCTGCTGGCGAACACCGTCGAGGTAAACCTGGTGAAGGATCCGAACTGGCGGGTCGGCCCGGCCGGCGTTCTCCGGCTCGATCGCAGCGATGTGGAGGATGAGGTCGTCGACCGGCTGCAGGGCGTCGGTGTCGCCTTCGAGTTCGGGATGTTCGCGGCCTACGAGATCGTCGATCCGGAAGATCCGCGGGATCGCTTGCGTTTCGGTGCGCAGTTTCGCCACGATATCACCGGCGTCCACAATGGGTGGCTGATCGATGCTTCGATCGCCCGGTCGTTCGCCCTAGGGGAGTCGACGACCGTCGCCACAAGCGTCGGCTCGACATTCGCGTCGGGCGACTATTTCGACACATACTTCTCTGTCGATCCCTTCAATTCCGTGGCCAGTGGGCTTCCCGTCTTCGACGCGGGGGCGGGGTTCCGCGACGTCCGTTTCAATCTTGTGCTGATCCAGAGCCTCAGCCCGTCATGGCACATCGGCGCCGGCGCGAACTATCGCCGGCTGCTGAGCGATGCGGCCGACAGTCCGATCGTCGCCGACAGGGGGTCCGCCGACCAGTTCGTGTTCGGCATTGGCGGCGGCTACAGTTGGTGATCCACTGACCGAAATGCCGGACATCACCGAAGGATCGCGGGCCAACGCATTCCGCCCAGATCAGCCTTTCCCCGGACGCCATATGGCGCCGTGCTTCCTGCGGCGGCCACATCGTCATAATCCGAGAATCCCTGAGATGAAGCGAAAGCTTATCCAGGATAGCGCTGCCGCATCCAGGCGACGGAGGCCGCCAGCAACTGCTCCAACACTGCCAGATCCACATCGGCCAGCTTGTTGATGTAGAGGCATGACCGGCCGGTCTTGTGCTTCCCAAGACGGCCCATCAGGTCGTCATAGGCGCTGAACCCCGGCATGATGTAGACGGTCAGCGTCGATTTGCGCGGTGAGAAGCCGGTCAGGAAGAAGTCGCCCTCTCTGCCGCTTTCGTATCTGTAGTGGTAGCGGCCGAAGCCGACGATGCTGGGGCCCCACATTATCGGCGGGTCACCGGTGACGCGGCCCATCAGATCCAGCAGCGTCTCAGCGTCCTGCCGACGAAGGTCGCTCTCGACACCGTCGAGGAACGCGGCGACGGAAGCCTCCGTGGGCTGGGTCTTCATCTCGGCCACGGCTCGAGCCTGCGCCTAACGCCTGTCGCGGTCGTCGGCGCTGTCTTTGAGCTTGCGCACGGCCTCCTCCACGCGTCGGACCTCGGGGATACCGAAGAACCCGATCTTTTGAATGCGTACCCGGCCCCTGCTGCCGTAGCGCTCCTCCTCCCGGAAGATCACATCGCCGCGGCCGCCGGCCCCTTCATGGCGCACGATCCGGCCGATGTCCTTGGGGTCGTACGACTCCACGGTCTGCCGCGGAAACTTGCGCAGGATCATGAGTCGTCGGTCGGTGATGGCATAGGTCGTGCTCATGCCGATGGCATATCCCCACAAAGGCGACAGCAGCATGCCCGCCCCGACGATCACGAAGATCATCCCGAACAGCGGAAAGAACTGGAACGGTCCGTCGACGTCCGCCGTCGCCTTGGACGCCATGGTGACCCAGAACACGGCGAAGCCGAAAAACGGGATGCCGAACAGCGCTATCGGCAATCGCCGCAACGCCAACTTGCCGGGGCTGGCACGCTCTGCCCAAACCAGCTTCTCCCCGGATGCAATCTGCCGTTGAGCTTCCTGCAGCGGCACCATCGTCAGCCCCCTTCACCCCCTGAAGACGACCCGAACGATACTCGAGACAGTGGGCGACACAATGGCGCAGGTTAGATATGGAACCGAATTTGCCGCTGCGGCCGCGATTGCCGCCGCCGACGCGGCCTGCTTGACTGGCAATCAGCACGCGAAACGGGGAATGATCGAATGACTGGGCAGCGCGCCGAAACCTCGGACGGCGGCGGGCCGACGGGCCCGGGCTCCATCGACACGGTGATTGTGCCGCGCACAAGCGACATCGGCGGGTTCGAGGTGCGGCGGGCCCTGCCCTCGTCCCGTCGGCGCATGGTCGGGCCCTTCATCTTCCTGGACGAGATGGGGCCGGCCACGCTGTCGCCCGGAGAGGGGCTGGACGTGCGGCCGCATCCGCATATCGGCCTCGCCACGGTCACCTACCTGTTCTCTGGCGAGATCGTGCACCGCGACAGCCTGGGCACGATCCAGCCCATCCGACCCGGCGACGTCAACTGGATGACCGCTGGAAGCGGCATCGCCCATTCCGAACGCACGGGGCCGGAAACACGCGCCGCCGGACACACGCTGGCCGGCATCCAGAGCTGGGTGGCTCTGCCGGAGGTCCTGGAGGAAACCGCGCCCGCCTTCGCCCACCACGCCATCACCACCTTGCCCGTCGTCGATGGCGAGGGATGGACGGCCCGCGTGATCGCCGGCGAGGCGCTCGGCGCAGAGGCGCCGGTGGCGACAGCCTCGCCGCTGTTCTACGCCGACGTGACCATGAAGCCGGGCGCCCGCCTACCGCTGGACGTCGAACACGAAGAGCGCGCGGCCTATGTCGCGACGGGGTCGGTTTCGGTAGCCGGCGACGCGTTCGAGGCAGGCCGCCTGCTTGTCTTCCGTCCTGGCGACACCGTCACCCTGGCGGCTGAGACGTCGTGCCGGCTGATGCTGCTGGGCGGCGAGCCCATGGATGGCCGCCGGTACATCTGGTGGAACTTCGTCTCCAGCCGCAAAGAGAGGATAGAGCAGGCCAAGGCAGACTGGACCGCCGGCCGCTTCGGCCCTGTGCCCGACGACCCCGAGGCGCTGCCGCTTCCAGCAGATTAGACGCCTGAGGCCGGAGCCCAGAGGTCCACAGTTCCACCGGCCAACTGCCGCCCTCTGGTCGACGGTGGCGATGACGTAGGGCCCAGGTGCGGCGTGTGCCGTGCCAGTTGGGATGGTTACCTGGCCAGCGAACATATCGGTGAACAACGATCTTGCTGCGGGCCGTCGGACCATGCCCTATTTCAATTAATGCGGAGTTCGAACGGGAGGACTGGCGGATGCATATCGGGCTGGTCGGCGGCATCGGCCCGGCCGCAACGGACTACTACTACCGAAGCCTGATCGGGATCGCCGCTAAACGGCCATTCGGTCTGGATCTGACGATCGTCCATGCCGACACCCCGACGCTTCTGAAGAACCTGACCAACGATGACAGGGCGGCGCAGGTTGCGATCTTCACCCGCCTGAGCCAGCGCTTGAAGGCTGCGGGGGCACGGCAGGTCGCAGTCACCTCAATCGCCGGACATTTCTGTATCGACGAGTTCAAGGCGGTTTCGCCGCTCCCGGTCATCGACATGATCGGGGCCGTCGATGCTACGATCCAAGAGTTCGGCCTGCGTAGAGTGGGGATCCTTGGAACTCGCACTGTGATGGAGACGCGGTTCTATGGTGGTGTTGGTTCGGCCGAAATCATCCCGCCCAGCGGCGCGGGGCTTGATGAGGTTCACCAGGCCTATGTCGAGATGGCGTCCGCCGGCGCTGTGACCGAGGCGCAGCGCGCGGTCTTCCTGTCTGCAAGCCGTGCGATCCTCGCGGAGAGCGGCGCCGAGGCGATCATGCTCGGTGGGACCGATCTGGTCCTGGCCTTCGATGGCCGAGATGTCGGCTTCCCTGTGATCGACTGCGCCAAGGTCCATATCGACGTGATCGCGGATCTTGCCGCTCAATAGGCTCCGCCCGCTTCCTCTCGCATGTCGCGTGACATGCGATGCCTATCTCTGCCGAGAACTGCCCAAGACCCTGCGGCCAGAGACCGATGGGCGGAAATGGGCCCGCCTGTGCGACGTCGTCGCTGTTTGGGATCGTCGGCCGCTTAGTGAAGATCCCGACCGTCCTCCGCTGATTCCGGCACTGAGAGCGTCACCGTCGTCCCCTGCCCCGGGGTGCTATCTATGGCCAGACGCCCGCCCATTTGGTCCAAAAGCGAGTGGGTGATGGCAAGGCCCAGGCCGGTGCCGGGTGTGGCCGATTTGGGTTGGTTCTCGTCGATCAGGAAGGGTTCGCCCAAGCGGGCGATCAGCTCCGGCGGCATGCCGTCGCCGTGGTCGGTCACCGTGACCTGCGCCAGACCGTCGACACGGGCGCAGGCGATGGCGATGGACTGGCCGCGCACGCTGAATTTTATGGCGTTGGACAGTACGTTCAGCATGCACTGATGCATGGCGCGGCGGTCGGCGTGCAGGCAAAGGCCCTGTGCCGGCGCCATCTCGACGTCGATCGCCTTTTCCTGAAGCAGAGGGCGCAGCGTGCCGACTGCGTCGGCAAGCACGCCTTCGGCGGCCAGCGCTTCGGGCTCAAGGACCCGGGCGCTGGCTTCGATCCGCGCCAAGTCCAGGATGTCATTGATCAGGGCCAGCAGATGCCGCCCGCTCTCATTGATGTGCAGGGCATAGTCGCGCACCGTATCCAGCGCCGGACCGGCCTGGGGATGGCTCAAGATCAGATCGGAAAAGCCGAGGATGGCATTCAGCGGTGTGCGCAGCTCATGGCTCACGCTGGCCATGAAGGTGCTCTTGGCCCGGCTGGCACTCTCCGCCTCTTCCAGCGCCTTGCGCAGAGCCAGCTCGGCCTCTTTCCGGTCTGTGATGTCGCGGACAGTGCCTTCGTAGAACAGCGGTTCGCCGCCGGCATCGCGCACCAGATAAGCGTTCTCCGAGATCCAAAGACGCCGACGGGACTTGTGGGCGAAGATCTCGGACTCGAAGTTCTCGACAAAGCCGTTCTTCGCCAGAAGCTCTTTGAACTGATCGCGGCGGTGCGGGTCGACATACCATTCCGTCGCGATGTCCTTGACGCCGGCCAGATGCTCCTCTTCCGTCTCATACCCGTTCAGGTGGTTGAGCGCCGGGTTGGACCGGAGTTGCTTGCCGTCCAGGGACGAACGATAGATGCCCTCGGTGGCGCGTTCGAAGATGCGCCGGTAGTCGGCTTCCGCCTGGGCGAGCCGCAGCTGCGTCTCGACCAGCTCCGTGACGTCGGAGAGGGATCCGATATAGCCGATGATTTCGCCGTCCGGGCCCCGCAGCGCCGTGCCGTGCTCGCTGACCCAGATCTGCCGGCCGTCGGCACGGCGCACAGCATAGACGGCCCCGTCGATGCGCCCGGTCGCCTCGACGGCGGCACGCACCCGGATCTGATCCTCCGGATCCACATAAAAGCTGGAGGCCGTGCGGCCGCAGACCAGCAGCGCAGGCGCATCGGCATAGCCCAGCAAACGGGCAAGCTGGTCGTTGGCATAGCGGATCCGACCCAGCAGGTCGGTCTCGAACAGACCCACACCTGAGAACGCGACCATCTTGCGCAGCACCGGGTCGGCCAGCCCGCCGCTATCCAACCGGTCCCGCGCCATGGTCGTTGCCGCTCCCTCGCCGCAATTGGGAATGGTTTCCGGTGTAGTCGCCCGGATTCAAAGTGATTTGTGACAGATCCCGGACGAATCGACCAGCCACTGGCGACCCGCGGTGTATCGCCGGTGGCGCTGGCGCGGCGTCAGCGGCCGTGCTGCGGCGATGTTTCCGCCCAATGGGCCACGCGGCCGAGGAAGTCGGCGCAGGCCCAGAGCTTGTCGGCTTCGATGGCCTCATCGGGCTGATGGGCCTGAGCCACGTCGCCGGGGCCAATCACCACGGCAGAGAGGCCGGCGCGCTGATAGAGCCCTGCTTCCGTGGCAAACGGCACAGTCCCGGTTGCACTGGTGCCCGTCAGGCCGGCGACCAGCCGCTCGGCCATTCCGCCGGGGTCTGGCACCAACGGCGGAACATCGCAGCGCGCATGGTTGACGATACTGCCCGTGGGGCATTCGGCCTTCAGGCCGGGAAGCAGTTCGTCGGCAATGTACGCCTCGATCTCCGCAACCAGCGTCGCCGGGTCGTCGCCCGGGATCGGTCGGATGTCCCATTCCAGGCGGCAGTCGCGGGCAACGATGTTGAACGCGGACCCACCCTCGATCACACCGACATTCAAGGTCGTATAGGGCGGATCGAAGCCGGAGGCCGGGTCCGGGTGCGCGCGGCATCGGTCGGACAGCGCCCACAGCCGGTGCGCGATGGCGACACCGTAGCGCACGGCGCTGGCGCCGATCGCCGGCTTGCCCGAATGGGCGTGCCGGCCTTCGATCCGGGTGTCGAACACCTGGATGCCCTTGTTGGCGTTGGCCGGCTTCATGGATGTGGGTTCGCCGATGATCACCGTCTGCGGCCTCGGCAGATGCGCCAGCATGTGGTCGATCAGCCGCGGGGCGCCGAAGCATCCGATTTCCTCGTCATAGGTGAGCGCGATGTGGATGGGGCAGGCGAGCGGTCGCGACCGCCAGGCCGGCGCCAGCGCCAGGGCGGCCGCCAGGAAACCCTTCATGTCCGAGGTGCCGCGCCCATGCAGCCGGCCGTCGCGCTCCGTGAGCTGAAACGGGTCGCTGGACCAGATCTGCCCCACCACCGGCACCACATCGGTATGGCCGGACAGGACGACACCGCCGGCGTGGTCCGTGGGCCCGACGGTGGCATAGAGGTTGGCCTTGGCGCCGTCATCGCTGGGCACGACGGCAACGGGGATGCCGAAGCCGTCCAGATAGTCAGCCACCCAGTCAATCAGCGCCCGGTTGGGCTTCGACGAGACGGTGTCGAAGCCCACTAGCGCCTTCAGCATGTCCAGAATGCGAGTCTGATCGTCTTTCATCACAGCCAAACCAATCGTCGACCTAGCCCTTCCAGAAAGTCGGGAACACCAGGATCAGTACGGTGAACAGCTCCAGCCGCCCCAGCAGCATGCCGAAAGCCAACAGCCATTTCGCTTCGTCCGGCAGCGGCTGGAACGTGCCCGCCGGGCCGATGATGGGACCGAGGCCGGGCCCCACATTCGCAATGGCGGTCGCAGCACCCGAGACGCTGGTCAGATAGTCCAGCCCCAACAGGCTCATGGCCAATGCCAGCCCGGCGAAGCAGAGCGCGAACAGAAAGAAGAAGCTCATGACCGATTCCGAGACGCTCTCGGGGATCGGCTTGCGGTTGTAATAGGGGATGAAGACGCCCGAAGGGTGCACCAGCTTGGCCACCACGCTGCGGCAGGTCGCATAGAGCACCTGGAAGCGGAAGATCTTGATGCCGCAGGTGGTCGATCCGGCGCAGCCGCCGACGAACATCAGATAGAACATGCCGGTGGTGGCAAAGGCGCCCCAGATGCCGAAATCGGACGTGGCATAGCCCGTGCCCGTGATGATCGATACGACGTTGAAGGCGCAGAGTCGCAGCGCCTGCCAGAATGTCAGGTCGTCGGCACGCGTATGGTAGAGATAGGCCGTCATTGCGGCCACGGCGACGAACACGATGGTCAGGAACCAGCGCACCTGACTGTCCTGGAACAGCGCCTGCGGTTTGCCGCGAATGGCGCGCAGATAGAGCACGAAGGGCAGCCCCCCGATGATCATGAAGGCGGTGGCGACCGCGTCGACCGAGGCGCTGCTGAAGCGGCCGATGGACAGATCCGACGTGGCGAAACCGCCGGTGGCGATCGTCGTCATCGCGTGCGCCACGGCATCGAACCAGGGCATGCCGCAGAACGCATAGGCGGCGGCGCACAGCATGGTCAACGCCACATAGATCAGGCCGATGGAGCTGGCGATTTCCGCCGCGCGCGGCAGCACCTTCTCCGAGGTGTCGGAGCTTTCCATGCGGAACAGCTGCATGCCGCCGACGCGCAGCATCGGGAGGATAGACATCGCCATGACGATGATGCCGATGCCACCCAGCCACTGCAGGATTGCCCGCCAGATCAAAATGCCCGGCGGCGCCGAGTCGAGGCCGACGATCACGGTCGATCCCGTCGTGGTAACACCGGACATGCTCTCGAAGAACGCGTCGGTATAGCTGAGATCGAGCTCGGAGAAGGCAAACGGCAGCGCAGCGAAGGCGGCGATCATCAGCCAGCTAAGGGCCGTCAGCAGGAACGCCTGTCGGGTCTCAAGGCTGAAGCCGCCGCGGCCGCGGCTGGTGAGCACGAAAGCCACGCCGACGAACAGCGTGATCGCCGAAGAGGCGAGAAACACGCCCCAATCATCATGGCCATAGGCCATGTCGACAAACGCCGGCAACAGCATGGCCGCGGCCAGCGTCGACAGCAGAATTCCGATGATCAGAAGGATAGGGCGGATTTCGGGCACTGGCTCAGCCCGGTGGCGGGTTGCGGTCCGGCCGGACGGCCCACACGATCATTGAACCCAGGCTTTGCCGATGTCCAGCGATTCCGCGGGGTCATTGCAGTACCAAAGCCGCGATGGCCGCCGGTCATGCCCGTCCGGCGGCGCCAGCCCCATCAGTCGCCGATGCCGGCGAGGGCATGGAACTCCCGGCGCAGCTGCACTTCGTCGCGGAACGCGCCAAGCATGCGGCTCGTTACCATGGATGCGCCGACCTTGTGGACGCCGCGCGTGGTCATGCAGTGGTGCTGGCTGGCAATGACAACGGCAACGCCACGCGGTTCCAGCACATCCTGGATGGTGTTGGCGATCTGGGCGGTCATGCGCTCTTGAATCTGCAGCCGTCGCGCGAAGGCATCGACGACACGGGCCAGCTTGCTGATCCCGACGACGCGCCGGCCGGGCAGATAGCCGACATGGGCGCGGCCGATGATCGGCACCATGTGGTGCTCGCAATGGCTCTCGAAGTCGACGTCGCGCAGCACGACCATCTCGTCATAGCCGTCGGTCTCCTCGAACACGCGCTGCAGTGTGTCCACCGGATCGATGGCGTAGCCGGAGAAAAACTCGTCGTAGGATTTGACAACGCGCCGAGGGGTGTCCAGCAGCCCCTCCCGGTAAGGATCCTCACCGGCCCAGCGAAGGAGCGTACGCACCGCCTCTTCCGCCTCGGCTCGGGTTGGCCGGTCGTCGGCTTCCCGTTCTGTCTGCTGCGCGGTTGAGGCGTCGTACAGCGCTGCAATTGTGCTTCGCTCAGGCACTAGTGGGCATCCTCGTTCTGCTGGTCGACTGAGCCATGTTGAGGGCGTTCAGCGGTGAACGGTCGCCACACTCAGCCGGTATGAGGGTGGCGTGTGGATGGTAAGAGTCAAGTGTGTCCCGCCTGCGGCGTAGGCGCCGGCCGCCGATTTCCCATCAGGGCGGGGACGTGCATGTCGCCGCAATCGCGCAAATGTGTGCGTCAGTTGATGCGGACCGTCTGGTGTGGGCTGTCCAGCGAGAAGGCCGGGACTTCCACGTCAAACCGCTCACCGCCCGGGGTTTCCATTTCATAGGTGCCGACCATGATGCCGGACGGCGCATTCAGCGGCGTGCCGCTGGTGTATTCGAAGCATTCTCCGGGATTGAGCACGGGTTCGACCCCCACGACGCCCGGGCCTCGCACCTCCTGCACCCGGCCGAAGGCGTCCGTGATGCGCCAATAGCGATTGCGGAGCTGCACGGTCTCGTCGCCATTGTTCTCGATGCGCACATGGTAGGCCCAGACAAAATGGCTTTCACCCGGAGAAGACTGATCCTCCAGGTAAATGGGCTCTACAGTGACGTTGATCGAACGTGTCTCGGCAGTATACATCGGCGCACCCCCCGCTCCCCATCGGCTGACGAGCGAACCGTCCCGGACCATTAGCGCAGAGCGCGCAACCCGTCCAGTGCGCGATGGGCCAGGGCGCCGGCCACCAGGCGCTATACCCGAACCCAGCCAAGTCCATCAGGGCGAACGGCCGGACGCGCACCCATCCACCCGCCATGCGTTCTCTTATCCGGCTTGCCGCGAGAACGTGTCGGTTGGCCGATAATTAGTTGCGTAACTATAAGGAATAACTCGAAAAAGTTGCTGCCAAGAGCAAAGAAAATCGGGTGCGGCCCAGGCCGCACCCGATCTCCTTAAACCAACACCAACGTCGTTCTTGGATCCGAACCTTACTGGAAGCGGATCTCGGCGCGACGGTTGGACGGCTCACGAACACCATCCGGCGTGGCAACCAGCGGATCGTTCTCGCCGCGGCCGGCCGTCAGGATCGACGAGTCGGCGACACCCTTGGCGACCAGCGCGTTGCGCACCGCTTCCGCACGACGAACCGACAGGGCCTGGTTGTAGGCAGCCGAGCCCGACCGGTCGGTGTAGCCGATGACATCGACCAGCATGGCGCCGCCGGCAGCCGCATACTGCGCGGCCACGTCGTTCAGCACCGCGTCGGCCTCAGGCGTGATGACCGTGCTGTCGAAGTCGAAGAACACGAAGAACACGGGCTCGCCAACCGGCGGAGTCGGCCCTTCGATGATCGCCAAGAAAGCATAGAACTCATCACGGCAGGCCGCGATGTGATCCGGCTGATGGTTCTCTTCCTGCTGCTCGACCCAGCAATCGAACTTCGCCTGTGCAATCGCCGCTTCCACCGGGTAGGTGCTGCGGGCATTGCCGTCGAGGGCAACAAGCAGACGCTGGCGAGCAGATGCCAACTCGTCGATCGAGTCGGCCGGCAGCGCCCAGTCAGCGAGATCTTCCGGAAGAACGATTTCACCAGCAGCCGCGGCGAGGCCCTTGCGAGCGAAATGCTCTGCATCCCGCCAGTCGCCCATCTCGTTGGCCTCGAAGTTGGCCAGATCGCGATACTCGACCGTCAGCTGTTGTGTGAATGCGTCGCCCACCGCTTCGACTTGGTTGACCGCGTCAACGTCATAACCAAAGCAGCCGGCTACCAGCGTGGCCCCCGCAAAGAGGCTCAGAAAACGGACAGCCTTCATTACCTTCACTCCGTCTAGGTCCCCAGGGAGGTTCGACTCGACGGCCTAAGCCAATTCGCCCAAGAATGCACCGCGCGAGCGCAAGGGCAACGCCCCGACCCGGCGTCGATCGGCGAAACCTCTGAACCCCTTATACCAGAAACCCAGACGAATTGAAGGTCTTGTGAACGATGAAAAACAGGAAATCTGGGCAGAATTTTGATCTCGCCCAATTCCTGCTATTCGCGGCCCGCGAAGTCATGCCCCGTTTTCCCACCCGGGAAGCCTTATAATAGGGCCGCCGGCCGCTTCGGCGTCTTGTGCATCATGGGTGACCAGCAGTGTCGGCAGCCCCCGCCGACGCGCATGCTCGAACACCAGACCGCGGAAGCGCGACCGCATCGGCCCGTCGAGTCGGGAGAATGGTTCGTCGAGCAGAAGCGCGCGAGGTTCGGCCAGCAGCGTGCGCAACAGGGCCACGCGCGCGCGCTGGCCGCCCGACAGCGTCGCCGGATCGCGCTTCAGAAAGCCGTCGAGCCCGGCTTCCGCCAGCGCTGCCGCTGCGAGACGTGCGCGCTGCCGTCCCTTGACGGACGAAGGCACGGCAAAGGCCAGGTTGTCGCCGACCGAGAGATGCGGAAACAGAAGATCATCCTGGAACAGGATACCGACTCGGCGATCCTCCGGTGCCAGACGGGTGACGTCGCAGTCCCCCAGGAAGACCGGGCCAGTGGCCGACAATGGTGGTGACAGAGCACCGCATAGATACGCGAGCAGGCTCGACTTGCCGCAGCCGCTGGGCCCCATCAGGGTGGCCACCTCTCCCGGTGCGATAGCGAGGTCCAGCGGTGGTACCAGGTCCCGATCGTGCAGCCGGACCGAGACCCCTGCCAGCCGCAGGGCCGCCCTGTCCGCCGTCATCGCCGCATCCCCCGCCGGTGGCGATAGAGCCACGCCGGCAGTACCAGCGCCGCACAAAAGACGACAGCAGGCAGCGCCGCCTGTGCGAACACGTAGACCCCGATGACGCGGCGGTCCGACCCTGAGGCCAGCGCCACCGCCTCGGTCGTGAGCGTCGTTAGCCGCCCCGCCCCTGCGAACACCGTCGGCAGATACTGCGCAACGCTGACAGCAAAGCCGACGGCCGTCGCCATCAACACCGGGCGCAGCAGCATGGGCAGTTTGACCGCCCAGAAGGCGCGGGCCGGGGAAGCCCCGAGGCAGCCCGCCGTGCGCTGATATCGTTCGTCGAGCGCACGCCACGGATCCGCCAGCGCCAGGAAGATGTAAGGGAGGACGAACAGCAGATGGCTCCAGATCAGTGCCGCCCACCCGCCATCCAGGTCAAGGCTGACCAACACGACCTGCAGGCCGAACAGGAACCCGATCTGCGGCACCAGCAGCGGCGTGTACAACAGCCACATGGCACGGTTCGTCGGGCGAACATGGTGGCGCTGCTCGTGCTCCAGGCATCCGATCACCAGAGCCAGCGCGATCGCCGTGGCGATGACGGCGACCACCAGGGTCGTCCAGGCCGATGTGCCCAGGCCGGGCAGCGCGTTTGACCAGTTGGCCGCTCTCCAGTCGGCCGGCAGCGGATCCGGCCAGCGCCAGCGCGACGTCATGGACCAGACAGCCATGCCGGCGATCGCGCCTGCGGCAAGCAGAACCAGACCTACCGCAACGACGCCGGACAAGACACGGGGCGCCCAGCCCTGACCGCCGCGGCCCCCCGACGAAAGCCAAGGCCGAAGACAGACAACAACGGCCCGCTCTCCCATGACCCACGCGGCAATGACGGCGACGATGATCGCCAGCTGCAAGCAGGCCCCGGCGGCCGCGACGAAGCGCATTGCCAGATCGGTATCTGCCGTCCAGCGGAGGATCAGCGGCGCGAGCGGTGGTGGCGTGGAGGGGCCGAGGATCATCGCCATGTCCACGACGGACAGCGCATAGGCCAGCACGGCGAAGATCGGCAGCCGGATCTGCGGGTAGAGCTGCGGCAGCACCACCTTCAGCCAGGCGACGAAGGGGCGGTAGCCCAGACTGCTGGCCACCGTCATATCGTCATGCACCCGGACCTGCTGCAGCGCGGCCAGCGACATGAACAGGAGAAAGGCCGTCTCTTTGATTACCAGGCCTGCAATCAGGGCGAGGCCGTTCGGGTCTTGCACGATCAACAGGTCGGGCGGGCGTTCCCACCCCGTAGCCCATGGCGACAGGATCCGCGCGATCCAGCCGCTCGGCGCCAGCAGAAAGGCCAGCCCGATCGCCAGCGCCGCATGCGGCACCGCCAGAAGCGGTGCCAATGACCGGCGGATGGCGCGCTCCACCCGTGTGCCGTGCCACGCCGCAAGGATGGTGATGGTAGCCACCAGCGACAGCAGCGTGGAGACGACGCCTGTCAGCAGCGTCAACCGGACGGCGCCATCCAGACCAGGCGCATCAAACAGGCGCCGCCAGGGGTCGAGCGAAAGCGTGGTGCCGCCAAGCGCCGGAAGGTAGCCGAAAGCCGGGATCCATGTGGCGACCAGCCCGACGACGATCGGCACCAGAAACAGAGCCAGAGTGGTCGTCGGTGCGGCACGCAGCCATGCGTCCCACCAGTGGCGCCGTGAGCCGGACGTCGTCGCCGCCATGCTAGCGCAGCCAGTGCCTGTTGCCGGCACATCGCCGTGGCGGGACGGGACTTTGCCGTCGCTCACCATATATAAAGATATCTTTATGTATGGGTTGCGGCGCCATGCCGGGAGTGCTAACCGTCGCGCTCAGTCCGACGGCGCCGGCAGCGGGCCTGGATGTCCGCAGCGCGTGTTGTGCATCAGAGATTGGGAGTGGGAACCGCATGACCATCGATACCATGAACGACTACAAGGTCGCCGATATCGGGCTTGCCGATTGGGGACGCCGCGAGATCGCCATCGC
>JANQQD010000096.1 GCA_028285185.1 Anaerolineae bacterium | reverse complement strand
GCGAGGCCTCGTCCTGGAAGATGGCAACGGCCTCGCGCACCTTGGCCGTATAGGTTTCGGTCATGGGTCTGTTCGCCCTACCGGGCGACCTCCGGCGCTAGCGCAGCCATGAGCGACTGCGACATTCTGTCAGTTTACCAGAGCGTCAGCAGGGCCAGCCGGCGATAGCCTGCATGGCGCCCCGATCGCTGGACGAGGCGGAGGTCAGACCGTGATCAGGCCGTTCATGGCGGCGACGTCGGTGCTGCCCGGGAAAACGCTGGCGGTCAGGCTGCTTTCGGGCAGACCCAGGTGGTCACGCAGAGTGCCCTTCAGAAAGGCACGCAGGTCCATGGTCGGTGCCAGGTCGCGGCCTTCGTAAAGGGCTCCGGTCGATAGGCCCGGCCAGTCGGCGATCATGCGACCGCCCGCGACAGCGCCACCGAGCAGCATGGCGACGGTCCCCGTGCCGTGATCGGTGCCGCCGCTGCCGTTCGGTCCCGCGGTCCGGCCGAATTCGGTGACGACCGCAATCGCGGTTTCCGGCCACACGGGACCCAGGCCTTCCCGTAGCCGGGTCAGGCTTTCCGCCAGCCGCCGCAGCGCTGTGGCCAGGCGGCCGTTGACGGTGCCCTGGCCGGCATGGGTGTCCCATCCCGGCACTTCCAGGACGGCGACGCGCGGGCCGGCCGGATCGGCCAGCATGCGGCCCGCGGTTTCGGCCAACAGGGTCGAAGCCTCTTGCCGGCCGATGCGCCGGCCCGGGCGCATGGTCGCCTCATCCAGCGTCTCTTCGGCCATGGCAGTCGCGCGCAGACCCTCCTCATAAGCGTGCGCCAGCATCGCGTCGTTGCGGTAGAGGCCGGCGACCAGGCTGTGGAACGATGGATCGGCGGCCGGAAGCTGCGAAGGCTGCCAGTTGGCCACATCGACGTTGCCGCGCAGCACCAGCGGTACGCCATGGCCGACGGCCAGCCCCAGTCTGCGGTCGCTGGATCCCAACAGGGCCAGCGCGCGGTTCAGCCAGCCGTCGTCGCTGCCATGCGGACGCGCGGTGCCGTTTTCCAGCAGGTCCTGCGCATCGAAGTGCGACCGCTCGCGATAGGGCGTGGCAACCGCGTGGACCGCCAGCATCTCGCCGGCCTGGTAACACGGTGCAAGCGGGGCCAGAGCCGGATGCAGACCGAAGAAGCCGCCGAGATCGACCAGGCCGTCGTCGCGCCCCGGCTCGTCGAGGGCGAGCTGGTCGCGCAGTGACCGGTAGTTCGGATCGCCGTAGGGGGCAAACGCGGCGAGACCGTCGAGGCCGCCGCGCAGCACCACCAGGACGAACCGCTTGTCCGTTGTGCCGTCGGCTAGCGCGAGGCGCCAGGGCAGGGCTGCCAGTGCCGAGCCGGCGGCGGCGGATCCGATCAGGGACCGTCGGGAGAGCGGCATGGGGTCACCTCCTCTGAAAGGCCGGGCTGGCGAAGGCCAGCGCCAGGCCCTCTTCGGCACTCGGGGCGCGGTCGATGGCAATCAGCGTGTCGTCGGCCGCCACCGGCGCGATGGTCCAGTCGACAAAACGGCGCGGGTCGATGCTGCCGCCGATGCGCTGCGCCACCTCAAGCCCCCATTCCACGCGCCGCACCATGGCTTCGGGCGTCGCCCAGGCCTCTGCAGTGTCGGGCCAGCCAGCAGGCGAGGGGGCGGTGAACGGCGCCTGGCCCAGCATATCCAGAGACGCAACGGCGCCCGTGCCGACCTCGGAGTTGCCGGGCGCGCCGCCCATGGACCGCAGAATGGAGATGACGAGGTCGTTCGGTGATTTGAACTTCGGCAGCGGATCGGCCCAGACTGCATCGATCTGCACCAGCTCGCGACTGACGGCGCCCAGGTCGCCATCGGTCGCCTGAAACACCGCCGCCAGCCGGTCGACGGCCGCCCCTGGCGGCTGATCGGCAATGAAATGGCGCGCCAGCTTCACCGCGATATGCCGCGCGGTGGATGGGTGCCGGGCAAGATCGGCCAGGGCACGCTCACCCTCCGCTTGTCCGTCTTCCGCATAGACGACACCCAACAGGCGCTTGTCGCCGGGTTCATGGATGGCCGGCAGGAAGCGGAAGCGGCCTGGATCGCCGTCCTGCGGCCGTCGGACAGTCCAGCCGGTGAGGATCAGGGCAAGTTGGCGGACGTCGTCCTGCGTATAGCCGCCGTCGACGCCCAGCGTATGCAGCTCCAGGATCTCACGGGCCAGGTTCTCGTTCAGGCCGCGATCGCGTCGCCGGCCCGCCCAGGAATTGGGGCCCACCGAAACCGCGTTGTCGAGATAGGCCAGCATGGCCGGATGGCGTACCACAGCCAGCAGCATGTCCGTGAAGCGGCCGAGAACATGGGGGCGGATCGCCTCCTGTTCAAACGGCAGGGCCACGGGAAGGACGATCGGACGGCTGGCAGACACCGTGAAGTGGTTGGACCAGAAATGGACCAGCCGCTCAATCACGGCATCTTCCGTTCGGGCTGCGGCCAGCGTCCGCGCCGCGACGTCGGAGATATAGATCCGCCGCCCTTCCTGACGCATCATCTGGGCCAGATTGTCCGCGCCCTGGTTCAGCGCCACCAGCACCTGCGCGGCACGGTCGACTGAGTCGGGGATGGCGCGCAGCCCTTCAGGGCGCTCGGGTGTCTTGGACAACTGCTCGATGACCCAGCCGCGCGGGTCGCTGGCGATCTGATCCAGCTCCCCCGGCTTCGGACCATAGCCAAAGCGGCCGGCGGCGATGGCGGCATCGCGGCGGCTCACGATGGCGCTCCGGCGGGGGCAGGGGACAGGTTGGGCATCATCGCTCGGTCCTTCGACTGCCTGGCGATGGCGGCCACGCTCATGGCCACCGGTCGTCAGGTCTAACGCAAGGACGAGCGAAATCCGTCGCAGGAAAAATTCTGCCTTCGATCCTATCCGGGGGATCCGGCTGCCGCGCTACTCGGTCCGCTCGCCGTCGGCGTTGAATTGCGAGAGATAGGCGATCACGTCCCAGCGGAACTGCTCGTCGGGATAGCGGGTCGTCATGCGCGTGGCGCCGCCGACGAAGGCGCGGGGATCGGCCAGATACTCAAACAGCGTCTCTTCGGTCCAGACGCTTCCGTCCTCGCCCAAGGCAGCGTTGGCCGGGCCATAGTTGAAGTCTTCGACACCGGCCATCTGGCGGCCGACAATACCATTCAATTGGGGTCCGACCCTGTTGGCCGCATCTGGGCCGACCATGTGGCAGGCCTGGCATTGACGGAAGTTCTGCTCACCCGCTGCCGGATCGCCATCGGTCGCCCAGGCCGATCCTGTCATCATGACAGCCGCAAGCGCAGACACGGTGATTGTTCTCGTCATTCCAGCCACCTCTTCCAGTGTCGGTGCAGTCTTGGACGCGGACCGATGCCGCGTCCGCAGAATGGACGGACGGTACCGCAAGGCCAGGCGCAGCTTCAACGGGGCCGCGACCTTATGGTCCAGGCCGAACGGTCCCGCGGGATGGATCTTGACCCTCGCGTGACCCTGCGCGGTGATGGGCATCGGCCCTGCGTTGTTTCAGGTTTTCTTAAGGCCGCGTTGATAGACGTTCCACCAGTCGGCGAGTGTTACGACGGATGGGGGAGCGCGCGATGGCCGGAGATCTCGGACTGGTCGACGTGGTAGGCGATCTCTGCGCCAAGGGGTGCATCACGGCCGACGACGTGTTGACCCTGCGCCGTACCGTCTATGCCGACGGTGTTTGCAGCGAAGCGGAAGCCGAAAGCGTGTTCCGCTTGAATGATGCGTGCCCGGATAGGGACCCGGACTGGCACACCTTCTATGTTGAGGTGCTGACAGACTATTTCGTGCGCCAGTCGACGCCCAAGGGTTATGTGAGCGAAGCGCAGGCCGATCGGCTGATCGACCGCGTGACCGGTGATGGACGGGTCGATCGGCTGAGCGAACTGGAGCTGTTGGTCAACATTCTGCGCCGCGCGACGGCCTGTCCGGAACGCTTGGTTCTGTTCGTGCTCGACGCCGTGCGCGACAGCATCCTGACACCTGACGCCGCCCTATATGGTGCAGACCGTCAGCCCGGCACGATCACTTCGGGCGACGTAGCGATCCTTCGCGAGGCGGTGCACGGACCTGCGGGCGAAGGCAGCATCACGGTCACCCGGCGTGAGGCAGAACTGCTGTTCGAGCTGAACGACGCCACGCGCGGCCAACCCAGCGCACCGGAATGGCAGGACTTCTTCGTGCGCGCGGTCGCCAACCATCTGATGTTCCCTCGACCGGCACCACAAATAGTCGATGCCGGCGAGGCGATGCGCCGCGAGGCGTGGTTGGAGGAGCGCCGCGGCGCCGGCGGCCTGCTGTGGGGCATCGCCCGGGCGCTCGGTCGGCGCGACGTGCCGTTTGAGGCAGCCTGGCGCGATGCGGATGTGCTGCGCCGCAATCGGGCGCGGGAGCTGGCCGAGGCGGAGGCCCGACGCACCAGCGAAGCCATGGCGCGCGAAGCGGTGGACGCCGGCGAATGCGCCTGGCTGGCGGGCCGTATTGGCCGGGACGGTGTGCTTGACGACAATGAGCGTGCGCTGCTGGCATTCATCAGGGCGAACTCGCCCCACATCGACCCGTCGCTGAACGACGCGATGGCGCGGGCGGGCGTCTGAAGTCCGCGCATTCGGCTAGGACAGGCGGGGGCGGAATACCCGCGGCGGGTCTTCACGCCCCCCGAAACTGTCTGGTCCCTCCACGGCACCGGCAGCAGTGCTGCGCAGCTATAGATGCATATGCACATATTTTCCGCTGCATCCTTCGCGTGGTGATGACTCGACACGTCAGGACTGCATCAGGTGATCGCGGCACGCCTGTTGCAGCCGTTCCGCGACACGGTGGACGCCGTTTCCGTCCACCATGGCGAGGCCGGCATTGCGCATGGCGTTGCGCCGGCTGTGGTCGCTGATCAGCCCAGACAGCGCCTCTGCCAGCGCGGTGGCCGTCGCGGTATCCGGGCATCCCACGTCATGGACTGCACCGGCGGCCGCTGCAGCATCTATGTTCCGCCGCTGGTTGGCTGCCTGGCGTACGGCGATCGTTGGCAGGCCGCAGCACATGCGCTCCAGCAGCGACACGCCGCCTGCACCGATCGCCAGATCGTGGGTGAGATAAAGCGATGCCATATCGTCATGGTCGACCAGCAGCGTCAGGACCGGGTCGCTTTCCGCCCATGACCGGACTTTCGGCAGGTGGGTGGCGGCACGGCCCATCACCACGGTCACCGGCATCTGCCGATCGACCTGCCGGCAGGCGTCGATCGCCATCGACGTTGCGTCAGCGCTGTCGCGTGCCCCCATTGAGACGAGAACGCTCCGGACAGCTTCTGAAGGGATTGCGGCGCAGGCTTCCGCATGGGCTTGGGCGTAGCGGTGCCCCAACAGCGCATAGCGGGGGCCGCAGAGCATGAGGCTCCGCGTGCTGCCGTAGGCAGCGGTGTCGCCATCCGCACCGGGATTGATCACCACCGCAGTGCGTGGTGGCTGTAGCAGATCGTCGATCTCTGCCGTGAAGACGGTCGCCGCAACGGTGCGAATGTCTGCGTCGTGAAACCCGTATCCGTCAACCAACACGGCGTCGACTGCGCCGGTTCGCGCGGCCTCGGTGCAGGCCGTCATGCCGTCGGCTTCGGTTTCACAGACCTCGTCGCACCCGGTGGCGGCGATGCGGCCGACCCAGCCATGGCCGGGATCGGTGAAGATCGTCACCGGGGCGGGCATGGCTTCGGCCAGGGCCAGACACCGCAGTATGTGCCCGGCCCCGACCTCCGGCCTGGTCGCGACGCGAAATCCCCAGCGCATGGTCATTGGTGTGGGATGCGTCGGCTGTAGGCCGTCAAGGTGACCGGGCCAGCGGTGAGCCGGCGGAATGGTCGAGGGATGGCTTGGCGCTCTCGGCGATCAGGCCAGCGACAACATCAGCAATGCGGCGACCGGTGCAGCCTGGCGGGCCGGAAATGCTGTCCGCCAGCAACGCCCGCCGCGCCGGCGCTCGGTTATGCCAATCGGCAGCAATGTCACCCAACGGGCGATCCAGCAACCGCCGGAGCGCCGCGGGCCAGTCGGGATCGTCCAGGTCGACGACCAGGAAGCCCTCGGCAAACCGGCGCCTCAGGTCCTCATCCTCCAGCGGGTTCATCAGGCGGCTGTCGAGATAGATGAGCGGCCGGTCCGTGCCGACGCACCACCCGAGCGTGCTTGTGGGCGTGCCGGTGACGATCACGTCGGCAGCGGCGCGCAGGTATCGGAAGTCGTCATCGGGAACGTAGCGCACCGGCGGCGAGGGCGGGATCGCCTGCGCGTGCGGCGGCTCATAGGCGAGGCGCTGTGTCGGATAGGGTTTGTAGAGCACGCTGTGGCGGAGGCCGGCATACGCCTCTTCGATCAGCCGGCGTTCCAGATCGTACACCGCCGTTTCCGAAGGGGTGCCCCAGCCTGGGCGCATGTTTCCGGAGTGCGTCCAGGTGGAGACATGCATGATCGTGGTCTCGCCCTTCCGCGCGCCGAGCCGGCGTCGGGCGAGCCACCGCTGCAGGCGCGGGCGGAACAGCCGCCGGGTCTGGTCCGCCAGCCCCACGGTTTCCACCACCGGCCGCCCGCCGTTTTGCGCCGTCTCGAAGCGGCTTCGCGCGCGATCGCTCGAAACCAGCAGCACGTCGGAGACTGCCGCCTCCGAACAGTGCATGCGTGACGCCGAAAGGGCCGCCAGTCCGGTCGTGACGCCATGCTCGACATCGACAATCATGAAGCCGCGCGCATGGAGATGGTGATAGATCTGCCCGCCAAGCGGTCCGAAGAGGCCGTTGGTCAGGACGATACCCGGCCGGTCGATGGCAGCCGTCACCCGGTCGAGATGGTCACGCAGTCGCGGCCATTGCCCGGCGACCGCCTCAAGACCGCGCGCAAGGCGGATCAGCAGGACTTCCGTCAACGCCGCCGTCTGCTCGGCCGTGAACGCCGGAATGTCCGAAAGGCCGTCTGCCAGCGTGGTGCGGGCAGCATCGCGCAAGGCTGGCAGAATGGTGTCGCCGGTTGGCGGAGGGCCATCAGCGGCCGATGTGGCGGTCAGACGGCCGACGGGCAGCGGCCGAAGGCCCGCCGCCGCGAGATACGGCAGGGCCTCGCGCAACCCCTCGTTCTCGCCGCCGATTCCGATCCTGGGGCCGCGCGCCTTGTGCCAGGGCGCAAGTCTGCGCACCACTTCGTGGCGCAGCAGGGCCCCTGGCAGCATGGCCACACGCTGGGCCAGATCCTCGCTGGCGGTCTGGTTGACGGCTTCGGGCAGCACCGTGGCCACCGGTGTCGTCCGCACCTGCCGATCGGCGAAGAACCCGGCCTCCGCGGAGGGCGGATAGGGCGACGCAAAACGCGCGAACTGGAACGGCATGACCGGGATCCAGTCCGGCGTATCGACGGTGTAGAGGTGGATCTGGTCCGGATGATGCGCGTCCAACGCGCGAGCCATCACAGCCGCGCGATGGACAAGGCTGGCGATCAGGCGCGATGTCGTGCCCGCGAGCCGCAGGTGCTCAGGCACCAATCCCGTTGCAGCCGCGTCGATCGCGTGCGGCAAGACACGGTCAACGGCATTTGCAAGGCGGATGGACGCCTGACCCAGTGTCAGGACATCGGCGGGTGTCAGTGTCCGCTCGATGTTCACGATGGCAGCGCCATCCCTTTCGGCCGCCGCCTCCAGCCACGGATTGTCCGTGACGATCACTGCATTGCCGGCGTTCGCGCGCGCGAGGCCAAGGGCCTCGGGGCTGTCCACATAGGCGAGGGCAGGCATGACCATCGGTGCCGAAGCTACAGCCGCATCCGCGTCTGCGTCAGGCCGGCCGCCAGTCCGGGTTCCAGCAGGCGACGAAGACCTTGTCCGACAGCAACGGTCCCGTTGGCGTCATCTCCAGGAACTGGTCCTTCAACCGCGCCTCCTCAACGAAGCCGGCGGCACAGTAGGCCTTCAGCGAGCCCGTGTTGCGGCTGTCGATGCTTGCCGACAGCTTACGGAGGTGAAGCTGCTCGAAGGCGAGCCGAATGCCCTGGGCAATCGCCGACCGGGCGACGCCCTGTCCCCAGGCGGCACGGTCGCCTATCACCGTGACCAGATCCGAGATGCTGTGGCGCGCATGGATCGGGCCGATCTTGAGGTTGCCCACATGGGCACCGGTGTCGGCGCGGCAGATGGCATAGAGATGCCAGCGGTCACCCTTGCGGCCCGCGCGCAGGTGGCTGATGGCATCGGCGCGCGAGATGTTACGGGCGTCGAGGAACCGCGTCACCTCGGAGTCGCAGAACCACGCCAGGTACCGGTCGGTGAAATCGGCCTCCGTGAGCGGCCGCAGCCGGACGGGCAACGGCGGCAAGGCCTCAGCCGCCATCTCAGCTCTCGGCCAGGGAGAGGACGGCATCGGCGACCTCGGCCACCGCGGCTTGGGACAGCCCCGGATACATCGGCAGGCTCAGGGTCCTGGCATAGTACGCCTCTACCCCCGGTAAAGGCGGGTGGCCTTCACGGGCATAGTAAGGCTGGTGGTAGAGCGGGATGTAGTGCACCTGGGTCCCGATCCCCCGCTCGGCAAGCCGCCGCATGGCCTGCCCGCGGGTGAGGCCAAGTGCATCGAAGTCGATGGCAATGGGGTAGATGTGCCAGGAGTGCCCGCCCGGAACCTCCGGCGCGGGCGGCAGGCCGAGCCAAGCATGGTTGCCCAGCAACTCGTCATAGCGCGCCGACAGCGCCGCACGCTCCGCGATACCCGCGGCCAGCCGGGTCAACTGCGACCGGCCGATGGCGCAGTGGATGTCGCTCAGCCGGTAGTTCCAGCCGGGCTCGTCCATCTCGTAGTACCAGGGCGCATCGGGCTCGGGCGGAGACTGCCAGGCGGCCGCGTCGCGCACCATGCCATGGCTCCTGAAGATGCGCACATGGTCTGCCAGCGCATCGTCGTTCGTCAGGATCGCTCCGCCTTCGCCGGCGGCGATGTGCTTGATGGCATGGAAGCTCAAGGTAGCGGCCCGGCTGTGGACGCAGGCGCCGACAGCGGCCGTGCCGCCGGCACCATCGGGATAGCGGGCAAGCGGCGCGTGGCAGGCGTCTTCGATCACGTCGAGGCCATGCGCCTCGGCCAGGATGGCGAGGTCGGCAAGGTCGCAGGGCCGGCCGGCGAGATGGACCGGTGCGATGGCGCCGATCGGGTGGGGGGAGGCGGCAAGCGCCGCTTCCACGGTCTCCGGCGTGACGTTCCCGGTCGCGGGATCGACATCGGCGAAGGCGACCGGTGCGCCGCACAGTCGGGCGGCATTGGCCGTGGCCAGGAAGGTGACCGGCGACGTCAAGAGGCCCCGCTCGGGCCCCAAGCCGATCGCGTGATAGGCCAGATGCAGCGCTGCGGTTCCGGAGTTGACGACCACCGCATGGCGGCACCCTAGGGTCTGGGCCAAGGCGGCCTCGAAATCACGGACGGCCGGCCCCTGGGTCAGCCAGCCGCTGCTCAATACCGCCTCGGCGGCAGCGCGATCCTCATCGCGGATATCCGGCCGGCAATAGGGATAGCGGATCATGGAGGCTCCTTCAGGCCGAGACTCATCGGACAGGGCGGTTGCCGGTCACCGGGCAACGGCAGGTCAGAAGACAAAGGGGGAGGAGAAGGGGGCAGGCGGAAATGCTGCCGACGCGCGAGCGCGTCGAAGACCGTCAGACGCCGGACCGGACGTCGCGCAGAAGTACCAGCGCCTCGGCCGCGTCGAGGCCCACTTCCGCACCGCGCAGCCGGGCCAGCATGGCAACGGCTTTCACCGAGCGCGGGTGCGGCCAGTAGCGGATCTCGCTGGTGTACCGGGCCAGGGCCTCGCGCTTGATTTCCAGCTTTTCCGTGATGTCGACATAGGTGTTGGGCCGGAACCGATCCTCCGGCACGCCATATTCGGATGAGGAGAGAACCTCGCCGGCATAGATCTTGGTGACCTGGGCCCCCGGCAGCGGCCGGCATGCGGTCAGGACAGCGCGCGCCGTGATGCCGTGGTCGATGTTCAGGTCGCCCATATGATGCGTGTAGATCAGCTGGGCACCGGTGCGCTCGACGAATTCGCCGATCACCTTGACCACCGACAACAGAGGAACGGAGTCCATCTGGTTATCGGGAAAATCGGCGAACTCCATAAGCTTGACGCCAAGCATCGCGCCGGCTGCGCGAGCATCTGCACGAAGCGCGGAGATCGCCTCCGGCGTCGGCGACTCGTTCGGCGGCAGCCGCGATGCCAAGCCGGTGGCCAGGAACAGCACGGAAACCGTGTCGCCCCGTTCGGCGTGCAGCGCCATCGTGCCGCCGAAGCCCAGCACTTCGTCGTCCGGGTGGGCGACGATCACTGCGACGTTGGTGGGCTCGTGTTCCGCCATGTCAGCACACCATCCCGTTTCGGTCGCTCGGGCCCAAGGGGCTCTGCGGCATGATCACTCCGTCCCCGTTTCCAGCAGCACGGGTGGCTGCGCATCTGCGGGCATCTGCCTGCGTGCAGCGTATTGCAGCCGGAAGCAGTCGAGCAGACGGTCCACCGCACGCTCCGCCTCACCATCGGGCAGCGTGGTCTCTGTGCCCCGGAAGGGCCGCGTCCCCGGTGCCTGGAACGACACCGCCTCCAGAGCTCTGCGGTACCGCGTAGCGCGGACGCGGATTGCCCGCCGCTCTGCCTCATCCAGGTCCTCGGCCGCGTGGCGCAGCACTGCCGGCAGGTCGGTGAAGCCCGTTACGGTGTGGATGTCGGGCAGGAACCCGTACTCCACCTGCTGGGCGAAGATGACGGCGCGCCGTCCGAACAGGTTCGCTTCCAATGCCCCCGTGCTGCTGACCGTCGCCACCGCAGCCGCGTGCGGCATCAGGTCGAGGCCGCGGATGCGGTGATCGGCCAGGATCACGTTCGGCATCCGAAGCAGGTCGTCGTAGAACGAGAGCGCCCGATTGCCGATGGAGTTCACGTTCTCCTTCACCACCAGCCGGACACCGGCGGGAAGCGACAGCGCGCATTGCTGGACGATGGCCCGGGTGTCGTTGAACTGCCGGGCCAGCGACAGGGTGGTGTACTCCGGCTCGTACTGCAGAAGGAACAGCACGAAAGGCTGCCGGCGGATCTCCTGTTCGTCGCTTTCCACGCGGCGCGCCAGCGCATTGTGCAGTCGCCACACGGCGAATTGCTGGCGCAGCACTGCGCCGTAGGTCAGACCCCCGTGTTTCCGCCGGCCCAAGAGCCGCTGCACACCCCAGATCGCGTGGTCGCGCGAGACCTCCCAGACCCGATGGCAGAAATGGCGCAGCGACCGCAACTCGTTGGCCCGCGCGAAATTCCGGCGGGAGTCGTCTGGCGGCATCAGGCCTTCGAGCGGCAGCGGCTCTGGATCCTCCAGCCGGTCGTAGGCGGTGCGGATCAGTCGGTGGCCCAGATACGGGCCATCCGAGAACATCACGAAGCTGCCGTTGCGGGCCGGCAGCCAGAAAGTCGTGGCAAGCCCGGCGGCTTCGGCAGCCATCAAGCAACACGTGGACAAAAGATCGCCGGGGCGCTCGACAACCAGGTCGACCTCTTCATCGGCGATCAAGGTTTGGAAGTACTCGAGGAAGAAGATCGCCCGCTTCAGCACCTCGGCATAGGGCGGCGGCGTCTGATGGGCAAAGGCACTCTGCGGCGCGAAGGTGAGCCAAGAGCAGGCGAGGTGGCGCGCCTGCTGCAGCACGTCGCGCATCAGGGCGATGCCGAAGCGGTCTTCCAGAGCGCGGGCTCGGGCGAAGACCGTCGCCTCGTCTTCCAGCGGTATCTCGGCAGCCTGGCCATCGAGATCCGTCGTGACCAGCAGCCGATCGTCCGGGCCCAGATGCGGTGTGTAGAAGGCCCGCCAGGTCTCTGCGGGCGCCACGACGATGAACCGAGTGCCCCAGCGCGCGCGCATGCCGGCCATCAGAATGGGATTCAGCCAGGCGAAATCGATCCTGGAGAACAACAGCACCGTCTTCGGCACCGGCCCGTCCGGGCACAACGGCAGGATGCGGTCCAGGTCGCTCATCGGCGCGTGTATCCGTCTCTCCGCCGAGCCGTCAGAGGTACTTGTACCCATCGGATTCCATCAGCCAGCGGCGATCGGAAAGGTCGAAGCGTCCGGCCGGGAACTCCCAGCCCGCATTGGCCTTGAGCGGCTGACGGGCAGCTTCGACACCCGGATCGTCGCGATGCCTGACCACGCTGTCGGTGACCTGCCAGCGGCCCTCAGCATCCCGCTCCCAGATTTCCGGATCACGCAGCGGGTCGACCGAGGTCATGAACTCCTCTTCGCCCATGCCGACGAAATCGAGCCAGACGTCCAGGTCCGATGGCCGGACATGGTCATAGCGGGCGACCATCTCGATGCCTTCCTCGCGGGTCATGCGCCCGCCGCGGATCAGCGTGCTCGCGTCGTCCGTCGCCCGGCCATAGCCGAACTTCAGATACTTCAGATAGTCATGCGTGCCGTTGGCGTGCAGGTCATCCAGCTTGGCATAGCGGTTGAACGTGCGTTCGCGCGTCTCTGCGCTGGGCTGGAAGTCATAGAGGCGCCGCATCTCTTCAGCCTGCGCATACTCATCCCAGCGCACAAAGTTCGATAGATAGATGCCGCGTACGCCGACCTCTTCGATCAGATCGTCGTCGGGGTAGCGGAAGGGTCCGATGTCCTGCCAGGTGAGGCCCGATGCCTCGCCCAGATGCTCGTCCGCCTCGATGCCGCGCAGGCCGAAATCCTTGCGGTGCTTGCGGCTGAACTCGACCATGTCTTCGGGATTGAAGGTGCCGACCAGGTTGGAGAAGTTGTTCTCCGCCCAGATGATCAGCGGGATTCGGAACCGTGCGGCAATCTGGATGGGGAAGGTCAGGATGCCGCAATGGTAGTGCCAGGTCAGGTCGCCGCAGGTTTTAAGCATGTAGCGCGAGATGCGGCGCACCGTGTCCGGATTGCTGGAGAACCGGATCAGGTCGCAGTTCAACTTTGAGAACAGGTTCTCAAGGTTGCGCAAGCCCAGCGGCGCGTTGAACAGGTGATTGTAGGTGACGAACAGCGGGTTCAGCCCGTGGATGTGCTTGATAATATGGGCCTGGAAGTGGCTGTCCTTGCCGCCGCTGACGGGGATGATGCAGTCATAGTGTGCGCCTGCCGCGCGGGCCCTGGCCTTGTAGTCGGCCAGGATCTCGCCCAGCCTCTTCCACCGTTCATCCCAGTCGACGCGGTCATAGGCTTCGGCCACACGGCAGCCGCTGCACACGCCGTCGTCGTCGAAGATGATGTAGGGCTTGGCGTTTTCCGGATAGAGGCAGCGTGCGCAATACCGCATCTGGTCAGGTTCCCACTGTCTGGGCTAACGGGGCCGCACCGGGGCGCCGGCGTCGATCAGATAGGTCTTGGCCGCCCGGGTGCTCTGCTCGGTGAAGTGAAAGATGTTTCCGGCAGCCACGGCATCGGCGCCGGCATCGATGCCGTCCTTCAGATGCCTCCAGTCGCCGACACCGCCGAAGGCGATCACGGGGATGTCTACTGCGTCGGCGACTGTCCGGACAAGGTCCAGATCGTAGCCTTTCAGTGATCCGTCCTGGTCGATCGAGGTCAGCAGGATCTCGCCGGCGCCATGTTCGGCCGCCCGGCGGGCTGCCGACACCGGATCGACGCCGGTCGGCCGGCGGCCGCGGTCGACCGCGACCTGCCAGGTCTCACGGTCCTGCCCGCGCACATCGATCGAGGCGACCACGCACTGCGCACCGAACTTGTCGGCCAGTTCGCCCAGGAACGGAGGCTCGTCGAACCCGCGCGTGTTGACGACCACCTTGTCGGCACCGTTCTCCAGCAAGAGCTGCGCTCGCTCCACATCGGCGATCCAGCCGCCGGCGGTCAGCGGCAGGAAGCAGTGCTTTGAGACATGGTGCAGCATCGCAAGGAACCGTTCCGGCCGGCCGGCATCGCGCGTGACGTCTAAGAGCACGATCTCGTCGGCATCCCAGGCGTTGAAGAACTCGATCGCCACCTTGGGGTCGCCGACCACATTCGTATGGCGGAAGCTCACGCTCTGCACGATGACGCCGTTGCGCCAGAGCAGGCTGACGACCAGGCGCTTTCTCACCATCGCTCAGCCGCCTCGACGAAGTTCCGAAGGATGGCCAGCCCGTCCTTCTGGCTCTTCTCCGGATGGAACTGAGCGCCCATGACGTTGTCGTGTTCGACCATGGCAACGATGTTCCCGCCCTGATCGGTCTCGCCGACCACCCAGCGTGCGCGCTCCGCCGGATCCTCGAACGTCATGGCATAGCTGTGGGCGAAATAGCAGAAGGCCTGCTGCTGCGGCCCCCACAGCACGGCGTCGCGGCGATGAACGACCTCGTTCCAGCCAATATGCGGCACGCGGGCCGGAGGGTTCGGCGTAATTCGTATGACTGCAGCCTCCGCCAGCCCAAGCCCGGCGCAGGTGCCGCCTTCTTCGCCGCGGGCGGCCAAGAGTTGCATGCCGGCGCAGACGCCAAGCAGCGGCCGCTGGCGATGCGAAGCCCACGCGCGCAAGCCGTCGGCCAGCCCGGTAGCCTCAAGTTCGTCCATGGCCGAGCGGAAGGCGCCAACGCCCGGCAGCACCAGGCCGCGGCAATCGTCCATCTCCGCCGGCTGCCCGATCAGACGGGCAGAGGCGCCGACCCACTCCAGCGCATTCAGCACCGAGCGGATGTTGCCGGCGTCGTAGTCGATCACACCGATCATGGGCGCAAGTCCGCTGATGCGGATCCCGGGGCGCTGCGGTCACCAGACATGCAGGCCACCATCCACCATCAGGTTTTCACCGGTGACATACCCCGCCTGGGGCGAGGCCAGGAACAGCACAGCGCCCGCGACCTCATTCGGCTCCGCCATTCGCCCCATCGGTACGCGGTGACTGTAGTTGGCCAGGAACTGGGGTTCCTGCGCGCGCCGGATGCCGCCGACGCTGACGCAGTTCACGCGCACCCCGCGCGGCGCCCAGACTGCGGCCAGATAGCGGGTCATCTGCACCAGCGCCGCCTTTGCACAGGCATAGGTGATCGGCGTCTGCCGGCCGGGATCGGTGTAGATCCTGTGGTCGACTGCCAACACACCGTAGATCGAGCCGATAGTAACGATCGATCGGGCGCCGGCATCGGCTGCGGCGCGAGCGCACAGAAAGGCGCTGACGATCCCATCGTCCAGTTCCTCGCGAAACGCCTCGGCCGTCACCTGGTCTACTGCCAATCCCGGCGACCGTCCCGCAGCGGCGTGGATCAGGATGTCCAGGCGTCCGTGGTCGTCCGCGACGGTGCGGAAGAACGCGGCTGTTTCGGCTTCGCCGAAGGTGAGGGCGCGCACGTCCAGTCCCTCGGCGGCCAACGCCTCTGCGGAGGTGTCGCCGTCAAGCCTCCCGGGATCGCGGCTGGTGGCCACCACCCGCGCGCCTGCTCGGTTGAGAGCGTGCGCGATCTCCAAGCCGATACCGCCGCAGCCGGCCGTGACCACGGCGACCGCATCGGCGAGTTCGGCAGGTTGCTCGATCGCCGTGCCACTCATGCTTTGGCATCCGCTCCGGCAAGGTTGCGCTCCCGCATCAGCGTCTCGGCGACAGCCAGGTCGGTGGCGGTGGCCACGTGCAGCGATGTCGACTGAGGCATCACGGACACTGCCAGCGGCTCGCCGAAGAAATCGCCCTTCCGGCGCAACGCCCCGATCCGCGCGATCTTGATGGCGCCGTTCGGGCCGTAGATCTCGGGCAGCGCTTGGCGGACAGTCATGTAGCGGTCGCCGAACACCATCCCCCAGCGCCCGTCGACCTCTTGCATCGCCCAGTGGAAATGGTGCGGGTCGACCGGAGAGACGCTGACCAGGAAGTCCGCGGCGGCGTCGCGGTACCGGCGCCATGCATCGGCGATCTGCACCCCTGTGCGCAGCGGCGACGACGGCTGCAGGCAGACCACGGCATCATCGTCCGGCCACCGGATCGCTCGGGCGAGATCCAGGGCGACGGCGACGTTGGTCACCGTGTCGCCCGCCAGCGCCGCGTCGCGCATCTCGGGAACCTCCGCGCCGGCCGCTTCGGCGAGCGAGGCGATCTCAGCATCTTCGGTCGACACCAGCACGCGATCGAAGATCCCGCTCTCGCCAGCGGCCTGGATCGTCCAGGCCAGCATGGGGCGGCCGGCGAGCGGCAGAATATTTTTGCGCGCCAGGCGCTTCGATCCACCACGGGCCGGGATCATGCAGCGGGGTCTGGTCACGCGACCTCGCCCAGCGCCATGCCCTGATCAAGAGCCAACGTGATCAGATCGCTCCACACCAGATCGCCGGGCTCGTCGATGTCCAGCGCCCGGTGCCAGGGCAGTTCGAACCCCTCGGTGTCCTCGGCATAGAACCGCGGATCGGCAAGGAACCGATCGACCGCCACCCAGCGGATCGCGCCGGATGGACAGACCAGCCGCGGCGAGCGTTCCGTCGGCGTAGGGGGCCGGTCACGATAGGCGAAGGCCACACGGTTCTCTTCACCCATCGCCAGCGCCCAATCTGGCCGCCGCCAGTCATATGCCACCACTGACATCAGCGATGATGCGCCAGCCCGGTCGAAACGATGGGCGGATGCGCGAATGTCCTCGGCAGTGCGGAAGGGACAATTTGGCATCAGCAGGCAAGCAGCCCTCGAACCGGCGCTGTCATTGCACAGCACATGATGCAGGACTTGCACCAGCGGGACATCATCCCCGGCCAACTCGGGCGGCCGGACCAACAGGGTGGCTCCGTCCAGCGCCGCAGCCGCCGCAATTTCTGGATCGTCGGTGGTCACAAGGATCCGCTCGAACACGCCGCTGTCGATGGCGGCGGCCACCGTCCAGGCGATCATCGGCCGGCCACGCACCGGCATGACGTTCTTGCGCGGCAAGCGGCGTGAGCCACCGCGAGCGGGTATCACGGCAATGCGGCCGCCGCCAGTCACCCCGGCGCTCCGGGTCCACTGCCGAGCCGGCGGATATACTGGATCGCAAGGGTCGGAACCTGCTCGCCCGCCGGAGTAATGCCGACTTCGCCGGTTGCCTCATAACCCGCCTTTTCGAACACGTGCCGGGACACTGCGTTGTCGGCCTTCACCAGCGCCAGGATGGCGTCATGGCCGAAGCGCTTGAGATAGTCTTCCGCCAGATGAAGGGCCGACACGCCGATGCCGCGACCACGGGCCTCCGGCGCCACATTGATTGACACCTCGACTAGCTCGTCGTGCCCCGCGCCGGGGCGGGGTGGGTCGAAGCGCAGGAAGGCGACAGGGTTGCCGTCGCACAGCACGAACTGCGGCAATGGCGATCCGGCTTCCGGAAAGCTGTCGCAGAACCCGGGCCAGAACTCCGTCCACTCTCGCTTGCCCGTGTGAAACGACCCCTCACGCGTGACCGGATCGTTGCGCCACTGGAAGACCAGCCGGGCGTCGTCTTCCCGGCAGCGAACATCTCTCAACGTATACTGCTGCATGGAACGATCGGGCGGCGGCGCTTCGGTCGGCCGCCCGCAAGGTCTACTCCACCAGATCCCAGGACATGGGCGTGCCGGCGTCGATGGCGGTGCGCGCGCGGCGGCCCAGCAACTCACGGAAGGTCTTTACGGGCAAGCCGAAGCTTGGGCGGACGCTGCGCACATTGTCCGCGCTGATGGCTTCGCCCGCAGCTATCGGCCGCACGGCATAGAGCGAGCGGCGGAAGGCCAGGCTCTGGCGCTCCCGCTTCGCCGGGCCGAAGTGGACAGCGCCCAGGGCCGCAGCGGCATCGCGGCAATCGGCGACAAGGCGGTACAGTTCGTCGGGCAGCAGCGAGAACTCGCTATCCGCCGTGGACGGCTCCCGAGCGTCGATCACGTGCTTCTCAACCGCGCAGGCCCCAAGCGCGCAGGCCGCGGCCGAGACCGCGGTGCCCAGTGTGTGATCGGACAGGCCGACCGGCACATCAAAGCGCGCCGCCATCGCCGGAATGGTGCGCAGATTGGCCTCGCCGGCGTCAGCCGGATAGGCGCTGGTGCATTTCAGCAGCACCACCTCGCGCCCGCCAGCACCACGGACGGCTTCGAGGGCATCGGCAATCTCTCTCTCGTCCGACATGCCGGTGGAGATGATCAACGGCTTGCCGGTAGCGGCGCAACAGGCGATCAGCTCGGTATCGACCGCCTCGAACGAGGCGATCTTGTAGGCCGGTGCGTCCAGCGACTGCAGCATGGCCACGGCACCCGCGTCGAACGGGCTGGCGAAGGCGATCAGGCCTGCCTCATGCGCCGCAGCGAACAGTTGGGGGAACCACTCGTAGGGCGTGGCGGCTCGCTTGTAGAGATCGTAAAGCCGCTCCCCCTTCCAGGGACTGTCGGATTCGATGACGAAACCCGGCCCGTCATGGTCGAGGGTCAGCATGTCGGCCGTATAGGCCTGGAACTTGATGGCATCGGCGCCGGCCGCGGCAGCCTGGCGGATGATGCGCAATGCTCGGTCGAGGTCGCCGCCGTGATTGGCCGACATCTCCGCGATCATGAACGGCGGATGCCCCGGCCCGATGGGGCGCCCGGCGATGACCACCTCACTGGCAAACGCGCCTGGCGTCGTCAAGATGCGACCTCCTTCTCCGGCAGTGCTCCAGCCGGCGTCGAGCTGCCGCCGGGGGCATGGTCTTCCGGCAGGCGCATCATCGCCGCGAACCAGCCGTTGCTTTCCCGCAGTCGGTCCGGCGGGCCCGTTTCGGCCACATGGCCGTCGTTCAGCACGATCATGTGGTCGGCCCTCACGACGGTCGACGGACGATGGGAAATCACGATGATAGTGACCGTCCGCTCGCGTGCCAAAGCCTCCAGCACCTCTTGGACCTTGCGCTCGCTTTCGAAATCCAGCGCGCTTGTCGGCTCGTCGAGGATAAGGATCTCCGGATCGGCGAGCAGCGCCTGGGCGATTATCAGACGCTGGCGCTGGCCACCGGACAAGCGGGTTCCGCCTTCGCCGATCACCGTGTCATAACCTTCCGGCATGGCCTCGACGAATTCCCCGGCATGGGCGCGTCGGCACGCCTCGCGTACCTGATCGAGCGATGCGGACTGGCGAAGATAGCGCACGTTCTCAGCGATGCTCGCGTCGAACAGGATCGGATCCTGCATCACCAGAGCGATGCGCCCGCGCAGAGCTCGCAGTCGGATCTCCCCGATGGGCACGTCATCCATCAGGATGTCACCCGAGGTCGTGCTCAGCAGGCGCAGGATAAGATCGACCATGGTCGACTTTCCGGAGCCTGAGGGGCCGACGATGGCGGTCATCCGGCCTGCCGGAATATGCGCGTCGACCCCGTTCAGCGCCGGTATGCTGCCATCGCCATAGGCAAAGTGGACACCGCGAAAGGTAATGCCACGGCGCAGGCTGGGCATTTCCGTGGTGCCGTCGTCGCGCTCGCGTGCAGCCCGACATTCCTCGAAGGCAGTGATCATCCGGTCGAGATTTGCGCCCTGGACCGCGATCGACTGCCGCAGATTGGCGAACTGGCGCAGCAGCGGTGCCAGGCGCAGCGCCACCAGCACGAACACGGTGACGACGCTGACAGACACCGTGAGGAACTCCACGGCGCCATAGAGCGCAGCCAGGATCGCTCCCAGAATGAACAGAGACAGCGCCAGCTCCAGCCGGCCCATCACCCGGGCAAGACCGATGGAGAGACCGCAGATCCGCCCAGCCAATCGATCGGCTTCGGCTTCCTCGCGCTCCAGCATTCCGCCCATCTTCAGCAGCCGCCAGGCGCGCCAGCGCTCAGCGGCAAAACTGGTCCACGCCTCGCCCCCAACCACCAGTCGCCGGCTGATCGAGCGGGCGCGGCGCACATAATACGACGCCGCCAACAGCGCGAAGGCCCCCAGGATAAGGCCGCTCAGGGCAGGCAGCGGCGCCACGGCGAAGGTGACCGCGCCGTAGGCCAGGAACGTCACCGCAAGCGAGGCCAGATTGGCGAAGGAGTAGACCAGCGCATTCGCCGATTGCACCTGCTGGCCCAGCAGAAAGACGAAGGATCCGCCATTGAAGTTGCGGATGTACTGGGATGACGACGCAAGCACGCTGCTGAACAGTGACACGGACATTCGCTGGCCCAACCGTTGGCGGACCGTGGCGAGATAGACGGTCCGCGCATAGGCCGTCACCTGGCGCAGGCAGACCAGCACGAAGATGCCGAGCAGCAGCGAGGCGAGCGTGATTGGAACGTCAAGCCAGTTGGCCCCATCGACCAATGTCGCCCACAGCCAGCCTTCGGCCGCCAGGCCGGCGACATCGCCATCTGCCTGGATGTAATCGAGGACGGGGATCAGGAGGGCGATGCTGAAGCTCTCGAACAGCACAGCCAGGACGGTGAGCAAGGCGATACCGGTCACCTGCCGACGCCCGACGAGACGCAGGGACGCCAGGCGCCGGAGTGGCCTCACCCAGTCGAAGAGGTCGCGCGGGTCCAGGTGCAAGGCTTCTCTGCGCCCCCGCTTCGCCCTCAGCCCAGATCGCCAAGCTCGAGGCGGTGGCCGGGCGGCACGTCCCGGGCCAATCGAGCCTCCGCAAGGCGCTCGAACAGATCGGGCGCTACGCCGTCGCCCGGACGTCGGAACTCCACCTTCAGGTCCGCCAGCCGGTCGCCGGACTGGGCGCCGTCAACCAGCCAGGCCGATCGGCGCACGGCGTTGCGGCGCAGGCGTTCCTCGGGGTGCAAGATCCGCCGTGGTCCGCCCAGCGCCGTCTCGACATCCCGGATCACTCGCACGAACGCGGCCATGTCGGATGGCTCAAGCGAGAACATGTGCTCGCAGCTCCGCGTCGTGCGGTCCAGCGTAATGGTCTTCTCAACCATATGCGCGCCCAAAGCCACGGCAGCGACGTCCATCTCCCAACCCGGCGTGTGGTCGGAATAGGCGACGGGACAACCGAACAGCCGCGCCAGCGTCGGTATGATGTTGAGATTGATGCTCTCGAGCCGAGCCGGGTAGCCCGACGGGCACTGATGCACGACGATGCGCTCGCACCCCCCATCCAAGGCGGCATCCACCGCGGCCTCGATCTCGCCCAGCGTCGCATTCCCGGTATCGAGCTGCAGGCACATGCCGGTTCCGGCCGCGCGGCGGATCAGCGGCAGATGGTTGACGTCGCCCGACGCGATTTTGATGGAGTGGCATCCCAGTTCCGCGAGGAAGTCCACCTCGTCGTCGAACAGCGCCGTTGCGAAGAAGGCCAGACCCAGCCGGTCAGCTTCCGCCTTTACGCGGCGCCAGGCGTCGCGCGACAGCACGCGCCGGCAGAGAATGTCGTAAAGCGGCTCGCGGACCGTCGCAGTGGCGCCGCTCGTGCGGTCCAGCAGCACGTCATAGGTGAACGGCATCGCTTTGTCGGCGACAAGCCGGTCCGGATCGAGAACCTGGAACTTGACCGCATCCGCACCGGCCTCACTCGCCAAGCGGACAAGCGTGCAGGCCGTTGCTTCCCCGTCATGGGTGGGGCCGGCCTCAAAGGTGATGAACGCAGGCGCATCCGCTCCGATGGGACGGCCGGCCAGCTCGAAGCGCGGCAAAAGAGTGCGGTCCGTCATGGGCCCGGCTCCGTCAACGTCTAGGCGTCGCCCGTTGCGACCGAGGCCGCTGGGCGGGCCACCTTGCGGAAGCCCAGCAGGTAGTGGGACGTGTACAGGTCCTCCACCGTCACGCTGGGCTTGAAGCGGTGGATATTGGCCAGGGCGTCGAGCGCACTGTGGCCCGTGTCCCGCCTCAGCCAGGGTGGCGCCAGCGACGCGCGCTTGCTCCAGCTGCGGGCGTTCATGTGCCGCTCCACGATGACCGGGTGAAGGTCGTTTGCGACCGCCGTGGCGATATAGTCGGACGCAGTCGGGTGTTCAGGATCGGCGTAGTAGTCGTAGACGGAGGCTACGTGATCCACATCGACCTCGGGCTCGCATTCCTTGAAGTAGCGCAATAGGTCGTCGCGCGTCAGACGCTGGCACATCCAAGGTGCCGCACCGGTGATCTGTGTGGAGTTCACCGGATACCACCAGCATTCAACGGTGAACGTGAAGATACCGCCGTCGGCCAAG
>JANQQD010000089.1 GCA_028285185.1 Anaerolineae bacterium | reverse complement strand
CACCAAGGCGATGGCGGTGGGCGAGGGGGGCGTTGTGGTGTCGACCGACCCCGACCGCATCCGCCATATCCGCTCGCTGTCCTATTTCGGTTATGACGGCGACCGGGCCTCGCGGTTCAGCGGCGCCAACGCGAAGATGAGCGAATACCACGCGGCCGTGGGGCTTGCGCAGTTCGACCATTGGGAAGACACCCGAAGGCGGTACCTCGCCCTGGCCGAACGCTATCGCGAGCGTCTGGGCCGATTGCCCGGTGTCGCATTGGCGCCGTGGTTCGGTGGCGGCATCGTCACCAATACCTGCAATGTGGTGCTTGAAAGCGCCACTGCCGCATCATGGTCCGGACGGCTGCAGGCGAGGGGTGTGAGTACCTTCCGATGGTGGCCTGAGGCCTGTCACACGCAGCCTGCCTTCAGCCGATATGCGTGGTCCGCACTGCCGGTGACGGAGCATCTCGACCGGCACATGCTGGGTATTCCGTTCCATCTCGGCCTTTCAGGCCGGCAGGTCTCGCTGGTGCTGTCCGCCGTGGCGGCGACGGTAAAGGGGTGCGCTGAAGGGACCTGAACGGGTCGGCCGATCGGCGAAATGCCGTACACTGCCAGCCCCATCCCCGAACAAGGATGACGGCGTGAGCGAAGCGGAGTTCGACCTTGTCATCGTCGGTGCCGGCGGCTTCGGTCACGAGGTGCTGCAGTATGCCTTGGACGCCGTGGCGGCAGGCGGAATGCATGCGCACTTCAAGGGCTTCCTGGACGACCTGCAGGCCGCGGCGGGGATCACCGGCCATGGTGAGCGCGTGCTCGGCACAACCGATGGGGCAGCCCTGTCCGCTCGCGACCGTTTCGTCGTCGGGATTGCTGAGCCGGGCGATCGTGAGCGGCTGGCGGGCCGCATCGCTGCCGGCGCGGGCGCGTTTGCCACGGTCGTCCACCCGAGCGCATACATCGCGCCAACGGCGACGATCGGGTATGGCAGCGTCGTCTGTCCGTTCGCCTTTGTCGGCCCCTATGCGCGGCTTGGCGCCCATGTCGTTGTGAACACCCATGCCTCCGTCGGGCACGACAGCGTGCTGGGCGACTTCGCCACGGTGTCGCCGCATGTCGCGGTGAACGGAAACGCCATGATCGGGCGCTGCGCGTTCTTGGGGTCGGGCAGCGTCGTCACGCCGAAATGCCGTATCGGCGATCGCGCCGTCGTCTCGGCCGGCGCCGTGGTCTATCAGGATGTGGCCGACGGTCAACTTGCGCACGGAAACCCGGCAAGGGCGCGGGCGATGCCGGCCGATCCCGGCTGAACTGGTGACGGGTAGAAGGCGGGGCGATGCTTGCCGCTCCGTCAAGAGGCCGTCGTGTCTCCGGCCGATCCGGCTGGCAGATCTTCGCGAAGCTGGCGCATATGGGCGATCAGCGTGTCGATCAGCGCCTGGGGGCCCGAGACCTCCCGGATGACGCCGTAGCCATAGTGCAGAAGGACCCGCGCCAGCAGCACGGGATCGGCAAGCTGCGCCTGCTTCAGGGCGTCGACATATCCCGGCAGATGCTTCTCGAAGAGCTGGGCGGCCTTGAGGAAGTTGAGGTCGGAAGACTCCTGCTCGGGCATGGGGTCAACTCTCCCGCAATAGGCCGCCACCGGCCACGGACAACAGTCTTCGTTCGTGCTCTGGGATCCGCTTCATGCAGGCGCCTATATGAAGCGGTGGCTGCAGATGTCCGTAGGGCGGAAAGTCGACGGCACCGTGCAGCCGGTAGGTGCTGTCGTGAATCATACAGTCCTCCTTGATCAGAGGCCAGACGACGCGGCGCAGGAAGTTCTGATCACCCCATTTGTCGAAATGCTCCTCATCTTCCCTGTCCCAGGTTTGGCGGATGTCGGGCAGCAGGCCGGCACGGCCGCCCCACATGCCGGCCATGATCAGTTCCACATGGCCAATATGGTCGCGCATGACATGGAAACTCTTGCCCGAGGCCAGCCAGTCGTCGACCGCAACGCGTTCCTTCGGCGTAAGCCGGCTGTCGGCATCGCGGCAGAGGAACAGGTCGACCTCCGGGTCGTCGGAGGCGTAGAGCCGCCATAGAAGGCCGTGATAGCGCGGGCCGGTTTCGTCGATCCGCACCAGCTCTGCTGCGGCATCGTCAAGCGCGGCAAGCACGGCCGCCGGTACGGTATCATCATGGTAGAACCGGCAGATCCAGCCCGGGAAGATGAACGGCGCGATGCGCGCGTTGACGACCGCGCCGATCGTGTAGATGGGATTGTCCCCCCAGAGGCTGAAGGCGATGATCCGTTTCGTCCGCCGCCGTTCCGGTGCATCTGCCCGAGACCGCAGCGAAACATTCGTATCGCGTTGCTCGAACGCCAGGGCATCCTTGATGATCAGCGTTCGCTCGCCGGCCACCTTGGCGTCCTCCAGCCGACCCAGCGCCAGATAGGTCTCGGTCAGGTTGCTCTTGATCGTCATGTGCTCGGGCATCAAGGCATCGGCCCGCAACGTCGCATCAAGCGCCTCTTCCGGCCGTCCGAGGGACTTCAGCAGGATCGCGCGGTTGTTGTGGGCCGCACCCAGGTCGGGGCGTATCGCTATGGCGCGGTCCAGCGCCTCCAGCGCTGATTCCGGGTTGCCCAGGTCCTTCAGGATGTTGGACTGGGCCCATAGCAGCGATGCGTTCTGTGGGTCCTGCTCGAACCCTTGTTGACACGCGGCGGCTGCGTCTTCCAGACGGCCAAGCCGGCGCAGAAGGGCGGCATAGCTGCTCCACTCTGACGAACGTCCGGGCTGGCGGGAAAGCGCTTCGCCATAGGCGTCGGCCGCTTGCGGCAGTCGGCCATCGCGATGCAGAGCGTCCGCCAGCCAGAACCGGACATCGTCGCGCTCCGGCCATCGGTCCACCATGCGTCGGCACGCTTCGGCGGCTTCGGCATAGCGCCGGACGGCGCAGAGGGCGGTCGCATGCCGGGATGCGACCTGGTCATCCTCCGGTGTCAGTTCGGCCGCCAGCGCCAGATCGGTTATCGCTTCGTCGAAGCGCTCGGCCAGAAAGTAACAGTTGCCGCGGCCCTTGAGCGCTTCGGCCGATCCAGGGGCCGCCGACAGCACCTGGGTGAAGCCGGAGATGGCGTCATCCAGCCGCCCGGAGGCCGCCAATGCCGCAGCCCGGTTGAGCATTGCCGCTGTGAAGTCCGGGCGCAGGGCAATGGCGGCGTCGAACGCATCGGGTGCTTCTTCGTGTCTGCCGAGCGCGGCCAGGGCGGCACCCAGATTGTTGTGTGCTTCAGCCAGCCAGGGGGCGGCGGCAACGGCCGCTTCGGCGGCCGGCAGCGCGTCTTCCAACCGGCCCGCCGATCGCAACAGATCGGCACGGTTGACCAGCGCCTCCGCAGACCGCGGATCCAGCGCCAGTGCGGCCTCGTAGGCGCGGAGCGCTTCGTCGATCTCGCCCAGCGCTTGGCTGGCCCGGCCCAGGGTGCAATGTGCCTGCGGCGATGTCGGGCTCCGTGCCAGCACGCGTCGCAGGATCGGCTTCGCAGCTGCCGGCTTGCCCAGGTCAACCATCGCCGCTGCCAGCAGGTAGAGCGCGTCGAGATTGTCCGGATCGTCCCGCAGAAGGCAACGATAGAGATCCGCCGCGGCGGCCGGGTCGCCGGCGCGGTGGCACGCGATGGCCGTGGTCAGCCGGCCCGCCGGCGAAGGATCCGCTGTCTCGGGTGGGGTCGATGCCGAGCTGCTGATACCGACCATTAGCTTGATCCTAACCAATACCGCTTTAGACTTCGCAAGTGTTGGTGAAGAACTTCTTAACCAGAATCTTAATCTCGCATCATTTGTGTCCCGACTTAACCACACGTTAATCCGTGGCTGCTAGC
>JANQQD010000085.1 GCA_028285185.1 Anaerolineae bacterium | reverse complement strand
ACCCAGGTCATGAAGTCGATCGGGTGTTCGGCGTTGTAGTCCCGGTAGGTCTCGAAGAAGCGGTCGATGATGCCGGTCGGTGCACCCTTAAGGTGGCCGTATTTCCAGCTCAGCTGGTCCATCGCCCGGTCCAGCGGCACGCCTTCGTGCAGGAACAGGTAGAGCACACTCATCAGCCCGGCGCGGTCAGCGCCCGCCTTGCAGTGCATCATTGCCGGGTATTCAATGGTCCTGAACAGCCGTTCGGCACCGCGCAGGTACTCCTTCTTCGGTGCCGCACGGGAGTTGACCGGGAAGTTGACCAGCGTCACGCCGTATCGCTGGCACGCTTCCTCCTCAAGGATGTAGGAGCCGCAGTCCCGCTCCCCCCGCAGATTCACCAGCGTCTTGATGCCCCGCCGCTTCATGCGGGCGATCTGGTGCGGCGCCGGCTGGCCGGCGCGCCACATCTTGTCCGACAGGCGCAGATCCGAGTGCCAGAAATAGCGGATGAACTGGTGGTCTTTGAACTTGCTGTCCAGATGGGTGCGGAAGCGCCGCCAGGGCGTGGACAGGTCGTTGCGCCAGCCGGTACGGTCCATCGTAGCAACGGCTTGGGGTGTTGTGGTCTCGGCGGTCATATCCTGCAGTATTGCATGAGATGCCGTGCCCGCGTGGCATCCCGTATCTTGTGTGAGGTCTGCCGGCGGCGTGCCGAAGTCTCCAGAGCATTGTGCGGAATGCGGCAGACGGTCCGCCTTGTCCGCACGGATGCTACCCACGTGACGCCCGTGGGTAGACCATATTCCGGCTATGCTCAACGACTTTCGGTCCATCGTGCGGGGCACAAGGTCACGGCGGGGTTTCGGCGAGGGCGGTGCGCAAGGCCGCCAAGGCGGAAGCGATGCGCTCCAGGCGCTGTTCGGACAGGCGATAGTGCCACGGCCCCAGATGCTGTGCGAGGTCGGTTGCCGTGTCCTGTACGGCCGCCGTGGCGTCGGCCTCGGCGGAGGCGGCGAAGTGTACCCAGGGTGCCTCTCGTCCCTCCGGTGCAAGCGCGAACCGGGCCCGGATCGTCAGGCCGCTGAAGGTCGTCAGCGCGATGGCCAGGCTCTCTGCGGCTTCGTCCTCCTCGGCCGGACGCAGATCCGTGAAGTCCAGGGTGGCGAACAGGCCGGTCAGCGCCTCGGCCGGCGACTGATCGGCGGTGCCCAGCGCTGCAAACCCCGCCTGCGCATCTGGCCTCGCAAGCTGGATGGACATGCCGCCGACATCCGTCACATCGATCACCGCGACCGCGTCCGGCGCAATGTCGACCAGTCGGCGGTCGAGCCAGGCGATGGGGTCGTCCGGCACGGCGATGCCGCCGGACGCGAGCCAGGATCGCGCGGCGAAGGCGTGGCGGACATAGAGACCGTCCAGCCCGCCCCGGCGGCGATAGCCCAGCAGCAGGCGGCCCAGGGGCGTCCCGTCCGCGGTCTCGATATCGACGCGTGTCGACCGGCTGTCGGCATCCACGATGCCCTCGAGCCCCAGCCGGGCGTAGCGGTCGGTCCGGATGGTCAGGGGGGCCGCCAGTTCCAAAGCGCCGAGTGCCGTCAGCACACCGGTGACGCGCTCGGACGGTACGGGGAAGGCGCCCCGCTCGGGCCAGACCCAGCCGTCACCGTCCCGGGCGAAGGTGAACCGGCCAGTGCCAGTCGTCACCGTCAGCCGTGCGGCCTCCTCCATCCGGTCGGCGAGGTCGGGCAGGGCCCGCTCGCCGATGCGGGCCGCATCGGGCTGGGCCGATCCGGCGTGCAGCAGCGTCGCTGCCAAGGTGGCGATCAGCGCGGCAACAGCCAGCGCTATCGTCGTCCGGGGGCCGACCACGCCGTCAGCCTCCGACAGCCGCCGTGCGGCGGCGACGGATCCAGGCGATGGCGCCGGCCGTGGCTGCCAGCAGCAGCGGCACCGCCAGCGTGTTGGCGAACTGCAGCCAGAGCTGCAGCCGGTCGACCTCCTCACGCAGGGCGCGCTGCACCATGCGCAGCTCTTGGCGGATGGCGATCACCCGTGCCCGCAGCGCCGCCAGAGCCTCCTGCCTGGCGGCCGTCAGTGCCGCTTCGCCCTCTACGGTGCGTTCCAGCGCTTCCAACTCGGCCTGGGTGTCGGCGAGTTCCCCGATCAGGGCCTGTTCCGCGGACCGGAACTCCGTATCGGCGCGCGCCTGCACCGCGGCGATGCGCCGGAACGGGCGCGCCATGTCCGCCCGTCCGCGCAGCGAGGCCAGGTTGACGGCCCCGCGCAGCGACTCGATGGCGTTGATCACGAAGGCATCGTTGTTGGCGAAGGTGGTGGCGACGGGCTGCCCGTCCTGCTCCGCCACGCTGGCCCACAGGGCATCGGCCAGCATGTCGACATCGGCCACCACCACCAGGTCCAGTGGTTCCGCACCCGCGGCGCGGTGCGGTGCGCCCGTACCGGCCCCGGCGGGCGGGCCGTCAGGGAAGGCGGTGCGTGCCGGTCCGCGGACCCGTGCGGCGAGCGTCAGCGGCTGGTTGCCGGCCCGGTAGAGCGCCAGGACCTGCCGCGGATCCGTATCCGCCTGGACGTGGTGCAGCGGCAGAGCCATCGCCGTGGCGCTGGTGGCGACGAGAACGGTCGGCGTGGTGGCAGCTTCGGGCAGAGCGTCCAGAATGCCGGCCGTCGCAACAGTGAGGGCATTGAGCTGACTGGCGACGGCATCTTCGGTTGAGAAATGGGGCCGCCGGACGGAGATCAGCAGCACGTCATCCACCGTCTCCGGCCGATCACCGCCAACGGCCACAGGCACGGCGAGGCTGCGGTCGGCGGCCACCCGGTCTGCCCGCAGGCGCAGCCCCCAGCTCCGCTCGAACGGGCCGAGGTCGGAGCCGTTCGGCGCGAATGCCTGCGCGGCCGGGCGCAGGGCGCGCTCGATCTCCGAAAAGGGGTCGACGAAGACCACCGCCTTGCCGCCCGCCATCAGATACTGGTCCATGGCATAGAGCGTGGCCTCCGGCAGGCCGCGCGGATGGGCCAGCAGCAGGACGTCGACGGACGGGTCGATGGCGATGGCGTCGGGCGGCAGTACGATAAGCTCGAAGAATTCCGCCAGGCGGAGAGCAATGAGCCAGGGCGGGCGGTCATCGTCGCCGGCCAGGGGCAGTGGGCTCAGGATGCCGACAGTCGTGCGGTCAGGTTCGGCAAGCGCTGCGATCACCGATGTCAGGTCGTATTCCAGCTCCGGCTCCCGCTCCATGGCGAACAGCGGAACCACGGCCTGATCGTCGACGCTGTTGGTGCCGATCAGGCCGAAATACCCGGTATCGCCGTTGGACAGCGGCACGCCGGTCAGGCCGAAGGCCAGCGCCTCATCCTCCGCCGGGCTGAACGGCGAAGGGTGGCGCAGGCGCACGACCAGCGCACCGCCGGCGGCATCGGCGTATTCCTGCAAGAGCTCGCGTACCCGCGCGGCATAGGCAGCGAGCGCCGGCTGGTCGCGCTCCAAGGCCCTGGAGAGATGGAGGGTGAGCACGATGGGTTCGTCAATGCGCTCCAGCACCGATTTCGTCGCCGGGGCGAGCGTGAACAGGCCTCCTTCGGTCAGGTCCAGGCGCCAGCCCTCCAGCGCCCGCAGCGCCACCAGGTTGGTAGCGAAGTAGAGCACGACCACCGATAGGATCGCCACGGCAAGACGGACACCGGCCCGTCCGAACGACCCCCGGACGATCCGCCGAACCCTCACGACCGCCCTCCGGCCGACACCAGCAGCACGTTGAAGAAGAGAAACAGCGCGATAGTGCCGGTGAAGAAGACCAGGTCGCGGGCGTCCAGCACGCCGCGGATGATGGCGGCGAAGCGTGCCTCGAAGCTGAACCAAGCAAGCGGCTCCACGAGGGTTGCCGGCAGCCAGTCGCCGAGGAAGCCCAAGACCGGCGACGACCCCGGCGCGGTGAAGGCGAAGCAGGCGGCAACGGCCAGGATGAAGGCGACCACCTGGCTGCGGCCGATGGCGCTGGCGGCTGCGCCCACGGCCAGATAGGCGCCGGCCAGCATCAGGCTGCCGAGATAGCCGGCCAGGATCACGCCGTGATCGGGCTCGCCCAGATAGCCGACCGTCAGCCACATGGGCAGGGTCAGCGCCAGCGCGCACGCCACCAGGCACCACGCGGCGAGAAACTTGCCGAGCACGGCCTGGGCCGGTGTCACGGGCAGGGTCAGCAGGACCTCGATGGTGCCCGACCGCCGTTCTTCCGCCCACAGACGCATCGCCAGCGCCGGACCCAACAGCAGGTAAAGCCAGGGGTGAAATCGGAAAAAGGGCACCAGATCGGCGCGCCCACGTTCAAAGAACGCCCCGACCTGGAACGTCAGGATGCCGTTCAGGATCAGAAAGATGACCAGAAAGACAAGGGCAAGCGGTGTGGCGAAATAGCCGGCCAGCTCGCGCCGGAAGACCACGCCGACGGGGCGCACCGCGGCCGCAAGGCCTGTCAGGTCGCGGCCCAGCCGCCGGCCGGCCGGTTCGGGCAGCCGGCGGCGGTACCGTGTCTTTGGGCGGCGGTCCGCGGCCATCAATCCGTCGATGCCTCCGGCCGGCGGCCACCCTGGGTCAAGGCGCGGAAACTGTCGTCCAGTGTCTGGCGGGGCGACAGCCGCGCCAGCTCCCGCGGCTTCCCGTCGGCCAGGATACGTCCGCGCGCAATCACCACGGCGCGACTGCACACGGCCGTTACCTCTTCCAGCATGTGGGTGGAGATGATGATGGCCTTGCCGGGGGCCATGGCCGTGACTAGGCGCCGCATCTCGTGGCGCTGGTTGGGGTCCAGGCCGTCGGTCGGTTCGTCCAGGATCAGGGCTGGCGGGTCGTGGATCAGGGCTGCGGCCAGCGCTACCCGCCGACGATAGCCTTTTGACAGGGTTTCGATGCGCTGCCGCCAGACAGGGCCGAGATCGGCCAGTGAGGCGACGCGATCAAGGGCCCTGCGCGTCTGGCCGCGCCGCAGCCCCTGTGCACCGGCGACGAAGCGAAGATAGGCCGCGGTCGTCATGTCGCCATAAGACGGCGCGCCTTCCGGCAGATAGCCCAGCGCCCGGTGCGCCTCGGTCGGGCGGGCGCGCACATCCGCGCCGCAGATGGTGGCGGTCCCTGCCGTGGGTCGCAGAAAGCCCGACGCCATGCGCATCGCTGTGGTCTTGCCGGCGCCGTTCGGGCCGATCAGGCCGACCACCTCGCCCTTCGTGACCGTGAAGCTGACATCCTCGACCGCGGTCAGCGATCCGAAGCGGCGGGTCAGGCGGTGAAGCTCAATCGAAACCGGGGACACCGATGCTGCCATTCGGGGGCGCAATCTGGATCTATGGGCGCGATGCTGCCGTATAGTAGGCGCAGCGCATCAAACGCAAAGGGGGTTCGGTGATCCGACGGCTCGGCCTGGGCAGCGGCTTCATCATGCTGGCCTTCGTCCTCGGCCATTTCCTCAATCACATGCTGGGCCTGATCTCGCTGGATGCGATGAACTGGGGCCTGCAGTATTCCATCGCGCCGTGGCGGACCGTCACCGGGCTGGTGCTGCTGGGCGGCGCCCTAGTGGTGCATGTCTTCCTGGCGCTGTGGTCGCTCTATGAGCGGCGCAGCCTGGTGATGACCACATGGGAGGCGTTCCAGCTCGCGCTCGGGCTCGCGATCCCGGTGCTGTTGATCGAGCATGTCATCGGCACTCGCGTGGCCGACGACCTGACGGCACTGCGCAGCGACTATACCTTCGTGATGGCAGTCTACTGGGTGGCGCGGCCTGAACTGATCGTCACGCAATTCGCGCTGGTCCTCGTGGCATGGAGCCACGCCATGATCGGCCTGCACTACTGGCTGCGGCTGAAACGCTGGTATCCGCGCTTGATTCCGTGGCTGTTCACGCTGGCCGTACTGATCCCGACATTGGCGCTTGCGGGGTTCGTGTCGACCGGGTTCGAGGTGCGGGCAATGGCTGCCGACCCCGATTTCCTGGATGGCGTTTTCCAGCGGGCACGCATGGATGAAGAGATATTGGGGTTCGTCCAGGCGAGCACCGAGACCGGCCTCTTGGTCTTCGCGCTGCTGCTGGGCGGAACGCTCGCCGCCCGTGGTCTCCGCCTCTATCGTGCCAACCGCAAAGGGGTGCCTCGCCTGGTTCATCCCGGCGGCCGGTCGGTGCCGTTGCGGCCGGGCGCGACGGTGCTGGAAACGCTGCGCGATGCCGGCATCCCCCATGCATCCGTATGCGGCGGGCGCGGCCGCTGTTCGACTTGCCGCGTGCAGGTGAAGCACGGCGCCGATCTTCTGGAAGAGCCTTCGCCGGAAGAGCGGCGCGTGCTGGCGCGAATCGGGGCGCCGCCGAGCGTGCGGCTGGCCTGCCAGATCAGGCCGCCGGCCGATCTGGAGATCGTGCCCCTGCTGCCGCCCACGGCATCAGCGCGCGACGGCTTCGCCAAGCCCGGCTATCGCCAGGGCGAGGAGCGGACGATCGCCATCCTGTTTTCCGACCTGCGCGGGTTCACCAAGCTGTCCGATACCAAGCTGCCCTATGACGTGGTGTTCCTCTTGAACCGCTATTTCGACGGCATGGGCATTGCGGTGGAAGAGGCGGGCGGTCATCTCGACAAGTTCATCGGCGACGGGACCATGGCGCTGTTCGGCGTCGAATCGGGGCCGCAGACGGGGTGCCGGCAGGCGCTGTCCGCGGCCGTGGGCATGGCGCGCCAGCTGGCTGCGTTGAACCGCAGCATGGCGGGCGACCTGCGCGAGCCGCTCAGGATGGGCATGGGCATCCATGTGGGGCCAGCGATTGTCGGCGAGATGGGCTATGGCGGTGCGAAATCGCTGACCGCCATCGGCGATGCCGTGAACATCGCCAGCCGGCTGGAAGGATTGGCGAAGGAGCACGCGTCCGAACTGGTGGTGTCGGACCAAGTGGTTGCCTATGCCGGGGTCGATCTCACCGGCTTCCCGCCGCAGCAATCGGCGATTCGCGGCAAAAGCGAGACGCTCGCCGTCCGCGTGATCCCGCGCGCGGTGGAGATCGTGCCGGCGCTGTCCCAGCCTATTGTCAGTCCCAACGCGGGAACTGGCCTTCCGCAGACAGCATCCGCATTCGGCTCTGCAGCGCCGCCATGAAGGCTTCGGGCGAGCCCGCGCGCGGCAGCGGCAAGCCGACGAAGACGTCGCAGAAGAACGGCACCGGCACCCAGTCGCCTTTTGGCAGCACCTTGCCGAAGCCATGCAGGAAGATCGGGATGATCGGCACATCCGGCAACTCCTCCGCCAGATAGGCGATGCCCTTCTTGAAGGTGGACATCTGCTCCGGCTCGCCGCGCGTGCCTTCGGGAAACAGGATCAGGATGTTGTTACGGCTGAGCGGTTCGCGGCATGCGGCGAACGGATCGTCGCCCCGTTCCCTGGCATCGCGGTCCAGCGGCAGGATCCCGATCATGTGCCGTGCGAACCAGCCGAACGCTTTGCTGGACAGGAAATAGTCTGCCGCCGCCACCGGATGCAGCCTGTGCAGCATGGACAGCGGGAACAGCGACATCAGTGCCAGCGTGTCCATGTGGCTGTTGTGATTGGCCACCAGGATCGCCGGCCCCTTTCGCGGTAGCCGCTCGCGATAGCGGATGTTCAGGCCCAGCGCGACCCAGACGACGGGCCGCACGATCAGCGCGAAGAACAGGAAGCGAAGTGCCGCCAGCATTCTCGGCATCTCCAGCCCGCCGCCGCACTAATAGTAGAAATAGCGGACGTAGTGGAAGAACAGCGGCGCGGTGTAGGTCAGGCTGTCCACCCTGTCCAGTATACCACCATGGCCCGGCAAGAGGCTGCCGCTGTCTTTCACACCCAGGTCCCGCTTGATGGCCGAAACCGTGACATCGCCGATGAAGCCGGCGAACGCGATGGACAGGCCGGCCACGGCGGCGAAGCGCCAGTCGAAGGGAGTCAGGTAGGGCGCGATCAGAAGCGCCAGGACGGTCGTCGTCGCCATGCCACCCAGGAACCCCTCGACGGTCTTTCCGGGGCTGACGGCTGGTGCTGCCTTGGTGCGCCCCAGCATCTTGCCCCAGAGATACTGGCCGACATCGTTCGCCTGCGTCAGCACCACCAGGAACAACAGCCAGCCGGCCCCGCCGGCGACAGGGTTGCCCTCTTCGGGAAGCACCAGCAGAAAGGCCGCATGGCTGAGGCTGAAGACACAGGTCATCAGCCCCCAATGCAGGCTGCCGGCCGCCCTCAGAAAGCCCTGGGTGTTGCCGTGACCGACCATGATCGCCGGCAGCAGCAGGAACATGTAGACCGGGATCCAGATGATGAAGAACCCGTACCGCTCCGCCCCGATCCAGTAGTACTGGATCGGAATGGCGAGATAGGCCCACAAGAGCACGCGGCGGTCGGCGCGGCGCGTTGGGATCAGTGACAGGTATTCCTTCAGCGCCAGAAAGCTGACCACCCCCAGGAAGATCAGCGACACGGTTGGGCTCAGCGCCATGGCCAGCGCGAACAGCGTCACCATGACCCACCAGGATTTCACGCGCAGCACCAGCTCGCGGAAGCCGCGGTGCGGTTGCAGGCGCACAAGCGCGAAGGTCACGGCGGACGCCACGGCCAGGACGCCGTAGAGTCCGGCCAGAGCCCATTGGACGTTGGGGAGCACACCGTCGAACATGGTGGACCCTAGCTGCCGCCGGTTTCGGTGAGCGCACCGCGCGCACGGTTAACGATCGTAGCAACCCCGAGCAAGGCCATCAGCGCCAGCACCCAGCCGGTCCAGGGACTGAGCGGAAGCCCGACGCCGCCCGCAAAGCAGATAAGGCCCAGCATCGCCGCCCGGTCGGACTTGCCCATGGGGCCGTCGTAACGGCGCGACGCACCGATCTGGACGGCGACGACGCCGGTCATCTCCGCGATCACGGCGGTCATGACAACGGCCACTACCAGCCAGGCCTGCTCCGGCCAGGCGAACGCCAGCGGCAGGTAGAGCGCGCTGTCGGACACCACGTCGCCGAGCTCGTTCAGGATGGCGCCGAGCCGGCTCGCCTGGCCGTGCTCCCGCGCCAGCATGCCGTCGATCGCGTTCATGGCCATGCGCAACGGCAGCACGCAAGGCAGCACCAGCAGGATGGCGGGGTTGGTGTGCCAGATCGCGATGGCGCCGCCTCCGGCCACGGACAGTACCATGGCCGCGACCGTCACCTGGTTGGCCGTCACGCCGTGGCTTGCCAGCCAGATCACGACCGGCCGGAGGCTCCGCTGGAACTGCGGCTTGAGCTGGTAGATGGATGCCATCGGCGGGGGCAGGCTCTCCGGTCGCGTGGGCGCGACACTACATCCGTTTGTGCGGATGCGACCAGACTGCTCAAATCCGGTATTGCCCTTCGGCCGTTGCAACCCAGGTCTGCCGGGAGCGACTGTTGGCAGGCTTAACGCCCCCGTCTATTGTGCGCCGCTGATCGGCCACCCCCTCGGCCTGGACCCCCCAATCCGACCGTCGGCGACCGGAGCAGATGACCTTGACCTCAATGACCGAGACCGTGCCCCTCGTGAACTCCTATCGCTCGGGCCCGGATGAGGATGGCCATTTCGGCCAGTATGGCGGCCGATATGTCGCCGAGACCCTGATGCCCCTGATCCTGGAGGTGGAGAAGGCGTATGAACGGGTACGCGGCGACCCCCGGTTCCACGCGGAACTGAAGCACTACCTGACGCATTACGTAGGCCGGCCCAGTCCGCTCTATTTCGCCGAACGGCTGACGGAGCATCTCGGTGGCGCCCGCCTGTACTTCAAACGGGACGAGCTGAACCATACGGGCGCGCACAAGATCAACAACTGCGTCGGGCAGATCCTGCTGGCCCGGATGATGGGCAAGACCCGCATCATCGCAGAGACGGGCGCCGGACAGCACGGCGTGGCGACCGCCACGGTCTGCGCTCTCTTTAACCTGCCCTGTGTCGTCTACATGGGCGAGACCGACATCCAGCGCCAGCAGCCCAACGTGTTCCGCATGAAGCTGTTGGGCGCGGAGGTGCGGCCCGTCACCTCCGGCAGCGGCACGCTGAAGGATGCGATGAACGAGGCCTTGCGCGACTGGGTCGCCAATGTGGACAGCACCTATTACCTGATCGGCACCGTGGCGGGGCCGCATCCCTATCCGATGATGGTCCGCGACTTCCAGGCCGTGATCGGGCGCGAGGTGCGCACCCAGATGATGGAGGCGGAAGGCCGCCCGCCGGATTCACTGGTGGCCTGCATCGGCGGCGGCTCCAACGCCATGGGCCTGTTCTATCCGTTCCTGGACGATCCGGACGTGACCATGCATGCGGTGGAGGCTGCGGGACATGGCCTTGACAGCGATAAGCATGCCGCCAGCCTGAACGGCGGCCGTCCCGGTGTGCTGCACGGCAACAAGACCTACCTGCTGCAGGACGCCGACGGACAGATCGTTGAGGCGCACTCCATCTCTGCCGGGCTCGACTATCCGGGCATCGGGCCGGAACACTCCTGGCTGTTCGATACGGGCCGTGTCCGGTATGTCAGCATCACTGATGCCGAAGCGCTGGACGCCTTCCAGCTCTGCGCCCGGCTTGAGGGGATCATCCCTGCGCTTGAGCCGTCGCATGCGCTCGCCCATGTCATGCGCATAGCCGGCGATCTGCCGGGCGACCATCTGATGGTCATGAACATGTGCGGCCGCGGCGACAAGGACATCTTCACCGTCGCCAAAGCCCTGGGGGTCCAGATCTGATGGACAGCCGCATTGACCGCCGTTTCGAATCGTTGCGGGCAAGCCGGCGGGGCGGGCTGGTGACCTTCATTACTGCGTGCGATCCGAACATCGAGACCAGCTTCAAGCTCTTGTCCGGGATGGCGCAGGCCGGGGCCGACCTGATCGAACTGGGAATGCCCTTCAGCGATCCGATGGCCGACGGGCCGTCGATCCAGGCCGCCAATCTGCGGGCGCTGGCTGCCGGTGCGACCTTGTCGAAGACGCTGGATCTGGTCCGCCGGTTCCGCGAAGGGGACAACGAGACGCCGATCGTGCTGATGGGGTACTTCAACCCGATCTACACCTATGGCGTCGACCGCTTTCTGCGTGACGCCAAGGGCGTGGGCGTGGATGGCCTGATCATCGTCGACCTGCCGCCTGAGGAAGACCGAGAGCTGTGCCTGCCGGCGCTCGCCTCCGGCATGCGCTTCATCCGCCTCGCCACGCCGACGACCGACGATGCCCGTCTGCCGACTGTGCTCGCCAACACCAACGGGTTCCTCTACTTCGTGGCCATCACCGGGATCACGGGAACGCGCTCTGCCTCGGAAGAGGTGGTGGCGGCGGCGGTGACGCGGCTGCGGCGCCACACGGCGCTGCCGATCGCCGTCGGCTTCGGCGTGAAGACGCCGGAGAATGCGTCCATGGTGGTGCGGTTCGCCGATGCCGCCGTGGTAGGCTCTGCCATCGTTGATCGGATTGCCGCGGGGATTGACGGCGAAGGCCAAGTTGCGCCGACCATGGTGGACGACGTTCTGGGATTTGTCCGGCAGCTGGCCGACGCCGTTCACGCAACGCCACGGCAGGCTGCATAACGCTCTGCCGGCCGCACCCTTGACGGCGGCGATCCAAGCCGTCATCACCGTCGCCGATTCCGTCACTGACACCAGGCCGTCATGAACTGGCTGAGCAATTTCGTCCGCCCCAAGATCCGCGCGCTCGCGGGCAAGTCCGATGTGCCGGACAATCTCTGGCACAAATGCCCGAACTGCGAGGCGATGATCTTCCATCGGGATCTCGAGGCGCATCTGCATGTCTGCCAGCATTGCGGCCACCACATGCGCATCTCGGCCGAACAGCGCCTGGCCATGCTGTTCGACGATTCCCGCTATCACGTCATCGAGCTGCCGAAGCCGGCGGTCGATCCGCTGCGTTTCCGCGATTCCAAGCGCTATGTGGACCGGCTGAAAGAGGCGCAGACGCGCGTCGGGCGGCAGGACGCCGTGGTCGTCGCCCATGGCACGCTGGGCGGGCATCCGGCCGTGATCGCAGCGTTCGACTTCGCCTTCATGGGCGGCTCCATGGGCATGGCCGTGGGCGAGGCGATGCTGGCGGCGGCCCGGCTGGCCGTGCTGCAGGAAGCGCCGCTGATCGCCATTCCGGCTTCGGGCGGGGCGCGCATGCAGGAAGGCGTGCTGTCGCTGATGCAGATGCCGCGCACCGTGATTGCCGTGCAGCAGGTCAAGCAGGCGGGGCTGCCCTATTTCGTCGTCTTCACCGACCCGACCACCGGCGGTGTCACGGCGTCCTTCGCCACGCTGGGCGACATCCATCTGGCCGAGCCCGGTGCCCAGATAGGCTTCGCCGGTGCCCGCGTGATCGAAGAAACGATCCGCCAGACCCTGCCCGAGGGATTCCAGAAGGCGGAGTACCTGTTGGATCACGGCTTGGTGGACCTGGTGGTGCCGCGCGCCGAGCTGCGGGACACGCTGATCCGCCTGGTCGGGCTGATCCTGCAGCCGCAGCTGGAGCCGGCGGAAGAGGTCGCGGAGCCCGAGCCCGAGGAGGTGCCGGAGGAAGCGGAGACGGCACCGGAGCCCGCGGCCGAAGACGGCGAGACGGCCGAACGTGCCGGGGAGTGACCCGGCTGCAGCTGCAGCCGTAGCGGCCGCACTCGACAGGCTGTCGCGGCTGCATCCCAAGAAGATCGATCTGTCGCTGGGCCGCATGCAGCGCCTCTTGGCGGCTCTTGGCGATCCGCATCTCCGCGTGCCGCCGGTGATCCATGTCGCAGGAACGAACGGCAAGGGGTCGGCCGTCGCGTTCCTCAGGGGCATTCTGGAGAGCTGGGGCCGGACGGTTCATACCTATACCTCGCCGCATCTCGTCCGGTTCAACGAGCGCATCCGCATCGCCGGCGCCCCGATCGGCGACGCAGCCCTGGCGGAGCTCTTGGATCGGGTCGAGGCGGCGAATGGTGGCGAGCCCATCACCTATTTCGAGATCACGACGGCGGCCGCCTTCCTGGCCTATTCGGAGATCCCGGCCGACATCCTGCTCTTGGAGGTGGGGCTGGGCGGGCGCCTCGATGCCACCAATGTGATCGACCGGCCCGCCGTCACGGCCATCACCACGATTTCGATGGACCATGTCCAGTTCCTGGGCGACACGCTTGCGGCGATTGCCGGAGAAAAGGCGGGGATCGCCAAACCTGGCGTCCCTCTGGTGGTGGCGCCCCAGCAGCCCGACGCGGAACGGACGGTCCGCGAGCGGGCCGATGCGGTGGGCGCCCCGCTCTGCCTGCATGGGCGCGACTGGCATATCGCCCACGATCGGCAAAGCTGGCGGCTGATCACGGCATCGGGGGAACGGGCCTTCGACGATCCGCCGCTGCCGGGCCGGCACCAGCGGATCAACCTGGCCGTCGCCGTTCTGTGCCTTGACCATTTGCTGCACGGCCGCATCGCCGATACCGGCATGGCAGACTGTGCGCCCGGTATCGCCAAGGTCGAGTGGCCGGCCCGGCTGCAACGCCTGACCCGCGGGCCCCTTGTCGATCGATTGCCGCAGGACTGGCGGCTCTGGCTGGACGGCGGCCACAACGACAGCGCCGGTGTCGCACTGGCCGACTGGGCAGCTCGCCGGGATGGCGCAAGGCCGCTGCACCTGATCATCGGTATGCTGGAGAGCAAAGACGCCACGGCATTCCTGGCGCCGCTGGCAAGTGTGGCCAGCACGGTGGGAGTCATTCCGATCGAGGGTGAGCCAGCGAGCTTCACGACGAAGACGCTGGCGGCCTACGCGCACCAAGCCGGCCATCGCGGCGTCACCGCCTATGACGATGCAGAGGCTGCGTTGTCGGCTGTTTCAGCGAGCGGCAGCGCGGCGGACGTTCTGATCTGCGGCTCGCTCTACCTGGCAGGCCGGATCCTCGCCGGCCACGGCTAGTAACGCAAATCGGGCCGCGCACGGGCGCGACCCGACGGACGCCACTCCGGCTTGTATCAGAGGTTGGAATCGACCCAGTCGTAGAGAGCGGTCTTCGGCAGGGCGCCGATCTTGGTGGCGGCCACCTGGCCGTCCTTGAACAGCATCAGGGTCGGGATGCCGCGCACGCCGTATTTCGAGGGCGTCTCAGGATTCTCGTCGATATTGATCTTGGCGACGGTGATCTTGTCGCCCATGTCGCCTGCCAGATCCTCCAGCGCCGGAGCGATGATCTTGCAGGGCCCGCACCATTCCGCCCAGAAATCGACCAGGACGGGATTGGAGGCGCTCAGCACGTCGGCATCGAAACTGCCGTCGGTGACGGGTTTGGTGCTCATGGCCGTAACCTTTCATCCATTTGCCGCCCGCCGCATCGATCCGGCCGGCGCTGACTTGGCGCAACATTAGGTGTGGGCGATCAAAGAGGTCAAGGCGAGCGCGCGGTCGCGTCAGACCAGCCCTGCTTGCGGTGCATGGGCGTCCAGCCCCTCGCCATCGAGCGGCATCAGCTTCGGCCCCACCGTCCACAAGAGGGCGCACCGCACCGGACGGTCCGGATAGATCTGGTGGACTGCCGCGCGGTAGGCCGCCATCTGCCGCCAGTAGAGCTGCGGGACCTCCGCTGCCGTCACGGGGGGTGGGCGATTGGTCTTGTAGTCGACGATCAGCACCGAATCGTCACGCACCACCAGACGGTCTATCTGTCCGCTGACGACCCGCCCACCGATCACCCCGGTGATCGGCACCTCTGACCGGCTGCCCGGGCCGAAGACGGCCGCGAAGCCTGGGTCGGAGAGCACGGCGAGGGTTTCGGTCAGCAGTTCGTCCTGCGCATCGGGCGAGAGGCCGAGAGATGGGCCGGCCAGATAGCGCCGCGCTGCCGCCTGGCGCTGATCGCCGGCTAGGTCGGGCAGCGACTGCAGCAGTGAATGCACGATGCGGCCGCGCTTGAAGCGGTTGTCGTCATCCGGTTGCAGCGGTGTCAGGGTTGCGGGATCTTCACCGTCCGGCCGGGATGGGGCCAACGGCTTCGGCGGTTCCGGCTCCGGCGGCGCTGGACGGCGTGCCCAGTCGGGCAGGGTACCGGGCACGACTCCGGCCGTTGCGGACCCGGTCTCGCGGCGATCGACATCGCCGACGGAAAGCCGCAGCACGGGGTCGGCGAAGGTCGGCTGTGGTCCAGCCTGGGCCAGGGGTTCCAAGGCGTCTCGGCACAGGCGGTACCAGCAGTCTTCGCCCGGCAGCTGTGGCCCATGGTGACCGGCGATCACCAGCCTGTCTTCCGCACGGGTCAGCGCCACGTACAGCAGTCGACGGTGTTCCTCCTGCTGACGGGCGTCTGCGCGTGCGCGCATGGCTGCCGTAACAGCGTCCTCGCGTTCCTTACGGGGTGCCCAGAGGGGGACGTCGATCTCATCGTCCGGCCAGCCAATGTCTGTCGCCCGGCGCGGCCGGGACACCGTGTCCGGCAAGATCACGATGGGGGCCTGCAGCCCTTTCGCGCCGTGCACGGTCATGATTCTCAGCCGCCGCGGCCCCGTCTGATCGAATTCTCGCTTTACGGTCACGTCGCCGGTGTCGGCCATGTGCACGAAACGCTGCAGCGACGGTGGGCCGCTCGCTTCCACACCGCAGGCGAGGGTCAGCAGCTCGTCGATGGGGTCTTCGGCTTCCGCGCCCAGCCGTCCCAGAAGGGCACGGCGCCCGCTGACCGGGTCGCCGGGGCAGGGGTGGGTAAGGATGCGTGTCAACAGCTCGAACGGCGGCACATAGTCGGCCAGCGCCAGCAAGTCGCCGAGCCAAGCCGCTGTGGCTCGGGCGCGGGGGTCATCGCCGGCCGTTAGGGCCCACCAGAGGCTTGTGGTCCGGGCGTGTGCGACGTGAAACAAAGCCGGTTCGTCGAACCCGATCAGCGGCGATTTCAGGGCGGCCGCAAGCGTCAGGTCGTCTTCCGGCAGCAGCAGCACCTGCAGCACGGCCAACAGGTCCTTCACCGCCAGCTGTTGCCGCAGCACCATGCGGTCGAGCCCTGCCACAGCCACGCTGCAGTCCTTCAGCGCACGGACAAGCTGGTTGAAGAAGCGGTTGCGCGTGCGCAGCAGTATCAGGATGTCGCCGGCTTCAACGCCTCGGTCGACCGATGGCAGCCAGACCCGATCGTCGATCCAGCCGCGCACGGTTTCGGCGATCTGGCTGGCCAGCCGGGCGCCGGGATCGCGGTCGCGGCGCTGCGTGACCGGCGGGGTCCAGGGTTCGTCTTCATCGGTCTTCGACGGGCCGAACAGCGGCCATACCTCGACCATGCCCGGCGCCGATGCGCGATGGGCGAGGTGGCGGATCGGCTGGCCCGCATCCGCCGTAACGCCGTGGCGAGCCCGATCATGCGCGAAGACTGCGTCCACCGCCTGCAGGATCGCAGGCCCAGACCGGAAAGAGGTCTGCAGAGCGACGGTAGACAGGCCACCCTGCGTGGAGGGGAGCCGGCGGCCGAACTCGGCACGCATATGCGCGAACTCGCGCGGATCGGCCCGCTGGAAGCTGAAGATCGACTGTTTTTCGTCGCCCACGACGAACAGGGTGCGTCGCCTGCCTTCGTCGCCCTTGCCGGCGAAGAACTCTTCGGCCAGCGCGGCAACCACGCGCCACTGGTCCGGATTGGTGTCCTGCGCCTCGTCGATCAGCAGGTGGTCGATGCCGCCATCGAGCTTGAACAGCACCCAGGGTGCGATGCCCGGCCTTTCCAGAAGATTGGCGGTCAGATCCACCTGATCGTCATAGTCCAGCAGCCCGCGCCGGGCTTTCGCATCGGCATAAGCCTCTGTCAGGGCGTAGCCTAGTGTCAGCAAAGCGGTCGTGGCGCGAGCATTGCGCAGCGCCTTGCGCCGATCCGCCAGTCGGACCAGGCGATCGGCCTCGTCCAATAGGGCGGGCAGGGCTTCGGGAAACTTCTCGGCCGGTTTCTTCGTGATCAGCCTGGATTTCGGTCTCCCATCCACGGTCAGGAAGGCATTTTCATAGTCGCCGAACAGCGCCGGCCTCTCCGCCGGCGCGGCAAGCCAGCGGGCAACCGTGTCCGCCCGGTCACGATCGGTGGGAGGGCCGGTCGACAGGGCGTCCACGGCGGCCTTCAGACTGGAGCCGTCGAATGCTGCGTCCTCGCATGCCGCTGCCAGCAGCGCTGCGTCCGTGTCTTTGGTGCTGACGCCGAGGCGATCGTGTAGGGCGTCGGTCAATGCGGCGAAGCCGCCGTGTTCGCGGATCGTGCGGGCCAGCTTGCCGCGCTGCGCGACAATCTCCGCCAACAGCTCCGCCAGCCGATCTTCATGGACCTCGCCGCTCAACACCTCCAGTGCCATCGCCACATCAGGGTTGGCTGCGGAGAAAACGCGGTCGCGGACGTCCCGTAGCAGATCTGCCGCGGTTTGTTCGTCCGCCGCTTCGAAATGCGGCGACAGTCCTGCTTCCAGAGGGAAGCGCCGCAGTACCGATTGGCAGAACGCGTGGATCGTCTGGATGTTCAGGCCGCCCGGGGTTTCCAGCACCTGTGCCAGCAGCCGCCGCGCCGCCTGTTGCTGGGCGTTTGTCGGCCTGGTGCCGGTGAGGATCGCCAGGTTTTCAACCAGCTTCGCATCTTCGGTGATCGCCCAGCCAGACAGCCGCCTGACGAGGCGGTAGGCCATCTCCGCCGCCGCCGCTCGCGTAAAGGTGATGCACAGGATGCGGCCCGGCGGGGTTCCCGGCCGCCCATCCGCATCCGGCAGCATCAGCCGCAGCACGCGATCGGTCAGCACCTTGGTCTTGCCGGTGCCGGCCGAGGCCGCGACCCAGACGGAGCGGCCCGGCTCCGACGCCCGTGCCTGGGCGACGGCAGGGCTTTCGGGCAGCGTCATGCCTCGTCCTCGCCACCCGCCACCGACCATTCTGCCAGTCGTGCGAGGTGGTCGTACGGCCCTTCGGCGGATCCTGGCGGGCGCCGCGGGCGCGACAGATAGGGTGTCGCCTCGCGCTCGAACAGGGCGATCAGGTTGGTGAGGCCCGCCTCGGCATTGGCGATCGCAACATCCGGCTTCCCATCCGCCGCATCGCGCGACGTGCCAGCCGGATCCCCACCGGAAAGCCGCCAGTAGATCAGCGCACCCACCGGTGCGGCCGGCAGGTCACGGAAACCGCCGGCACGGGCGATCAGGCCTTCCAGGGGCAGTTGCGGGGCGAAGCCGTGCGCCACTTGCTTCTTCGACGGAAGCTGCCCGGTCTTGTAGTCCAGGATGGCGAGTTTGCCGGCTTGATCGACATCGATCCGGTCGGCACGGGCGGTCAGCGTGACCTCGCGGCCGAGACCCGGCACCGACAACCGGCCGTCCTGCTCGCAGGCAAGGGTGCGGAACTGCGCCTTCCAGTCCACCTCTTGGGCGATGAACCAGCGGGCGACTCGCTCGAAACGCGGCCACCAGAAGGCCCGCACCGCGGGGAAGACCGCGAGCACTGCGAATTCGGTCCGACCTATCGTGAGCAGTTGTTGGAGCGCCTCTTCCTGATCGCTGCAGGCATCCTGAGGGGCGGCCAGGAACCGCGCCAAGATCTGGTGGATGATCTGACCGCGATCCGCAGCCCCTGGATCGGCTTCCAGCGGCTCCAACTGCTCCAGCCGCAGGACCTTGCGGGCGTAGAAGGCATAGGGGTCCGACATCAGCGTCTGCGTATCGCTGACACTGATGCGATCCGGTCGGGCGGCGTGCGGTGGCCGAGGTTCCGGCGGTGCCGTCGGCCGGACGGCATCGGGCCGATCGAGTGCGGCAAACCAGTCGAGCCATGGTGCGGCCGAGTCGGGAGTCGCCCGCCGGATCTCAAGACGTGTGGCCGCCGCCACGGTATCCAGCCGCATCAGCCATCGCGACGGCACCATCGGTGTGCCGTCGACCCGCGTCGCCCGCGTCAGCACGATTTCGGGTGCCGCCGCAGCTTGCGCGAAATCATGGGCGGACAGGCCGATGCGGCGTTCCGGCGAGGGTAAGCCGAAGGCTGTCCGCATGGGCCGCGACATCCAGGGATCGGCATCCGCCAAGCGCGGCCAGGTGCCTTCGTTCAGGCTGCCGAGGATCAGCCGGTCGGCCTGCAGCAGCCGGGCTTCCAGCGGTCCCCAGATCGACAATCTCGGGTGTTCGCCATAGCGGGGGCGCACCACGCGCTCCTCCAGCACGGCATCGATTAGACCCGGATAGTCGGCGGTCGCAATGGGTGGGAAGCCGTCGACGGCGTCAGCCAGATCCGCAAGCGCGATGGCCGCCGCTTCGCCGTCGTCCTGCCGCCACAGCCGGTCGGCGCCCTCCAGGCTCTCCGTCGCAGCCAGCCCTTCGGCAAACGCGATATGGGCGGCGATCAGCTCTGTCAGGGCAGCGGTCGGTCGGGCCAGCCGCTGTTCGAAGGGATCGGCGAGCGCGGCGATCCGATCGATCAGCGCCGTCAGTGTGCGGCACTCGGCATCGGGCAGGTCTTTGCCCGACACGGCCTCGCGCAATGCCGACAGCCCCGGGCGCGGACGCGGACCGCGTAGGGCTTCCCGCTCCAGCAGCCGTACGGTCGAGCGCAGAGATGCCCGATCCAGTCCGGCGGTCGCCAGCGGGTGCTTCAGCAGGCTCAAGAGGCCGACCGGCGCAAAGCCCCCGACCGTGACGGTCGCAGCGAGCCGCAGGAAGGCGCCGACCGGAGTTGCCGCAAGCGGTCGGCCGGCGCTGTCGTCGACCGCCAAGTCCCAGCGTTCCAGCTCGGCCGCAACCCGTCTCGCCAGGCGGCGATCAGGGGTTACCAGCGCCGCGGTCCGCCCGGGTGTCTCCAGCGTTTCGCGCAGCATCAGCGCGATGACGCCGGCTTCTTCGCGCTCGCTGGCGGCTTCCACCCGCAGCATGCCGTCGGCGGTGCCGGTGTCCAGTTCGTGTAGGTCGAGCCAGGCCTCTGTCGTTGCCGGTGGCCGCATGACCTCACGCAAGAGCGGTCGGCGGTCGGGGCGGGGGCGCGACCCCGGCCAGTCCGGCACTTGGCGCCGGTCGAGGCCGATCGTGGCCAGAAGGTGCTTCATGGCGATTTGCGGATGGCTGTCATCCAGCGCATCCCAGCTCTCGCTGTCCATGTCGCGATCGAGCCCGGGCAGCACGACAGCGCCGTGCGGGAGTTTCGCAACGGTTGCGATCAGTTCGGCCGTCGCCGGGATTGAGCCAGTCGATCCGGCGGCAATAACGGGATGTTCGGGCGGGCGTGCCTGCCAGAGAGCCGCCTGTGCCTCCAGCACCCGGTTGCGGTAGTCGGCCGGGTCGACCGCCCCGAGCTCTTGCAGGATCGCCGGCCACCGTTCCGTCACCAGCTTCAGAAAGTCCAGAGTCACCTGCCAGTGGCGGGCGAGCTCCTCCGGCACCAGGGCGGCCAGCCGGTCAAAGCCGAGCCGGTGTGTGGCTGCGAGATCGATCAGGCGGGTCAGGTCGCCGGCTAGCCGGAACGCCTGCCCCAGCGTCAGGCCCAGATCGCCACGGGACATGATCAGGCGCGTCAGCAAGATCTGTCGGCGCATCGGTGCGATCGGCGTCGGCAGGTCGAACGAGGCCGCGCCCGACGGCAGGTCATCCGCCGCCAGCATCAGCGCGTCGGCTTCGATATCGCCCAGAGGGCTCATGCGGGGCAGCAGCTGCGGCCGCCCCCCCGGCGTCACCCGCAGAAACGCGTCTGCCAGCGCGCGGCAGGCCCGGCGCGTGGGCAGCAGAACTTGGACGTCGCTCAGCGCAATCGGATCATCGCCGATCTCAAGCAGGATGCCGCTGGCCAGGACATCGACGAATGGGCAGCCGGGGGGGATGGTGAAGACACGCGGTGTCGGATCGCCGCGGGCTTCAAAGACCATGGCGCACCCAGCGCAAGTCATAGCCGTCCATCAACCGCGTCACCTCCGTATGCGCACGCGGTGTCCCGACATGGGCCCACACGCCGTCATGGGCGATGCCCCACAGCCTGCCCGCGGCCTCGGCCCGCTGCCAGCATGTGCTCATCTGGAAGCAGCCGTCGGGCGTGTCGTCCAGCAGGCGCGGGTGGATCAGCTGGACACCGGCATAGGCGAACGGCGCCACCTTCTGATCTTGCGGCCAATAGACCTGTCCCGCCGGGGAGAGGCGGAAATCGCCAAAATCCCCGACGCCAAGGCCGAAGGCGGTGGGCACCAGCAGCAGCAGCGCATCCATCGTCAGGTCATCCCACCGCTCGGCCAGCCGCCTCAGCGCCGGCACATAGCCGTCGATCCACAGGACATCGGCATTGGCGACGAAGAACGGGGTGGCCCCCAGCCGCGGCAACGCCTGCTTCACGCCGCCGCCGGTGCCCAGAAGGGTCTCTTCGCGTGAGATCTCGATGGCCGGCGTTCGGCGCCCCTCCAAATGGGTTTCCAACTGGTCGGCACGGTAGTGGGTGTTGACGACAGCGGTCGTGATCCCGGCTTCAACGAAACGATTCAGCAAGAGGTCGATCAGAGTGCGGCCGGCGACCTCGATCAGGCTTTTGGGCCGGTCGTCCGACAGGGGCCGCATGCGCGTGCCCAGGCCTGCAGCCAGCACCATGGCGCGGGTGGGTTTGGACGGGGAAGGGCCGTTCATGAAGGGGACGTTTCCCGAGCTGCCTGTGCCACGGCATCGGCAAGTGCCGATGCCGCGATTCCATGCCCGCGCAAAGTCACTGCTCGCGCAGAGGTGTCCTCGTCGGAGAATTCGAGGCCCACGTCAAGCCGTGCGGCCGGTAGCCGTGTGCCCAGGCGGTCCGGCCATTCCACCAGGACCACGCCATCGCCAATCGCTTCATCCCATCCCAGCTCGTCCACTTCGTCGGCATGGCTCAGGCGGTAGAGGTCGAAATGCCAGATCCGGAGGCTTGCTAAGTCATAGGTCTGGACGAGCGTGAATGTCGGACTCGGAACCTCGACCGGCCGGCCGGCGACAGCGGCGATCAGGGCGCGGGCAAAAGTGGTCTTGCCGGCACCCAGATCGCCCCAGAGCGCCACGACAAGGCCTTCAAAAAGGCCGTTGGCAAGGGGCGATGCCAGCCCCTGCAGGCCCCGTTCGGACACGGCGATGCGATACGATCCTTCAGGCACGGTCGGCAGCGGCTCTCATGGCGGTGGCACGGTGGGGGATGACGACCGGACACGGCCGGCGTCGTTGACAAAGGGCGCGTTCGGGCGGTAGTGCGCCGACGGACCGCCGCTGGAGCATGGAATGCAGTCGGAAATCCACGAAACGGATGTTGCCATCGTCGGAGCGGGGCCGGTGGGCCTGTTCGCCGTGTTCGAATGCGGCATGCTGCGCATGCGCTGCCATGTGGTCGACGCTCTGGACATCATCGGCGGCCAGTGCGCAGCACTCTATCCCGAAAAGCCGATCTACGACATCCCCGGCCTGCCGGCCGTGGACGCCGGTGTTCTGATCGACCAGTTGAGCCGACAGGCCGCGCCGTTCAAGCCCACGTTCCATCTGGGTCAGCGTGTCGAGACCATGACGCGGACCGACGCAGGCCGTTGGCGTCTGGTCACCTCCGTGGGCACCACGATCGACGCTGCTGCAGTGATCATCGCGGCCGGCGTGGGCGCCTTCGGGCCGAACCGGCCGCCCTTGGCGGGAATTGAAGCCTTCGAAGGGCATAGCATCCACTATCTGGTGACGCGCAAGGACGATTTCCGCGACAAGCGTGTCGTCATCGCGGGTGGCGGCGACAGTGCCGTCGATTGGGCGCTGGTCCTGGCGGATGTGGCTCGGTCAGTGATGGTGGTGCATCGGCGTGCCAAGTTCCGCGCGGCACCGGAGAGTGTGGCCCGGCTACACGAGCTGGCGGCCGCCGGCCGCATCGAACTGGTCGTTCCCTTCCAACTGGCCGGTGTGGACGGCGAAGGCCGACAGCTTCGCCATGTCGTCGTCAGAACGCTGGAGGGGGAGGAGCGCGCGCTGGAGGCCGATGCCCTGCTGGCCTTCTTCGGACTGTCGATGAACTTGGGTCCGATTCTGGACTGGGGGCTGAACCTGGACCGCAACCACATCGTCGTCGATCAGGCGACGGCGGCCACCAACTTGCCCGGCATCTTCGCCGTGGGCGACATCGCCCACTATCCGCACAAGCTGAAGCTGATCGTCACGGGGTTTGCCGAGGCTGCCGCGGCCGCCCATGCCATTCACCCGCTGGTGTTTCCCGGCGAGGCGCTGCATTTCGAGTATTCGACCACCAAGGGGCTGCCGACACCGGCTCAGTCGGCTTAGCAGGCTAGTTGGCGGCCGTGATGGTCGGTGCTTCGGTGGGCAAAACGCAGCTCACCGTCGTGCCCTTGCCCGGCTCCGACACCATCTCCACCCGGCCGCCATGCAGCTCGATCAGCTTCTTCACCAGAGCAAGGCCGAGCCCGACGCCGCTCTGCCGCAGCTTGGGATGTGCCCGTTCGAACCGCCCGAACACGCGTTCGTGCTCCGCCGTCGGAATTCCGATGCCGTTGTCGCGCACGGTCAGCCGGATCTCGCCATTCTTGCGGTCGCCGCCAAGCACAATGCGGCCACCGGGCAGCGTGAATTTGATGGAGTTGCTGACGAGGTTGAACAGGGCCTGCTTGAGCCGCCGCTCGTCGGCGTCGATCTGGCCCATCGTCGCGGGCGTATCGAGAACGACCGCGAGGTTCTGCTTGCCGGCCCAGTCGCGCGTCAGCTCTTGCACCCCGTGCAGCAGCTCGCTCACGTCGACCTGCCGGCGCTCGAGCGTCAGCTGACCGGCTTCGATCGTCGCCAGATCCAGGATGTCGTTGATCAGGGACAGCAGGCGCTGAGAGGCGTCCAGGATGTTGAAGATGTAGTCGCGCTGCTTGTCGTTCAGGTCGCCGAAGTACCGGTTGTCCAGCATTTCGGCGAACCCCATGATGGCGTTCAGCGGTGTCCGCAGCTGGTAGGACACGTTGGCGATGAATTCCGACTTCAGCCGGTCGGCCGTTGCCAGAGCCTCGTTGCTCGCCAACAGCGCATTCTCCACCTTGGCGCTGTCGGTGACGTCCAGGAAGCTCATCAGCACCCCGCCATCGGGCAGAGGGATCGCCATGTATTCGATCGCCGATCCGTCCGCCCGCTCCAGCCGTTCCTTCTGCGGCTCACGCTCCAGCGGGGCCAGCATCAGCACTTCGCGCGCGCGCTCCCAATCGACATTGGCATCGAAGAACTGCCGCATCCGGCCGGTCAGCGCCGAGATATGGGGGCTGCCGTCCAGATCTTCGGGCAGCAGGTCCCAGATCGTGGCATAGACGGGGTTGCTCAGGCGCAGCCTGCCGTCGCCGCCGAACACGGCGATCCCCTCCGCCAGGTTGTCCAGGCTCTCCTGCTGGACGGCGATCAGCTGATTGTAGCTGCGTTCCAGGGCAAGGCGGCTGGTGACGTCCTCCATGACGAACAAGAGCCCACCGAACGGGTGGGGTGCGGTGACGGCCCGGACCGTGGTGTCATCGGGCAGATGCATGAACTCTTCATGCGGTTCGATCAGCTTGGTGAAGAACTCGACCCGGCTGCGCTTGAAGGCCGGGAAGTCGGAGTATTCCGGCATGCGACGGCGTTCGCGCAGATCCTCAAGGATCTCGCCATAGGCGGGCTTGCTGTCCAGCCAGCGTTCTTCGAAGCCCCAGAGGCTGACATAGGCCTGATTGAAGAAGATCAGCCGCTTGTCCGGGCCGAAGATGGCGATGGCCGTCTGCAGCGATTCCAGCACTTTGGCGTGCGCGGCGATGTGGTCTGCCAGGTCGGTTTCGGCATTCTCCACCTCGGTCAGGTCGACCGCATAGCCGCCAAGCAGCAGATCCTGGCCGTTGGCCTGCGGGATCGGTGCTTCGGTGATGGAGAGCAGCCGCCGCTCGCCTTGCGCCACCAGGTGCGTCGTTTGACTGTCCGGCGATCCGGACGCCCGGACCGCGTCGGCAAGCGCTCGCCCGTCAGCGCCAAGGGCGCCAGCCGCCAGCTCCCGCTGTCCGGCACGTTCATCCCTGGCGCTGGCTTCCACAGCAAGGCGATAGGCCCTGTTGGTCCAGATCAGGGAGAGGTCCCCATCCCTGAGCCAGATCGGCGCCGGGACCAGGTTCAACAGAGCGGTGAACCGCCGGTTCGTTGCCTTCTCTGCCGAGAGATCTTCGGCGAGGCGCTCCTGCTCGGCGATCGTCTCGGAAACGTCGTCGATCCACAGCAGGTTGGCGGTGTGACCGGACGCATCGCGCTCTCCGCGGTTGCCGACCACACGCCAATGCATGCTGCCGTGGGCCGCCGCCGCAACCATGTCGAACGGTTGCCCACGCTCGCAAAGCGCCAGCGCCATCGCCCGAACGCGGTCGGCGTCGTCAGCCGCAAGGGATTTTGCGAACGCCTCCAGCTCCGCGTCCAGGCTGCCTTCGCCACGTGCCGTCAGCTGCAGACGGCGCGGGGCAGCCGCCAAAACGGCCTCCGCCGCAAGCGCCCTGCCGCGCCAGTCGGCTGCGGTCGCTTCCGCTTCGGACCGGCGGCGCGCGGTCGCATAGAGCAGCACGGCCAAAGCGATGGCCAGCGCGCCCACGGCGATCAGAGACAGTATTGTCGCCGTGCGATCCCCACTTTCCGGTTCCTGCCCCCATGCGGTAAGCACGCCCAATACCGTGACCAGTGCCGCAAGGAAAAGTCCTATTCTGGCGGGCCAAGGATCAGTGCGGGTGAAAATCATATCAGGCCGGAGCGCTTCGTCTGGTCCAGTTTGTCAACAAACGCAGCCTTCAACCATTCGGCACCTTCCAAATGGCGAGACACCCCGGACCGTCACTCTCCTGCCAGAGATCTGCCGAATCATTCGTCGGTCAGGATCTCCACTTGCTCTGGGTACGTCGCATCTATCATTGGCCCGTAGCGGCGATAGACCCACCCACGAACACGGACGCGTTCCTCAATCAATGACTCAAATTGTATCCCCAGTGCAAGGAAAGGATCGACGTCCTGCGGAGAAATCGACACGGTAAAGTCTTCTCTCCAATCCGTTCCAAAGTTGAGATACATCCGGCCACGGATAGTTGCAATATCAACAATCCGGCCCTCAACAAGCTGAAAGGTATCCAGATACCGCCACAGCTCTTGAGGCTGCCGTATCGAGTAGAAGGGGTGAGACCAGATGCCGCGGCGCAATCTGCGAGCGTCCGCCTCAATCGCCAGCATCTCCGGCATGGCCGTACGCAGGTCGGCGACCGCGTTTACGCGGGCCAAGCCCTGTTCAAGCATCGCGGCCTGCACCCAGAGACCGTCGTCGCGCACCAGATGGGCCAGGATGCGGCCATGACGATCCCCGTCGCGTCCGCCCGACGCCAATCCCACCTCCCGTCCCAGGCTAAAATGCGTCAGCGCGTCAGCCGCTTCGCGCGCCAGCGGCCAACCGTCGGCTGCGGTTGGGGCGGATGGCGGCCGAGGCGCTTCGATCCCTGCGAGCCGGACCACGGATCCGTCATCCAACACCACCGTGTGGCCGTCGATGACCGCTTCGACTTCCGCCTGACGGTATGTCTGCAGAGACTCAGGCACGGTCAACGGCCGCGTATCGGCCGCCGCGGTACCGGGTCCGCTACAGATCGTGCTGGCAATTGCGACCGCAACCGCGGCAAACAGGTAGCGATCGGTGCGAGACACTTGACAGATGCGCTGCCGCATCACCGCATACTCGCCCGCCGCAACTCGACGAAAGCTGGAAGACCGGACTGAAGCATCATGCCGCGCGATGCCATATTTCCTCCGATCGAGCCCTATGAAACGGGCTTCCTGGCAGTCGACGAGCCCCATCTTCTGTATTGGGAGCAGAGCGGCAACGCCAAAGGCGCGCCCGTCATCTTTCTGCATGGCGGGCCTGGCGCCGGAGCATCGCCGATCCATCGCCGATTCTTCGATCCCCGGCATTACCGCATCATCGTGTTCGATCAGCGCGGGGCCGGCCGGTCCCGGCCTCTGGGAGAAATCGACGGAAACACGACGGCCGCCCTGGTGCGGGATATGGAGGCGTTGCGCTGCAGCCTCGGGATCGAACGATGGCACGTCTTCGGCGGCTCCTGGGGCAGCACGCTGGCGCTTGCCTACGCCCAGGCCCACCCGCACCGGTGCCGGTCGCTGATTCTGAGGGGCATCTTCCTCATGCGGCGCTCGGAGATCGACTGGTTCCTCTTCGGCATGCGCATCATTTTTCCGGAGGCTTGGCGCAACTTCATCGGCTTTCTGCCGCAGGACGAGCGCTCCGATCCCCTGGAGGCCTATTATCGCCGGCTGATGGACCCCAATCCGCGGGTTCACATGCCGGCCGCGCGCGCATGGAGCATCTATGAAGGCGCGTGCTCCACTCTGCTGCCGACGGCGGACGGGGTGGCGGCTGCGGGCGGCGACGCCCATGCGCTGGGGCTGGCCCGCATAGAGGCGCATTACTTCCGGTCCAACCTCTTCGATCCGGAAGACCTGTTGCTGCGCAACATCGATAGGGTTCGGGACATCCCGGCGGCGATCGTCCAGGGCCGTTATGACATCGTCTGTCCCATTCACACGGCCGATGAACTGCGCCGTGCCTGGCCCGAAGCGAAATACATCGTAGTGCCCAATGCCGGGCATGCCGCAATGGAGCCGGGCGTTCGTGCCGCCCTGATTGAGGCCACGCGGTCGTTTCGTGACCTTGCTTAATCCATCGGGCGGATGCCGGTCCTGCGTACGGATTCAGAAATGCAAGGAAATCCTGACAGAGACGGTAATACCTGATTGTATTCGTCAAGATCATCGGATAAGGCTCTTAGCGTCGATCAAGTTACCTCATCGATCACGTCCGGAGCGTCACTATGCGCTTTCGCGCCCTTGCCGCGGCTGTCGCACTGGCAACCGCAGCGGCAGCCGGACCGTCGTTTGCCGACGGCCCGCATCATCTGATTCTCGGATCCGGCGCCTACGACTTTCTGGATGAGGATACTGCGGCCGTGTTCGAGGCTGAGTTGAGGCCCGGCTGGCGCATCGGGGAAGGGCTGATCAGCGAAGATATCGGTCTGGCGCCGTTCATCGGCGGCTGGTTCACGACCGAGGGGTCGGCCTACGGCTATACCGGCCTCGGCATCGAGTGGGTGATCGAAGACCACTACGTGATCTTTCCCTTCTCAGGCTTCGGGTTCTACAACCAAGGCGATGGGAAGGATCTTGGCAGCTTCTTCGAATTCCGGTCGGGCGTGGAGATCGGATACCGTTTCGACAACGGCTATCAACTCGGCCTGAATGTGACGCATCTGTCCAACGCCGGCATCTCGGACACAAATCCCGGCACCGAGCTGATCACCTTCCGCCTCGCAGCACCACTCGGCGGATCATTGCACCCGGACGACTGAGCACACTGGCCGTCTCTGACGGGTGCAGATCCACGACAGTCCCGTCAGCCGGCATATCGGTTCTCCGCGGTGCGCAGGAACCGGAAGTCCATGTGCAGCGCCCGCCGTACCGCACCGACCTCCATATCACCACGCCGGTGGAACCCGAACGTATCCGCTATGACGAGCGTGTTGGCCGCGGCACAGACCTGACGCGGCCTGATGTCCAGAGCCCTATGCTCTTCCGCCGTCGGCACGCGTACGCCTCCGACATTGTCGGTGGTCTCGAGAAGCTGCGATCCGGGCCGTCTGGCCCGGCTGTTGAACACGGCGAGCCGGTGCTCATAGCGCAGGCGCGCCGGGCTCAAACGGTTGGTTTGCGGTGCATAGAAGAAGGCGCCATTGCTGTCAGAGGTCGGCTCGATGTAGAGCCAGGCCTTGAAGACGTGGTCGAAATAGTCGCCATGCCAGACACCGCTTGAATCCCCTTTGGCGCTTACGATGCCGGTGACCTGCTGCAGGTTCTGATGGGGCGGAATGCGCACCGCCGTTCGCGCGGCATAGCCGATGATGGCGTACATCGACGGATTGCCGGTCACGCAGCGGGCGATGGCCGCGAAATCCGCCAACGACTGCGATCTCTTGATGGTGAAGTTGTGGATCAGGGCGGGGCCGCGCCGCTTTTCGGATTTCCGGTATGAGGCATCGTCGCCATAGCACTGGCGAAACTCGGCGAGGACCGCTTCGAAGGCATCCGGTGCCAGGAAGTCGGGGATGACGACGATGCCCTGATCTTCCAGCTCCTGCCCGTAGCGCCTCAGTTGGACGTCGCTGATCGGCGGATGGGCGCGCATCCTGTGGCGCGCCGCCGCAACGAGGCATCGGTTCGCCTGCAAGCCCGCCCGGTTGGCCCAAACACCCCCGACAAAGCGACCGGGGATTTCGCGGCCTCTCCGTTGCTCTCTTGTAATCAAGCCTTGAACGAGGCGCATGACGGGCGCTGGCAGCCCGTCTCGCAGTCGGGCCCGCCAAGTGTCGGGCAGCATCTGCCGATAACAACGGCGAGCATAACGGACCAGCGCCATCTGCATCGCGGTCAACCCATCTTCGCTGTTGGCGATGTCATTGATGCGGAAGCCGTCATCGACGCACAACGCCGCTCTCGTTGGAGCCCTCGCCAGTCAGCCGCGCAACGCCGGGATGGGCAAGGTCACCGGGTTCCACGTACTACAACACCGGCTACGCAGCCTCCAACGCCTGCGGGTCGTGCAGCAGTGCCTCGGCGTCATCGGGCGCGGCGGTCACCTGAGGAAAGTGCAGTCGCGCCCAAGTGCCGCTGCCTTGCAGGTCGACACCGTCGCAGTCAATTCCGCTGACACGCCAGGCTGATCCATCGGCTCTCTGAAGCCTTGTGGCGAGTTGGCTGGCCAGCGCGCCGTCGCGTGCGTTCACCGTGGCCAGCAGCCGTTGCTCTGCCGTGGCCATCGCTTCGGCGGCACTGTGCGGGGCAAGCAGCGCGGCTCCGTCGATCTGGTGGATGCGGCCAAACCCGGCGACCAGATGGGCATGGTCGACCGCCATTGCGTGGATCGCAAAGTCCGAGAAGCCGGCATACGCCGCTGCGGCCGGATGGCGGGCGAGGTACCGCGCGCGATGGCGCGGCTCGGCGCTCGGCTGCAGCCGGCCCATCACTGTCACCCTCGGGCCGGTCAAGGGGTCGGCATGGTTCGCCGTGCCGTCGAACAGCAGGCTGACGCGGGCGTCGTTCTCGATATTGCGCGTGTGCCGGGCAAGGCGCGAGATCAGCAGGATCGGTGTGCCGTCGTGATCCAGTGCCGTCAGAACCAAGGAGGCATAGGGAGCACCGCCGTCGGCGAGAGTGGCCAGGGTGGCACGGTCGACGGCGCGCATCACCTTGCGCGCCAATGTCCCGGGGTGGATCTCATCCATGTTCGGCTCGCGTTTCCCCTTGCTCTGGCCTCAAACGGTCGCCAAGTCGCCCCATTCCTGCCCGTCACCGTGACAGCGGCACCGCAAATGCGCCATACTCCGCATCAATGCTGGCATCGATGCGCCCCGGCGCGGTCGCGTCCGGCAAGAGGAGCTTGTGCTAAGGTGAGCAATACCATCGCCCTGGTCGATGACGACCGCAATATCCTGACATCGGTGTCCATGGCGCTCGAAGCCGAGGGGTTCGAGGTCAAGACCTACGCCGATGGCGACGAAGCGTTGCGGGGGCTCTCGCACCGTCCGGTCGACGTGGCGGTGCTGGACATCAAGATGCCGCGGATGGACGGGATGGAGCTGCTGCAGCGGCTGCGCAAGACGTCCAACATGCCGGTGATCTTCCTCACGTCCAAGGACGACGAGGTGGACGAACTCCTGGGCCTGCGTATGGGCGCGGACGACTACATCAAGAAGCCGTTCTCCCAGCGTCTGCTGATCGAGCGGATCCGCGCCCTGTTACGGCGCGAGCAGCTGGTCAACGCCGACCCGCAGGTGAAGGCGGACCCGAACGCCGTGCTGACGCGTGGTCCTCTGACGCTGGACAGCAACCGCCACGCCTGTATGTGGCACGGCGGCGCCATCGACCTGACGGTCACGGAGTTCCTGCTGGTCAAGGCGCTGGCGCAGCGGCCGGGCCATGTGAAGAGCCGCGATCAGCTGATGGATGCTGCCTATGGCGAGCATATCTATGTCGACGACCGGACGATCGACAGCCATATCAAGCGTATCCGCAAGAAGTTCAAGGCGGTCGATGGCGAGTTCGCCCAGATCGAGACGCTGTATGGCGTCGGATACCGCTACAAGGAATAGTGTGGGCATGCGGACGACGGCTATGCCGGCGGCCGCATCCTTCGGTGCCGGGCCCGCCGCCCCGCTCCGGGGATGACGGCCCCGAGGCCACTCACTGACCATGTGCGGGACGTAGACGATCCAAGTCGTGCTGCGGGGGGCCGACTTTTGCACCAACGACCGGCAGGGCGGCGATGACGGCCGGCCCGCATCTCGGCAGACCCGGACAGGGGACGGGCGGCGCCACGGGCGATGGGCCGCGGCTGCGCGTCGTCTCCGACGGCGAAGATGCGGCGTCGGAAGCTCACGACTCCGGCGATCTTGAAGCCGATCGAGCACAGGAAGATCACGGCCTTCGCGCACCCCCGCCCGCCTCTGTGACGCCCAGAGCACCGTCGCCACCGCGCCTTGGCCGCGACGCGGACCGGGAGGCAGTGGCTGCGCCCGTGGTTGCCGGGCCGAAAGCGGGCGATCGGCCGCAGAGGGACGGCGACAGACCGAAGCTTGAGGCTGCGAGACCCGATGCCGTCGCGGCGCCCGCTCCGGACGTGCCGGCGAAGACCTCCGAACCCAGGCGTGCGGCGCGGCGGAAACCGCGGCAGCGCAGCAAAGAGGCGCGCCGTCCGCGGCGCCAACCGAACGGCCGTGCGGCCGGCCGCTATCGACGCCGGTCGGTTTCGAAGCTCACGGCCCGTGTTCTGGCGGTTAACGTCCTTGCCCTGCTGATCCTGGTCGGCGGGCTGCTCTATCTGGGCCGGTACGAGGATCGTCTGATCCAAGCCGAAATCGAGGTGCTGCGCAGTCAGGCCGATATCTTTGCGGGTGCTTTGGCCGAAGGCACTATTGTCGGCGATGCCGATGGGGAGCAGGGGATCGATCCGGAACTGGCGCGACAGATGGTCCGGCGCCTGTTCGAGACGACGGGCACCCGGACGCGGCTGTTCGACGTCGACGGCACGCTGACGGCCGACAGCCGCTTTCTTATCGGGGTCGGCTCAGGCGGTGCTGTCGAGATCGAGCCGCTGCCGCCGCTGCAGCAGCGCAGCTGGCTGCGTGAGACCTTCGACGCCGCGTATCTCTGGGTAACCGAATTGATGCCGGAACGCCGCAGGTGGGCAATCTACCGCGAGCGTCCGGACCAGAGGGCGGCGGATTACGTTCCGGTCGTGACTGCGCTGACTGGCGATATCGGTATCGAGACTTGGACGACCGAGAGCGCGGACATCATGATCGGGGTCGCCGTTCCGGTTCAGCGGCTGCGCGTCGTGCTCGGCGCGGTGATGGTCACGGCGGACAATCTCGGCATCGATCGCGCCATCCAGAGTGTTCGCGAGGACATTCTGAAGGTCTTTGCCTTCGCGCTTGCCATCACCATCCTGCTGTCCACGTACCTGGCTTCCTCCATCACGCGGCCGATCCGCCGTCTGGCCGAAGCCGCCGACCGGGTGCGGCGCGGCCTGAGCCGGCAGCACGAAATCCCCGATTTCCGCCGCCGCCGTGACGAGATCGGCGACCTTTCGGGCTCTCTGCGCGATATGACCGAGGCCCTCTGGGCCCGCATGGACGCCATCGAGCGTTTCGCGGCCGATGTGGCGCATGAGATCAAGAACCCGCTGACCTCGCTGCGCAGCGCCGTGGAGACCACGGCCCGCATCACCGATCCGGAACAGCAGCGTCGCCTGATGGGCATCATCGTGGAGGATGTGCAGCGCCTGAACCGGCTGATCAGCGATATCTCCGATGCTTCGCGGCTGGATGCGGAGCTGTCGCGCGCTGCGGCGGAACCGGTCGACATCGCAGAGATGCTGCGCATGCTGTCGGAGCTCTACCAGACCGCCACCGACGATGGCGGGCCGCGTGTGGTCGTCCGGCTGCAGTCGCCCGAAACCCAGCTTCGCGTTCCGGGGCTTGAGGGCCGGCTGGTCCAGGTTTTCCGCAACCTGATCGGTAACGCCGTAAGCTTCTCTCCGCCGGATGGAACGATCACGTTGATCGCGCGACGCTTGGGTGAGGCCGTCGAAGTCGTGGTTGAAGACGACGGGCCGGGCATCCCGCCCACCAAGCTTGAGGCGATCTTCGACCGCTTCTACAGCGAGCGGCCGTCGAGCGAGAAGTTCGGCACCCATTCCGGTCTCGGCCTCAGCATCTCAAAGCAGATCGTGGAAGCCCACGACGGCACCATCACGGCGGAGAACCGGCAAGACACCAACGGCGCGCGGTTTACCGTGCGTGTGCCGGCGCTATAAATGCGTCGGCAGCAACAGGGAGGTGGGGATGCGGCGCGCCCGGTCCCCGCCAATGCGCGACCGCGAGAGTCGACGTAATGGCCTCGCACAATCCGGGAGACGATACATTATGACCGACCGCTTGCGTGCCCGCGCTGGCTGGCTGCCTGCGTTGGCTTTGGCATCCGCTGCCACCTTGTCGTGGCCGGCTTTTGCCCAGGATGCCGAAGACGAAATAGAAGAAGAGGCGGTTCAGATCGCCGAGGTCATCGACGGTCCGTTCTTCGTGACCTGGGCCGGCGCCGCCGTGCGTGAGCAGCCCGACGGCGGTTCTGCCCGCATGGAGACGCTGCCTTTCGGGGCGCAGATCTTCGTGACCGGCCGGGTCCAAGGCAGCCCCTGGTACCGAGTCGAACTGGATGACGGCCGGGTCGGCTATGTCTGGACGGAGGTGCTGGAACCGGTGGTGATCGCGCTGCCGGGCACTGGCGGTGCGGCAGGGCAGCCAGAGTTAGGTGTGCCGGGCATCTCCGACGACAACACGATGAGCATGGCCCAGCTGATCCCGCAGGTCGGGCCGTCACCGAGCATCTTCGAGGGCATGGTCGGGCCCCAGGATGCCAGCGATTTCTACGAATTCACCCTCGATGACTGGACGCAGCTCACCGTTTCGTTGGAGGGATTGTCGGCCGACGCTGACATCACGCTCTTGGATGAGACGGGGCAGTACCTGGCCGATTCCGCTGCGGCTGGCGCGGAGTCGGAGTTCATCGACTACTTCGCCGGTCCCGGCACCTATTTCATCGAAGTGTACATGTACCAGGGCGAAACGACCTATCAGCTGGTCGTCTCCGGTGAGCCGACGGACCCGCCGCCGGCCGACCAGGCCGGTGACGGACCGGGCCAGGCATTCGACTTGGGTGACGTCACCGGGTTGGGCGTGGTGCAGGAAGAGTGGATCGGCGCGGGCGACTTTGCCGACTACTTTTCCTTCAGCGTGTCGGAATCCTCGACCGTCATCGTCACTCTGGACGGGATGTCGTCCGACGCGGATATCAGCCTGGAAGACGATTTCGGGTCGGTTCTGGCGTCATCCGCGGAAGGCGGCACCAATTCCGAATACATGGAAGTGCTGCTTGAGCCGGGTGAGTACTATGTCGTGGTGGTCCCGTTCTCCGGCAACACCGAGTATTTCCTCGAGATTTCGGCCGAGCCGGCGGGCCCCGCGCCGGAGGACAGTGCCGGCAACAGCACCGGAGCGGCCCGCGTCGTCACGCTGACGCCGGGCGAGCCGGTGGAGCTGCGGGACTGGGTCGGTCCGGCGGACGTGTCCGATTTCTACACCTTCGATCTGACCGCACCCGGGTCTTTCCGTCTGACGCTGGATCAGCTGACCAGCGATGCGGATGTCGAGCTCTTGTCGGGTGATGGGATCACGGTGCTGAGCTCGTCCCTGCTTGCCGGACCGGAGGCGGAGCAGATCCAGCAGCAGCTCTCCGCCGGGACCTATTATGTGCGCGTCTATGTCTTCTCAGGAGCGACCGACTACCGGCTTGAGATGGGCGTGCAGTAAGACGCGGCCGTTCGTCCGGGGCTGGGCGATTGACTTGCCCAGACCCGGACGACACCTTTGCGGTCATGGAGACGATCCATGCCACCTGCGTCATGCTTGAGGGGCGCGGCGTCATGTTGCGTGGTCCCTCGGGGTCGGGGAAATCGGACTTGGCACTGCGCCTGATTGACCGCGGCGCCGAACTGGTTGCCGACGACCGTGTCGTGCTGTCCATGCAGGACGGCCGTGTCTCCGCCCGAGCCCCGGCGGTTCTGCGTGGCCTGCTGGAGATCCGGGGCATCGGGCCGGTCCGCGTGCCGGCCGTCGACGAGGCCCAGGTTGTCCTGGTTGCCGATCTTGCGCCCGGCGAGCCTTTGGAGCGCCTGCCGTCTCCGGCGCGGGCCCTTGTGGGGGGCGTGGCCGTTCCGCGGATCAGCCTCGATCCGTTCCATGCGTCCGCGCCTGCGAAACTGCGTGTCGCCCTATCGATGATTTCACCCGGCGGCGATGCGACATGGCCGGCCGAAGCGGCACCGGTGCGGACGGAGGACGCGAGCCATGGATGACCGGGCCGGGCCGGGAGCGGCCCTGCCGCCGCAGCAAGCGGCTGGCAATGGGCGCCGGAGCGTGGTCCTGCTGACCGGTCTGTCGGGGGCCGGCATGTCCACTGCACTGAAAGGGCTTGAGGATCTGGGGTATGAAGCGGTGGACAACCTTCCGCTCGCCCTGGTGCCTCATCTGGTGGCAGAGGGCGACAACCGCGGGACGCCGTTGGCCGTGGTGATCGATTGCCGCAACCGCGACTTCGCCGCCGACGCACTGCTGCGACAGGTGGACATTCTGCGGGAGCGGCGCGACCTCGACCTGAGCCTGGTCTTCGTGACAGCCGATGTCGAAGTCCTGCAGCGCCGGTTCACCGAGACGCGGCGCCGCCATCCGCTGGCCCAGGATCGGCCGATCGCGGACGGCATCCAGAAGGAACGTGCCGTGCTGGCGCCGGTCCGCGATCGTGCCGACCTGGTGATCGACACGTCGCTCTTGAACATGCACGAGTTGAAGCGGACCGTCGGCGGGCGGTTCGCCGCCGACCGTCAGCCGGGCCTGCTGGTTTCGGTGATGTCGTTCTCGTTCCGGCGCGGCTTGCCGCGAGAGGCGGATCTGGTGTTCGACGTGCGCTTTCTCTCCAATCCCTATTGGGATGAAAATCTGCGGTCTCACAGTGGTCTGGAGGCCGACGTGCAGGCTTACATTGCCGCCGATCCGGACTTCGACGGGTTCGTCGCATCGCTGAAGGGGCTGGTGGGGCCGCTGCTGCCGCGCTTCAATCGCGAGGGGAAGAGCTATCTAACGATCGCCGTCGGCTGCACCGGGGGGTGGCATCGGTCGGTGTTCGTCGCCGAACTCTTGTCGCAATGGCTGCGCGATGAGGGTTATCGTGTCGGTCTTGCCCATCGCGACCTGGCGGCAGGCTAGGCTGGCAGGAACGAGGCTTCAGCATGTCCGTACCATCGGATCCATCGGCAAAAATCGGCATGGTCCTGGTGACACACGGACGCCTGGCTGAGGAGTTCATTGCCGCGTTGGAGCATGTGGTGGGCGAGCAGGACAATGTCAGCGCGGTGTGCATCGGCCCCGACGATGACATGGAGCAGCGCCGGCGGGAGATCCTGGACTGTGTGGCGCGCGTCGACAGCGGCCGTGGCGTGGTGCTGCTGACGGATATGTTCGGGGGCACGCCGTCCAACCTGGCGATCTCGGTGATGCAGCGGGAACGGATCGAGGTGATCGCCGGCGTGAACTTGCCTATGCTGATCAAGCTGGCGTCGGTCCGCGCCAGTGAAAGCGTGTCGGAAGCCGTTCGCCTGGCACGGGACGCCGGGCAGAAATACATCAACATCGCATCAAGCCTTCTTGCCAACGAAAATGAACGATGACCTGGAGGAACGCCAAACCCGTCCCGAGATCACGCGCACGGTAATCATCGCCAATCAGCGGGGGCTGCATGCGCGGGCGGCCGCCAAGTTCGTGAAGGTGGCGGGCCGCTTTGATGCAGAGGTGACGGTGAAGCGCAACGGCATGGCCGTCGGCGGGCAGAGCATCATGGGATTGATGATGCTGGCGGCCAGCCCGGGCACGTCGATCACGCTGATTGCGACGGGCCCCGATGCCGGTGCGGTGATCCAGGCGCTCGAAGAACTCGTGGTGCGCAAGTTCGATGAGGACTAAAGGCACTGGCGCTACCGACGGAGCATCCCTGCCGGAGGCGACTCTGACGGGGCTCGGCGTGTCCGCCGGCATCGCCATCGGCCCTGCCCATGTGGTTGAGACCGGGTTCGCCCAGGTGCCCGAATATGTGCTCACGCAGGCCGCGGCAGAGGATGAAAAGCAGCGCTTCACCGAAGCCGTGGCCAAGGCCCGGCGACAGCTGCGCAAGCTGAAGGCGAAGTCTGCCAGCCTGCCGGACGCCGCGGCTGAAGAGATCAGCTATCTGCTCGACGCCCATCTCGCCATCGTCTCCGGCTCTCGGCTGATCAGGGGGGTGGAACGGCGTATCACGGAAGAGCGGCTGAACGCCGAATGGGCCGTCCAGACAGAGATGACGGCGATCGCCCAGCAGTTCGCGGCCATGGACGATGCCTATCTGGCGGCGCGGATCCAGGATATCCGCGATGTCGGTGGTCGTTTGATCCGCAACCTGATCGACCGGCAGTTCCAGGCCTATTCGACGCTGCCGGCCGACAGCATCATCCTGGCGGAAGAGATCACGCCGGCCGATACCGCGCTGATGGATCCCAAGCGGATCGCCGGGTTCGCCACGACCATGGGCGGGGCAGAGGGGCATACGGCGATCATGGCGCGGTCGCTGGGCCTGCCGGCCGTGCTGGGTGTCGCCGACCTTTTGCGGCGTGTCCATGCCGGCCAGACGGTGATCGTCGACGGCACCGCCGGACAGGTGATCCTCGACCCCAGCGCCGAGACGCTGGAGCATTACGAGGCCCGCCGCGCCGTGCTGGCGGCGGAGCAGGCACAGCTTCGCACCCTGATCGCGCTGCCGTCGACCACGCGCGACGACATACCTGTTGCGCTGGCGGCCAATATCGAACTGCCGCATGAAATTGCAGCGGTCGTGGATGTGGGCGCCGACGGCATCGGGCTGTTGCGCACCGAGTTCCTGTTCATGAACCGGGACGACCTGCCGACGGAGCAAGAGCAGTACGAGGTGCTGCGCGGCATCGTCGAAGGCATGGACGGCAAGATGGTGACGCTGCGGACCCTGGATATTGGCGGCGAGAAGCTGGCGTCGGCCCTGGGGCCGCGGTTCAGCCCGGGTAACAATCCGGCACTTGGGCTGCGCGCGATCCGCCTCAGTCTGCGCGAACCGAAGCTGTTGGAAACGCAGTTCGCGGCTATGCTGCGGGCCGGCGCCCATGGGCCGGTGCGCATCCTGCTGCCGATGGTCGCCACGATCGGTGAGGTCCGCCGTGCACGCGAGATCTTGAACCGCGCGGCGAGGCGCCTGGCGCGTCGCCGCGTGCGCATGGCGCCGTCGCTGCCCCCCTTCGGGGTGATGATCGAGATCCCCGGAACGGCCCTGGCGGCGGACGCCTTTGCGCGCGAGTGCGATTTCTTCGCACTCGGGACCAACGATCTCATTCAGTACACGCTGGCCATCGACCGCGGCGACGAGCAGGTGGCTGGGCTCTATGACCCCCTGCATCCCGCCGTCCTGCGGCTGATCCAGTTTTCCACGCAGGCGGCGTTCAGGGCCCGCATCCCGTTCAGCGTCTGCGGTGAGATGGCGGGCGATCCGCGTTATACGGCGATGCTGATCGGGCTCGGCATCCGCGAGCTGTCGATGACGCCGGCCGCCCTGTTGCGGGTGAAGGGCCGGGTGCGCGTGATCGATACCATCGCCGCCCGCCGCCGCGCCGACGTGATCATGGATCAGTCGGACAGCAGCCGCATCGCCACTCTGATCGAGGATTTCAATGAAGCGCTGTGACGCCTTGCGGCGTCTTGGTTATCGGGCCTTGATCAGTCGGAACAGGGTCTTGACGCTTGTATAATAGTCAAGCTGCTCGCCGACTGTGGCGAAGGCATCACTTGCGCCGATGCGGATAAACTCGTCGACCGCGAATCGGCGTGCGAACACCTGAAAACCCGCCGTCCGAAAGGCCTCGGCATAGCTGTCCAGGGATCGGCCGTGGACGGGCAGGCTGGAATAGGTCTGGATCAGGTCGCGCCAGCGCGGCCATTCGGGGCCGTCAGCATGGCAGCCGATGGCCGCGTAGTAGACGCCGCCCGGCTTCAGCGCGGCGTGAATCTCGCGGGCATGTGCGCCAATGTCTTCCAGCAGGTACAGCACCTCGTGGCTGAAGGCGATGTCGAAGGTCTCAGGGAACTCGGCGAGGTCCGTTGCCACCCGATAGTCGGCCGGGACCAACCCCCGGCGTGCCACCGCCAACGCCACCGACTCCGTTGCGATGTCGACGCCGACGGCCCTCTGGTATGGGCGAAGGCCGTGCAGCAGTCTGAGAAAGCCACCCTGGTTGCAGCCGAAATCCAGCACCGTGCGCCCGGTCAGATCCTGCTCGGCCATCAGCGCGATCATCCGCCGCCAGAGCATCGCGTGGTCGTCGTTCATCTCGTCTTCATGGGCCTGGCTGGTCGCCCAGATGGACACGGGTTTGATCGGCATGGGCCGCCTTCCTCTACGCGCCGGTGTGCTTGATGCTTTCAAGCGGTGAACATGGCGGGTTTTACAGTTTATTCACTGAGTTCAATTAACGATTGTCTCGATAAGGCGGCAGGCGGGTCCAAATTGAGGACGTTAATGATTAGATGACGAATCAATAGCCTTCGAATGTCTGTGCTCGCTGCGTCTCTGTCTGAGATTCGCGAGCTGCCGGCAATAAGAGTGAACGGCTGACAGTATCACGTTATTTGCGATTACGGCTACCGAGCGCCCAATCTGCAGACTTCGCCGACCCGAGACAATCTTGCTCCTCGAACAAGGGCAAAACAATCATCGAATCTTAACGATTTATGCTTAACCCTATCTCGCAGTCAACGCCGACCCCCTCTGACGGCGCCGAGACGCGTCGGAACTGAAGCACGAGCAACCCGGTTGCCTAACCACTGCAAGGAATTAGCTGCCATGGCGGACACATCGACCCCCTTAGATGCGAATACCCGCCGCGCATTTCATGAGATTGACGCGGATTCGCTACGCCTTCTCGCAGAAATCTGGGGCAAGCTGGAAGATAAGCTCGGGCCGATACTGGATCGGTTCTATCAGCATCTCAGCCGCTTTCCGGAAACGGCGTCGCTGATCGCCAATTCGAATGTCGAATCCCTGAAGGCCGCCCAGCGCCGTCACTGGAAGAAGCTGTTCACCAGCGGCTTCGACGACGATTTCATGGCCGAGTGCAATGCGATCGGCCGCGCCCACCAGCGCATCGGCCTCGAGCCGCGATGGTACATGGGCGGCTACTCCATGGTGCTCGGGGAACTGATGGGCCTGATCAACCGCGGCTCCGGCATTCCGCAGCGTCATCGGCAGGCTGCGCGGGAAGCCGTCGTCAAGGCGGTCATGATGGACATGGACCTCTCGATCTCTGTCTATCAGCAGATCGAGATGGAAGAGCGCATGAAGCGTCAACGCAAGGTCGATAGCCTGACGGCGGGCTTCGACACGGAAGCGTCGGGCGCGCTCACGACCGTCGACGATGCGATGCGCAAGCTGGGCGAAGCCGCTTCGGCCATGAGCCAGACCGCGGACGAGACCAGCCAGCAGGCCGTGACCACGGCCGCGGCGGTGGAAGAGGCGACTGCCAACGTCCAGACCGTGGCTGCGGCGGCAGAAGAAATGGCAGCTTCCATCCGCGAGATCCGCCGCAACGCCCAGCACGCAAGCGACGTCTCTCGCAAGGCGGTGGACCAGGCCGAAGGCGCCAATACCATGGTGCGCGGACTGGCCGAGGCGGCCAACCGCATCGGTGAGGTGGTGCGTCTGATCAACGAGATTGCGGCGCAGACCAATCTGCTGGCGCTGAACGCGACCATCGAAGCGGCGCGCGCTGGCGAGGCGGGCCGCGGGTTCGCCGTGGTGGCCAACGAGGTGAAGCAGCTTGCCGGCCAGACCGCGAAGGCCACGGAAGAGATTCAGGGCCAGGTCGGCGCCATGCAGAACGCCACCAGTTCCGCCGTCGGCGCGATTGAAGAGATCGTGGCGACCATCGGCGATGTGGACCAGGCGTCGAGCTCCATCCAGGTGGCGATCGAACAGCAGGACGCCACGACCCAGGAAATCGCCCGCAACGTGCAGGAAGCCGCGTCCGGCACCCATGAGGCGTCCCAGCACGTCAGTCAAGTCAGCGAGCATGCCGGCCGCGCCGGCTCGGCCGCCCATTTCGTGGATCAGGCGAGCACTGACGCTGCTGATCAGGCAACTCGTCTCGACGACCTGATCAAACGGTTCATCAGCGACGTCCGCGCGGCGTAGGGCTTAGAAGCAACAGCATCGGTGACCCGCCGGCGGCGGGTCACCGTTTTTTTTGCCCGACCGTCGGATCGCCGCGCGGCGGACCTGCGTTATCGTTCAGACGCTCCGCGTCGGCCCCGAACCATGCCGGGCTGCCGTTCCGGCTATTGGCAGTGCTCCGGCAGGTCCGACTGACCCGAAGCGCGGCGAAGTGCGGCGGCGAGGGCCGCGGCATTCTGCGGCATGATCAACTCGCCGCCTGTGGCGTTGGCCACGCAGCGCAGCGGCTCCACCTGCGATGTCAGGGCGATCACATGAATATAGAGATAAGGGAACTCTGCCTTAAGCGCGCGGGCGATGGAGCAGGGATCGGCGCCGCAGCTGTCGCGCCCGTCCGACACCAGTACGAGGTTCACCGGCTCCTCCGGTGTGCGACCGCCCTGGATCATCGATCGCGCGACACCCAAGGCTTCGCCCAGTGCCGTCGAGTCGTCCGTGCCGGCGTTGCGAATGCGTGAGATAAGCGACGGCCGCTGTCCGGGCCCGTAGGTCCGCCCGGGAGCCGTTCGGCCGCACTGGTTGAAGATGACAAGGCCGAGATCGATGTCACCCGGGGCGTTGTTCACAAGCTGGATCAGCGACTGTCGCGCCACGTCAATGCGGTCGGCGCCGGGCATCCGCTCCATCTCTTCCAGCATCGCCTGGAACTGGCGCCGGCCCTGACTGGAGCGGTCGAATGCGGTCTGCCAGAGGCGGGCCTCAAAGCCCGGGTCGAGGGCGAACGGCCACTCCATGCTGGAAGACGTATCCAGGACCAGTATCACCTCGTCCGATGGCGGCGGCGGGCAGGCCTCCAGCGGCTCCGGCGGCGGCGGTGCGACAACAGGTTGGGGCGGCGGTGGCTCCGGCTGGGGTGGCGGCGGGGACGCCACCGGCTGCGGCTGAGGCTGTGGCGGCGCGGGCGGGGGCGTCACCTCCGCTACCACTACGGGCTCCGGCGGCGGGGCCGGCCGCGGTGGGGCCGTGGGGGCCTGGGGCGGGACCATAACCATGCCGGGCGGAGGCTCCACAGGTTCGACGGGTACCTCCACGATCTCGACCGGTTCCTCGATCTCCTCGACAGGCTCTTCGACCACCTCGACCGGTTCCTCGACCTCCTCAACCACCTCCTCTTCCGGCTCTTCGGGTGGCGGTGGCACTTCGGCGGTCTGAATCGGTTCATCCCGTTCGGGCATCGGGCAGTATGGTGCGTCCGCGAGGGTCAGCTGCAGCGAGTCCAGCCGCTGCCGCAGCGCCTCTTCACGTACCTCCAGCTGTACCAGCTGCCGCTCGCGGTCATCCGGCCCTTCGTCCGGCGGCGGGCAGAAATCGATCGCCGACGGCAGACCGGGTATGGAAAGGCCGCACGCCGTCGTCGCCGCGAATGCGGTGGCAATCGCCGTCAGGCCCAGCAGCACCCACAATAGACCCGCCAGCCAGCCGAAACCGGCCCGGCGTCGGACGGGCGTCTGCGCCTGGTTGTCCGCTGCATGGCTCATCGACAGTGCAAGGTCCGCTTGCCGTTGGTCCGGGCCGCCTCTCGCTCGGCCGAGACGCGCAGCCTACCTGATACGGTCCGATTGCGGCGTTACTTTGTTGCCGATATGGCGTCGGCCGTCAGGCTCGACGCCATGCCGCCTGGGACCGGCATCAGCCCAAACAGCTCCTGCGGCCGGGAGACACCGCGCAGGCTGTGCAGCCCCAGCGACGACAGCCGGCCAGGGTCGCCACCGGCCGCGGCGAACGCCTTTGAGACGATGACATCCTGGTCCAGGGCGCGGCAGAGGCCGCCGATGCGGCTGACTTCGTTCACCGCCGGACCGACCACGGTGAAGTCCAGCCGCGTCGGGCTGCCGATATTGCCGTAATAGACCTCACCCACATGCAGCCCGAGATAGAAGGTGGTCACCGGCGCGCCGTCGGCTGAGCGTCTGATGTTCAGTCCGCTCACGTCGCGCCGCGCCTGATCCGCCGCCGCCAGTGCCCGACGGCACGCGGCCGGTCCGGACTCCGGGTCTTGGGGCCGGATGGGGAAGATGGCCAGCAGGCCGTCGCCGACGAACTTCAGCACCTGGCCCGCCTGTTCGTGGACCGCGGTCACCAGGCATTCGGCATAGTCGTTCAACAGGGGCAGCAGGGCGTCGGGCGTCGTGTCGCCGATGCGGGTGAACCCGCGCAGGTCGCTGAACCAGAGCACCGAAGACAGGGCCTCCGCAGCGCCACGCTCGATCTGCCCGCGCAGGATGCGCTGGCCCGGATCGGCGCCGAGATAGGTCGACAGCAGGCTCTCCGTGGTGCGCACCAGAAGGGCCGTGCGCATGGCCAGGGCCAGCCCCGACATCAGCCGGTCGAGGCACGCCACTTCGGCCTCGGTAAAGCCGCCCGGCCGGTCGCTCGCCAGCGAGGCATAGAAGCCGTCCTCTTCGCTGGCCGTAACACTGTCGGTGAACAGGATCGCCCAGCAGAGGTAGTCTGTCGCGCCTTCGGCCACCAGGTCGTCGATAACGGGGAATTCGCCTGGGCGGTGCGTGTCGCCGACCCGACGGCGGAGCATACGGTTCCCCTCGGCGTAGACTCGATAGAGGGGGCTGGCGTGCCAGGAATCTTCCCGCTCGTCGGAGGTTGCGCGTTCGTAGAGCGTTATGGCGATCTGGTCGCGCGTGCGCCGCCATTCATAGGTCACGCCGTCGACGACGGGATGCAGCGTGTCGACGCCGACAAACCCCCTGAACAGGGGCATGCCCGCAGCCTGCACGCGGTGGCAGAAGGTTTCGATCAGCTTCGCCTCGTCGGCGCCTTTCAGGGCAGCCTCGGAGAGTTCCTGGCTCAGGCCCAGGAAGCTCGCATGGTCCATGGGTCGCGTGATCCGCGGTTCTGGGAAGGATGTTGTTGTTAACTTGGCGAGGCACCCGGCTCTGGGGTAGGCCTAAGGGTGCGGTTTGTTCGATTTTGCGGAAATGGCGATGTCGCGCGCGCCCGAGGGGCCCCTGCGGCGGGGCTGGACGACCGGTGCCTGCGCCACGGCGGCGGCCCGGGCTGCGTTTTCGGCACTGGTCACCGGGCGGTTCCCCGATCCCGTGACCATCACCTTGCCCAAGGGGCAGACACCGTCTTTCGCCCTCGCCACCGAGGCCCTGGAAGGCGACCGGGCGTCGGCCGGCATCGTTAAGGATGCCGGCGACGACCCCGATGTCACCCACGGTGCGCTGGTCGTCGCAACCGTTCGCCGGCTCCCGGCCGGCAGCGGTGTGGTCTTTGCCGCCGGCGAAGGGGTGGGCACCGTGACGCTGCCCGGCCTGCCGGTGCCGGTAGGGGAGCCCGCAATCAACCCGGTGCCGCGGCAGATGATGTGCGCCGCCGTCGCCGATGTGGCGGCCAAGCACGGCGTGGCCGGCGATGTGGAGATCACGGTCAGCGTCCCCGGCGGGGTAGAGCTGGCGCGGCGCACCTGGAACCCGCGGCTGGGCATCGTCGGCGGCCTGTCGATCCTCGGGACCACCGGCGTGGTCGTGCCGTTTTCCTGTTCCGCCTGGATCCATTCGATCCATCGCGGCATCGACGTGGCGCGGGCGGCCGGTCTGGGTCACGTTGCCGGTGCCACCGGTTCCACCTCGGAAGCCGCGGTGGCGGCGCGATACGGGCTGCCCGAGATTGCGTTGATCGATATGGGCGATTTCGCCGGCGGCATGCTGAAGTATCTCCGAAGCCACCCCATCGGCCGTGTCACCATCGCGGGCGGCTTCGCGAAGCTGACGAAGCTGGCGCAGGGGTCCCTCGATCTCCATTCCGGCCGCAGCCAGGTGGATTTCGGCTGGTTGGCCGGTCAGCTGGCCGGGATGGGCGCGCCGGATGCGCTTGTCGACGCGACGAGATCGGCCAACACCGCAGCCCAAGTGCTGGCGCTTGCCGAAGGCGAGGGCATTGCCCTGGCCGACGGAGTGGCCGCGGGCGCGCGCGAGACCGCGCTGGGCGTGGTGGGGACGGCCGATGTCGGATTGGAAATTCTGATCGTCGATCGCGGGGGGGCGATCGTCGGGCAGGCCGCCGGATGGTAGAGGGCTGACAATGCCGCGCGTCCTGATCCTTGGTGGGACGGCCGAAGCCGCGGCCTTGGCCGATGCGCTGTCCGATCGGGAGGGGTGGCAGGTCGTCACCTCGCTGGCCGGCGCGACGCGCAGCCCGGCACCGGTCTCCGGCGAGCTGCGGCGCGGCGGCTTCGGCGGCAGCGACGGCTTATCGACCTATCTGGCGGACGACGGCATCGATGCCCTAGTGGATGCGACGCATCCCTTTGCCGCGCAGATCAGTGTCCATGCCGTGACCGCGGCGACGGCCGTCGGCATCCCGCTGGTCCGGGTGCAACGGCCGGAATGGCGGCCGGAAGACGGAGACCGCTGGGCGGATGTCCCCGATGCCGCCGCGGCCGCCGCCGCTTTGCCGCGCGGATCACGCGTGTTCTTGGCCACCGGCCGCCGCGATCTGCCCCCGTTCGCCTCGGTGGACGCCTTCTTCCTTGTGCGGCTGATCGATCCGCCGGCCGAGCCGCTGCCCCTGGCCGATCATGCTCTGACGCTGGGGCGCGGCCCCTTCGTTCTGGATCAGGAGCTGGAGCTGCTGCGCCACCACCGCATCGGCTGGCTGGTCAGCAAGAACAGCGGCGGCAGAGGTGCATTCCCCAAGATTCTGGCCGCGCGATCCCTGGGCGTGCACGTGGTGATGATCCGGCGTCCGGAACTACCGGCAGCCCCAACTGTTGTCGACGTATCTGGGGCTATGGCGCAGCTTCAAGCCAAGCTGGCGTGAAACGGTCAAGGCGGGTGGAAATCTTGCGCCGAAGGGGCTCGAGTCCTAGGGTGAGCCGCACTGAACGGGCGGTTGGTCCATGACGCACTTCATCAGCACGCGGGGACGTGCGCCCACGCTCGATTTCCCGGGCGTCCTGCTGACCGGCCTCGCGGAGGACGGTGGCCTCTACGTGCCCGATGCCTGGCCCGGGTTCGCCGAGGGCGAGCTGGCATCGCTCGCCGGCAGCGGCTATGCGGCGTTGGCCGCCGACATCGTCGGACGCTTCGCGGGCGACGCCATCGATGCTGAGACTCTGGCAGCGATCACCCGGACGGCCTATTCCGGCTTCGGCCACCCCGCCGTCGCACCCCTTAAGCAGCTTGACGACACGTTGTGGCTCATGGAGCTGTTCCATGGCCCGACGCTGGCGTTCAAAGACTATGCGCTGCAGCTGGTCGGCCGGCTGTTCGACCATGTCTTGGCCAACCGCGGCGAGCACATGACCATCGTCGGCGCCACCTCCGGTGACACTGGCTCGGCGGGGATGGAGGCGTGTCGCGACCGTGAACGGCTGGATGTGATCATCCTGTTTCCCAAGGGCCGCGTCTCCGACGTGCAGCGCCGGCTGATGACGACCTTGGGCGCCAGCAACGCCCATGCCGTGGCGATCGACGGCACTTTCGACGATTGCCAGGACCTGGTGAAGGCGATGTTCAACGACATGGCCTTCCGGCACGAACTCAGGCTATCGGCCGTCAACTCCATCAACTTCGCGCGGATCGCGGGCCAGATCGTCTATTACGTGGCCGCCGCGCTCGCCTTGGGTTCGCCCGGCCGATCCGTGTCCTTCGCCGTCCCGACCGGCAATTTCGGCAATGTCTATGCCGCCTATGCCGCCCGCACCATGGGGCTGCCGATCGCCCGGCTGGGCGTGGCCAGCAACCGCAACGACATTCTCGACCGCTTCTTCAAGAGCGGCTCCATGCGCATGGAACCGGTCGTGCCGACCTTGAGTCCGGCGATGGACATCCAGGTCTCCAGCAATTTCGAGCGGCTGTTGTTCGAGATGTACGGCCGCAGCGGCACGCGGACGGAAGCCGCGCTGGCGCAGTTCCGCAGCGATGGCGAGTTCTCCGTCACACCGGAGGAGCTGTATGGGTGCCGCGACGTCTTCGTCTCGCAGCGTCTGGACGATGACGGCATCATGCGGACCATCGCCGAGGTCGCCGCGACCACCGGCGAGACCGTCGATCCGCATACGGCCTGCGGGATCTCCGTGGCCAGGGCGATGGCCGCGGCCGACCCCAAAACACCGGTTGTGGCGCTGGCCTGTGCGCATCCTGCGAAGTTCCCGGATGCGGTGGAAGCCGCCGCGGGCCGGCGCCCGGGCCTGCCCGCCGCCGTGGCCGATCTGATGGACAGAACCGAAACCATGGCGGAATTGCCCAATGACCTGCGCGCCGTGCAGGACTATGTACGCCACCATTCACGGGCAGCAGCGGTGAGAGCATGAAGACGTCGACCCCAGGGACTGAGGGCGCCAGGATCACGGCGCTCGACAACGGCCTGCGCATCGTCACCGACACAATGACGTCGGTGGAGACGGTGGCGCTGGGCGTTTGGGTCGGCGTCGGCACGCGCAACGAAGCGGCCGAGATCAATGGCTGTGCCCATCTGTTGGAGCATATGGCCTTCAAGGGCACCCAGCGCCGCAACGCGCGCGAGATCGTGGAAGAGATCGAGGCCGTCGGCGGCCATCTGAACGCCTATACCAGCCGCGAGAACACGGCCTTCTATGCCAAGGTGCTGAAGGCGGACGTGCCGCTCGCGCTCGACATCCTGTCTGACATCGTCCAGCATTCGTCCATCGACAGTGACGAACTGGAGCGTGAGCGCAGCGTGGTGCTGCAGGAAATCGGCCAGGCACTGGATACGCCCGACGACATCATCTTCGACTATTTTCAGGAGACGGCTTTTCCCGATCAGGGGCTCGGCCGGCCGGTTCTGGGGTCGGCGGAGAGCGTGCGCCGGCTGACACGCGATCGGTTGGCCGATTATCGCCACAGCCACTATGCCGGCGGCCGCATGGTGCTGACCGCAGCCGGCCGGATCGACCACGACAGCTTCGCCGACATGGCCGATGCCGCGTTTCGCGGCATGCATCAAGCCGTTCCCGCGCAGGCCGAGCCGGCCCGCTATGTGGGCGGCGAGCACCGCGAGCAGCGGCCGCTGGAACAGCTGCACCTGGTGCTCGGGTTCCCGGGCATCGGCTATCACGACCCGGACTTCTATGCCGAGTCTGTGTTGTCGACGGTGCTGGGTGGGGGCATGTCATCGCGCCTGTTCCAGGAAGTGCGCGAGAAACGCGGCCTTGCCTATTCGATCTACAGCTTTGCCAATTTCTACGACGATGGCGGGCTGTTCGGCATCTATGCCGGCACCGGTGGCGATGACGCGGAGGAACTAGTCCCGGTGCTGTGCGACGAGCTGCTGCAGGTTGCCGACCGGCTGGACGAGGAAGAGGTGGAACGCGCCAAGACCCAGCTGCGCGCCAGCCTGTTGATGAGCCTGGAATCGACCATGACCCGGTGCGAGCAGGCGGGCCAGCAGCTGCTGATCTACGGGCGGCCGATGACCATCGACGAGACGATCGAGCGGCTGGACGCCGTCGATGTGTCGGCGGTCGTGCGTGTCGCGCGGCGCTTGCTCGCCAGCCGCCCCACCCTGGCCGCGCTGGGCCAGATCGAACGCCTTTGCGGCTATGAGAAGATCGTGGATCGGCTGGCCGGGAGCCCAACGCCGTGATCGGCTTTCTGAAGACCGGGATCAATACGGTCCCGTCGGTCCGGCTGGACGCTGCGCGCCTTTACCTGCGGCCGGCGCGGCCGCGCGACTGGAAGGTGTGGGCGTTCCTGCGCGAGGAAAGCCGCGACTTCCTGACACCTTGGGAGCCAACCTGGCCGCGCGACGCGCTCTCACGCAACGCCTTCTTGCGCCGGCTGCGCCGACAGATGGCGGAATGGCGCAACGATGAAGGCTACAGTTTCCTGATCTTCCGCAAGGGGGACAACGCGCTCTTAGGCGGAGCGAGCTTTGCGAATGTGCGCCGCGGCGTCGCGCAGATGGCGTCGCTGGGCTATTGGATCGGCGGGCGCCATGCGCGCCGCGGCTATATGACGGAAGCCGGCCGGGCGATCGTGGCCTTCGGCTTCCGCGATCTGGGCCTGCACCGCATCGAGGCCGCCTGTCTGCCGCACAACATCGCCAGCCGCACGCTGCTGGCTCGCGTCGGATTCCACGAAGAGGGACTGGCGCGCGACTATTTAATGATCGATGGTGTCTGGCAGGACCACGTCACCTTCGCCATTCTTCGCAACGACGGCGATCTCCACTTCGGCTGATTTGGCGAAGATTTGCGTCGATACTCATTAATGCCGGACCGAAATTAACCCTATTTTCAGCGCCTTGGCCCTAAGACCATCGGGTACCCTGGCGGACTGGGCGCCATCGGCGGCCTGTCGATCTTGCTGGCAGACGATCCCTGGCCCCGTCGCCGGGTCAGTAACCACGCTGGCGGCCGGGCCGAATGTGATGTCCCGAGGTCTAAAAGACCTTCTGCAACGGGTTCTCTACGTCGAGACCGCATCTGAGCAGGCCGGCGGCCAGGGCACGACAAGCCGGATCGGCGAACTCGACTTCTCGTTCCTGACCTTCGACGAACTGGTCAGCCAGCGGGCAGTCGACCCCAACACCACGTTCCAGGTGCTGTCGTTGCGCAGCTTCAAAGAGGCTGTGTCCGAAGAGTGGGAAAAGTATGCCCGCACGGTAGGCCTTGCGGCAGAGAATACGATTTCCCGCCGGCTCCGGAAGAGCGACACCTGCGTCCATGAATCCGACGATACATTCCTGTTCCTGTTCGACGTCCCGGATGATGCCGTTGCCACGGAGAAGCTGCACGACATCACCGAAGCGCTGATGAAGCGCCTGATCGGCGACCGGTTCGTCGGCGTCCATGCGCAGCTTACCCAGGTCGACGCCGCTGAGATCATGGATGCGGTCGGCGAGCTGGACGAGGCCGCCCTGGACCGGGCGGTGGAAGCCGCCACCGTGGTGATGCTGGACACGGCGGCCGACGGAAGCGCCCATCTCGTGCCGTTGGAACCGCCAGAGGGCGGCGACAAGGCGGCACCGAAGCTGGTGACCGACGATCCGCTGGACCGGGCAACCACCCTGAAACGAGATGGGGACGGCGATACCGATGACGCCCAGTGGACGGCGCAAGGCCGCGACAAACGGGAGCGCTGGACGGAGATCGACCCGGACCGCCCAAACAAGCTGATCAAGCTTGGCGCCAACGATCGCCCCGAGGGCCGAGAGGAAAAGTGGCAGACGCTGAAGCGCGTCGACGACGCGAACGCCCCAATGAAGCTGACGGCAAACGACCGTTCGAGCGACGCCGAACGACGTACCGCGAAGACGGGCAAGCAGGGCGATCTCGACTGGGACACGATCGAACCCTTGACTGTCCCCACGGGCTCTGTCGCTGCCGATTTCGGCGAGACGGGCAACCGGCGGGGCACTTCGGGTGCCGTGGGCGTGTGGGAAAGCGCGCCTGCGACGGCATCGTCCATGCCTCAATTCGATCCTGGTGATGCCGACGCGGGAGGTGAAGGGCAATCCACAACCGATGACAGGCATCATGCGGAGGACGCCGAGTGGACTGAGGCGGCCGGAGAATCCGGTACCGATCAACGGTGGCATACCATTGACAGAGAGGGATCCGAGGCGCGTCTGACCGAGGATGCGAAGGGCGCGTCGGAGGCTGCGAAGTCGACCAAGACCGCAGGCAGACACAAGCCAGATGCCGAATGGGAACAGCTGGAAACCAAGTCGGGCGGTCCCGATGGCGATCACTGGCCAGGTCACGACGGCAGCGTCGTGGAGATGGGCGTGGGCTCGCCCACCAGTGGCAACCGGGATGAGGCGGCAACGGAGTGGCAGACTCCGGATGTGCCTGGAGCGGCTCAGCCCGATCCGGCATGGCCAAGCACCACGACCAGGGAAAACGATATCTCGGCCCGGGCCAACCAGACGGAGACGCGATCGGCGACCGCTGGTCATTGGGCAGAGACACGCGACCGGCCGATCAGCGAGGCCGAGTGGTCCCGGACCACGAAGGCAAGGCCGGACGAGGGCGCGCGCTGGGGCGGCTCCACGGGCGAACGGGCCGGCAGCAGCAACGACGTCGCCTCCGACCCGCTGCCATCGAAGCCGAACAACGACTGGGGCGGCCCGACCGAAACCCGCCAGGAAGAGGGTGGGCTGATCGAAAGCGATCCGATCGTACCACGGCCCGATTTCGATTGGCCCATGATGATCGAGGTGGGAACGGTCGTCGGGCACGACCTGACCCACGATCACTATGACCCCGGCCCGCCCAAGGCCGCACCCTGGCAGCACCTGACCTGGCCGCCGCCGGACACGGCGAAGCGGCGCCGGCCGAAGCTGCCGGACAGCGCCGTGACGGCAGCCCTGCCGGCGGGGCTGGTTGCCGGCTTCTGGCCCGTCTGGAACAGCACCACGCGGCGCGTCGACACCTATCTTGCGGCCCCGATGGCGGCTGGGGAGGATGGCTCCAGTCCCCGCGTCATGCATCTGGGTCGCGCGTCGCCCGTCGCCGCCAAGGTCGCCGTCGATCTGGCCATGCTCTATGCCACACTGGACCGGATCGAGCGCAATATCGACGCCCGTCAGGGATGGCTGATGGTGGTGCCACTGGGCTTCACGACGCTGATGCCGCCCCATTTCGAAACGACGAAGCTGATCCTGGAGCATTTCCCTTCCGCTGCCCGTGGCCGGTATCTGCTTCTGGAAATCGGCGGTTGGCCGAAGGCGCCGCCGACCGCGGCGCTCGGCGCCTTGCGTAACGTTCTGCCGGGGCTGTGCCGCGACGTGCTGCTGCGGATCGACGGTAACGGGCCGCCACCACAGGCCATAGCCGATCTCAGGGCGTGTGGGCTTGGACTTGATCTCGCCGATTTCGGCCGCCGTCGCTGCCCTACCCTGCCGCGGCCAGGGCGTGGATTGCGCACCTTTCTCTGGGGGCTGGACGACGCGCAAGGTGTGGCGCAGGCCGCCGACGGCCACTGGCTGGTCAGCGGCGCGGGCCTGGGGCCGCCGCTTGCCGTGCCCCAACCCTGGAGCGGCCCCGAATGGCGGCCGATGACCGATACCGACCGTGCGGCCGGACAGCGCAACGCCGCAGGCGCAGCCCGGTAGGCGCCGATCGTCCTGTCCGTCGGGCCCGGGTCGGGGGTATGGTTGCGCCCATGCGGCGCATCACACCCCCCACGATCGACGACATGACAGCCATGGCGGAAGAGGCCATGGCCGATCTGCCTGCGGAACTGCTGGCCCCCATTGAAGGCGTGGCCATCCGTGTGGAGGAGTTCCCCGACGACGCCACGGTGGCGGAGATGGAACTGGACGGCCCCTTCGACTTGTTGGGGCTCTATGTCGGCACACCGTTCGGCGAGAAGAGCGTCGGCGTCAGCGCCACCCATGTCGACATCATCTTCCTCTACCGCCAGCCGATCCTGGCCTATTGGTGCGAGACCGGCGAAGACCTGCACCATGTCGTCCGCCACGTTCTGATCCACGAGATCGGCCACCATTACGGCTTCAGCGACGAGGATATGGAGCGGCTCGAGGCGATGGAGCCTTGATCTGCGACGGTCGCGTCGGGTTTCGCTTTCGCTCTACCCGACCCAAAGCCAGTCGCCGATGTAGGTCGGGTAGAGGCGAAGCCGAAACCCGACGGCCACCTCAAATCAACAGCGTTGCCACCCGCGACCGCAGCTCCGGCACCAGCTCGGCCTCGAACCACGGGTTGCGCTTCAGCCAGGCGGTGTTGCGCCAGCTTGGGTGCGGCAGCGGCAGGTATTGGGGCAGGTAGTCCCGCCAGGCGCGCACCGTGTCGTTCAGGCTGCCGCGGCGGCGGCTGGCCAGATAGTGGCGCTGGGCATAGCTGCCGACCAGAAGGGTCAGGCCGATATCGGTCAGGTGGCGCAGCATCCGCTCGTGCCACAGCGGCGCGCATTCCCGCCGCGGCGGCTTGTCGCCGCCCTTGGCGTCGGTGCCCGGATAGCAGAAACCCATGGGTACGATGGCGATCCGGGAGGGATCGTAGAACCGGTCGCGGTCCAGCCCCAGCCAGTCGCGCAGGCGGTCGCCGCTGGGGTCGTTCCAGGGGATGCCGGAAGCGTGTACGCGCGTGCCCGGCGCCTGGCCGATGATCAACAGCCGTGCCGTCGGTGACACGCGAAACACCGGCCGTGGCCCCAACGGCAGATGCTCCGCACAGACCGTGCAGGCCGCCGCGGCGGCTTCGACCTCGGCCAGCGTCTCCGTGGCGGCGTCGCTCACGCGGCCGCGCGCGCCAGCACGCGCTCGACGAAGGCGGGCACGGCCTCCGTCGCCGGGGCGTGGATGGCCTCGTCGAACAGGCCGCGGCCGGCCGACGGCTCCATGTTCAGCTCCACGGAATAGGCGCCGTGCACGGCCGCTTCCTGCACGAAGCCGGCGGCCGGATAGACCGTGCCCGAGGTGCCGATGGACAGGAAAAGGCCGCAGGTCGCCAGCGCCTGATAGATCCGCTCCATCTCCAGCGGCATCTCGCCGAACCAGACGATATGCGGGCGCAGCCGGCCGGGCGTGCCGGTGACCGGTGATGGCGTCTCCACCGTAATGTCGTCGTGCCAGGCGACGACCTCGCCTGTGTCCAGGCAGCGGGCCTTCAAGAGTTCGCCATGCATGTGGATCAGGTTGGCGGAGCCGCCGCGTTCGTGCAGGTCGTCGATGTTCTGGGTGACCAGCAGCACCTCGCCGGGCCAAGTCTGTTCCAGCCGGGCGAGCGCGGCATGGGCGGCATTTGGCTGCACGTCCGGGTCCAGCAGGCCCCGCCGGCGGGCGTTATAGAAGTCCTGCACCAGCTTGGGATTGCGCGCGAAGCCCTGGGGTGTCGCCACATCCTCCAGGTCGTATTGCGCCCAGATGCCGTCGGCATCGCGAAACGTGTCGAGCCCCGATTCCTTGGAAATGCCCGCGCCCGTCAGGATCACGATCCGGTCCGTTGCCTTCAGCTGGTCCACTAGCCCCACCTTCGCCGTCTTGCGGTCACACGATCCATGGTACACCCTGCGCACCCCGCATCACCACCGGACTGCGTGCACCTCATGCCCACCCGTGTCCTGTTCGTCTGCACCGGGAACATCTGTCGCTCGCCCTCGGCCGAGGCGGTGCTGCGCGGGCGCGCCGCGAAGGCCGGGCTGGATGGCGAAGTCGTCGTCGACAGCGCCGGCACCCATGCCTATCACGTGGGCGAGAGCCCGGACGAACGGTCGGTCGCCGTGGGCGAGCTGCGGGGCTACGACTTCACCGGGCAGCGCGCCCGCCGGGTCAGCCCGCGCGATTTCGACGACTTCGACCTGATCCTGGCGCTGGACCGCGGACACAAGGCCGCGCTGGACCGGGCGGCACCGGCGGATGCCCATGCCTCGGTCCGGCTGTTGATGGACTTCGCGCCGGACGCCGGCGCGCGCGACGTGCCCGACCCCTACTATGGCGGCAGGGCCGGGTTCGAGCATGCGCTCGACCTGATCGAAGCCGGCGTGGACGGCCTGATTGCGGCGATCCGAGACCGCTCGGTCTAATTCCTGAGCACGTCGCTCGCTTCACGCAGCTGCGTGCGGGCGCGCAGCAGGTAGAAGCCCAGGCCGGACAAATGGCTGGGCAGAGACTGGCTGTCCGGGGCGCCGCTGATGACGATCCAGGGCGACAGCGCAACCGCCTGGCGCAGGCTGGCGATCATCTGCTCCCAAACCGCGGTCAGCCCGTTGGCTTCGATGACGTCGGCGAAGTCGATCGCCAGCGCCTGCAGGATCATGGTGTAGCCGTAGAGCCGGCCCTTGGTGGCATAGAAGATGTCGTCGGCGGTGGTGTCGATGATCCACCCGCCCTGGGTTTCCAGATGCTCGGCAATGCCGGCGGAGGAAGAGCCGAGATCGGCGGCAATGCGGTCGAGCGTGCGCAGCAGGTTGTCGGCGCGCCGCTCGAACACGGCGTCGCCCGCGGCAAGGCGCTGATTGTAACGCTCCAGCGCGTCTGCCGCTCTCCGGTACTCTTGATCGGCGCTCACGGTTGGCACCAGCAGGTTGGAGAACTCGAAGGTCCATCGGTCTCCCGGAATGCGCAGCATACCGACAGCCTGGTCCAGATCTTCGTCGACCAGGGAAGAGCCCCGGGCGCGCCCGATCTGGTCGCTCATCTCGATCGTGAAGCGGCTGAGGGCATAGATGATGCCCTGCTGGTAGTTCGGCTTGTTGTCGAGAATCCAGCCCGGATAGAAGAACGGGTCGTTCGCCGTCCAGCCGTGTTCGTCGACCTCCCGCCGGATCAAAGCGACGGCCGTATCCACCGCCAGGCTGCCGCCCGCTGTGGGCTCGGCCACAGCGAAATCCGTGTCATCGTCGACGACATGCACGAGGATGGCGCCGATGACGTAATAGCCGAGGATGGCGACGAGCACGCCGACAATTACCGGCGTGATTACCCGGCGCTTGTACTCGCCCCTCTCGATTTCCTTCATGAACAGGCGGGCAAACCGGCTGCGCAGGCGCTGCCAGCGCGACGGCCGCTCTTCGCCGATCAACTGGTCTAACGGGTCGTGGGTCTTGGCCATGTCGCCCTCCGCGGCGGGATCTGCCACCTCACGGCGCCGCGACCCTAACGGCTGGAGCGGGGATCGGTCCAGTGTCGGTTGGCGCAATCTCGGTCGAGGCAAACGGGAAGGGCATGGCGCGGGCCATGTGAGCCGTGTTCCGTCAGTCACTCCGTTCCTGCCGAGCCTTCTTCAGGAGGGCGATCAGCGTCTCGATTTCGTCCCCGGTCAGGTGCTGAAGCTGGCGCCGGTGCAAGTCGACCAGCGGCGCATCCAGCGCCCGCAAGAGTGAGGTCCCGCGTTCCGTTAGACGCGATCGGACCACCCGGCGATCGGATGCGTCGTGTTCCCGCTCGACAAAGCCTTCGCGTACCAGGCGGTCGACAAGGCGGGTCGCGTCGGCCCGCGGGTCTGTGAGCTGTTCCCCGATCTGGGAGGCGGTGAGACCGTCTGCCCCACCCCGCCGAATGGCCCGCAGCACGTTGTACTGCTTACCCGAGACCCCGTGCCGGTCGAAGAGATCGCTCAGATCTGCACTCAGCGTCTCGGCCGTGCGGATGAGGTTCAGATAGGCCTGCTGCTCGGCAACGTAGTCCCCGGTCTCTTGCACGACCAGATCGGGGGTCGGAAAGCGGATGGGGCTGCGTCTCGGTGGGCCCATGGTTTCCTCGTCGACAACGATATTCGTTGATAACGAATATCGGCTTCACCATATGCATCGTCGTCCTGATGACGGTCCGGGACAAGCTCGACCGATCAGGCTACGGAAAGGAGCGACAGGCGATGACGATCGCAGCGCATAGGCTGAAAGCATCGCGGTTGAGGATCGCGACGATGGTCGCCGTCGGAGGGTTCGGCATTACTGCGCCCACGATCGCGACGGCGAATGCGCCGCCCGACTTCTCCCTGCTGGACGCAGTCCCGCTATCGGCAGAGTCGGCGCCTCACTCTGCACGGGCGAACAGCGAGATGATCGCCGTGCCGGGCGGTGTCTACACGATCGGCCGCGAAGACGGTCCCCGCGAACAGCGGCCGGCGCACGCGGTTTCTCTAGACGGGTTCCGGATCGACCGAACCGAAGTGACGAATGCGGCGTTCTCCGAGTTCCTCAATGCCCTTTACATCGAAGCACAGGGAAGCTTCGCAGCGGGAGAGATCAGCGCGCTCAACATGCCCGGCGACGCTTTCGATTTGCTGCGCGAAGGGCGCGAGGGCAGCGGCCTCTATCCCATCATCGCCCTGGATGACGATCAGGCTCGCATCGGGCTGGCGGCGGGCGAGTTCCGCCCAACGCCGGGTTATGAGGATCACCCAGTCACCGAGACCACATGGGCCGGCGCACGCGCCTATTGCGCTTGGCGGGGCGGCAGGCTGCCCTCGGAGGCTGAGTGGGAAGCGTCTGCCCGAGGGGAAGATGGACGGCTCTATCCTTGGGGCAGCGATCGCCCGACGGACGACCTGGTGTTTCTCAGCGGCAGAACGGGCGCGACTGCGCCCGTGGGCTCACGGACCGCCGGCGCGTCGCCCTTCGGTGCGCTGGATCTGGCCGGCAGCCTTGCGGAGTGGACGAATTCGCTGAAGCGCCCGTATCCTTATGACGCCACTGATGGACGGGAGGCGCCGGACGTACCGGGTGAGCGCGTCACGCGCGGCGGTGACTACATCTACGACACCGATCGGGATGAGTTGATGGCCACCCATCGCGATGGCTTCTCCAATGCTCCCGAACGTGGCCACCGGCATATCGGCTTTCGCTGCGTGCTTCCTCTCTAGCAGCCGTGAACCGGCGGTTGCGCGCCCGCCGGTTCCGGTCGCGCCTCCAATGCCAGGCCTGTTCACGAATGCGCTTCGCCGCCGAAATCGCCGCGCAGCAGCCTGCCGATTATATACAGCAACACGATGCCGGGCATGATCAGGAACGGTATGACGTTGAACACGCGGCAGGCTGCAACAGTCTCCCAGGCCGCAGGGATCAGATGGCTGACCCTGGCGCAGAAATTCGTACCGATGCGGCCGGAGTGAACGGCGTCGTCGAAATAGCCGGGGTCCATCAGCAGCATGGCGACGGCCACACCGACATGCAGGGCGACGACGATGAAGAACCCCTGCACGGCGCGGGCCAGGGTGATCTTCTTCTTCGCCTTCTTCTCTTCGCGGCCGTGTCCACCGCCGAAGACCGGGCGCTTGCGCTGGCCCATCAGGTCGTATCGAATGGCCATTCCAAATACCTCCACGCCTCAAGGCATTGGGCCAAAGCCTAGCGCATTGGTGTTAACCGACGCTTGCCGGACAACCACGTTCCATTTCGAAGGAGAGTCGGATGATGTGGGCTATCGCATTGTTGCGCCGTGCGGCCGTCGGGTCGGTGCTTGCGCTCTCACTGGGCGGTCAGGCGGTAGCGCAGGACTTCAATCCGTATCAGGCCTTGCGGGCCGGCCAGACCCTGGACCAGATGGTTCCGGTGATAGAACGGGAGATCGGCCCTATTAGCGACCGAGGCTACATGGGCGAAACCTTCTTAGACCAGCCGACCAGCGGCCCGGCCCTGATGGTGATCGTGTCGGAACCGCATGCGGGCGGCCAGTACCCGGCCTACTTCTTCTTCTGCGAAGAGGTTCTGGCGGGTTTTGCAACGATGGTTTCGCAGGCCGTCGCCCTTGCCATGGCTGAGGAAATTGGCCCGATCAATGCTGGCGATGGAGACGATTCGCCTCACGGCACGGCGCTGCTTGCCCAAGGGTCCCTGAGAATCAACCTGGCCGACGGCGAAACGGCGCTGACCTATTACGACGTGGGAACACCGAACTCCGCGATCGAGGCCACGCATCCCCATGAGCTGTTCCGGACGCTCGATTTCTATGGCCACTGCGTCGGTGGGGGTGATTAGCTATCGAATAATTCTGCTTCCCTTTCTGACTCGAGATCAGATGGGCTCGCGGCCAGGGCCATGGACCTCAGCCGATTGGCCACTGGCCGGCGCCCTCTCGAACACCACGACGGCGCTGGCCGGCGCCAGGGTCAGCGAGTCCACCGGCCGGTAGCTGACGCTGGCGTCGGCGGTGCCGTCGGGCCGAATGCGGCCGCTGCCTTCCAGCACGGCCATGTAGTAGGTACCCCCCAGCGACAAGGTTACGGCCCCGCGGCCGCCGCCGACGCTGCGCGGGTGCACGTAGACCGTGGCATTGCCGAACCGGCGGACATGGACACCGTCGCCGTCGCTGTCATAGGCCGCGGCGGAAGACGCCAGCGGTTCGGCCTGCGGCGGCACCGGGATCGCATAAACCGGCGGCCACAGCGCTCCGTCGACCCCACGTACCGACAGATAGCTCGCCGACCCGCGGGCCAGCAGATACGACCCGGCGACGAACATCAGCGTCTGAGGGTCGGCGGCCGGGGACTGCAGCACCACCGCCTGGCCGCGCGTGGACGCGCGCAAGATCCGGTCCATTTGCAGCCGCCAGGCCGCTTCGTTCAGCGGCCGGCCGGAGCGGTCGGTGGCGAACGCGGCGACCCAGATGCCGTCGGCGCTGTCGAAGACGTCGCTGGCCGTGGCGCGGGAAGTCCAGTCGCCGACCTCTGCCACGATCGGGCCGTCACCGGTGGTGCGATCCTGCAGATGGCCGATGAACCGGGCGATGCGGTCGTTCCAGGCCTCCGCAAAGGCCGGGTCGGCCGTCGGCAACGCGGGCTGCCAGCCTGGTTGGGCGAACAGGGCCGGCAGGTCGGCCTCACCCAGCACCAGCCCATCGCTGCCGTTGGCGCTGCGCATGGACTGCACCCGGTCGCCAAAGAAGGTGCGCCAGCCGGGGCTGTCCAGATCCATCAGGCTCCAATCGCCGGGGCCGTAGCGGACCTGGCCGGGCTCCTGCGGCAGCGCGTAGTACCAGCCGGCGTCGACGAACGCCTCGCCCGGGAAGTCGGCAGCGCGGGCGTCACCCTGGATCACCTGCGTGCGCTCGCCTAAGCCGGCCATCAAGCGGTCGTCCAGCACCAGGAACTCCGGATCGATCGACCGAAGGACGGCCGACTGGCCGCCCAGGACGGCCCGGGCACCGGCGAAATGCGCCGCGGCAAAGGCCAGTTCGGTCTGGTTGAGGCCGGCAAACCGATCGCCGAAGGCGGCGATGCCGTCGCGGCGCGGCCAGTCGTCGATGTCGATGGGCCGAGAGGACGGTTCGGAATACGATGGCCCAAGGCCGAGTGTGCCGGTGGTCGTCTGGGCGCCGATGCTGAACCCGCTGTTGCTGCCGAAGCCGATCCCGATCGACGTGCCGCTATAGTCGATGGTGGAAAAGCCGAGGCCCACGCCGCCGCCGCCGCTTCCCACCCCGCCGCCGACGATGCAGCCGGCCAACAGCCCGGAGGCGGCCAGAAGCGTGGCAATGCGCCGCCAGGGCGCAGTGTCAGAAATCGGCATCGTCCAATACTCCATTACCGGATGTCGCCATTCGGTTCGCAACCGTCACGCTATCGCCGCCTCGTGGCCATCTTGCGGCGGCGATCGCCGCTTGATCTGCCGCACCGGATGTGATCAGCAAGCGGCAACGGCCGCAAGTCGCCGGCCGGCAGGGGAGATGCATATGGCCCAAGTGGAGGAAACCGGCGGCGCCGTGCCGGAGCGTCCCTGGCTATCAGGGTATGCCGACGGCGTGGACTGGCATGCCCCGTTGACCCCCCGGCTGCTGCACGACCATCTCGATGACACCGTTGCCCAGTTCGCAGGCCGCCCGTGCTGCGACTTCCTGGGCCGCCACTGGACCTACCGCGAAATCGGCCGGATGGTCGACAAGGCGGCCGAAGGCCTGACGAAACTGGGCGTGGTCAAGGGCACCCGCGTCGCCCTCTTGCTGCCGAACACGCCTTACTTTCTGGTCGGCTTCTTCGCCACGCTGAAGGCCGGCGGGGTGGTCGTCAGCTGCAACCCGCTCTATGCGGAACGGGAGATCGCGCACCAGATCCAGGATTCCGAGGCAGAGATCCTGTTGACCATCGACCTCGCCGTGGTGTGTGACAAGGCGCTGAAGATGCTGGAGGCGACGGATCTGCGGCATCTGGTCGTGTGCCCGCTGGCGGAGCTCCTGCCCTTCCCGAAGAACCTGCTGTTCCCCATGGTGAAGGGGGGCGAGGTTTCACGCCTGCCGCGCGACAGCCGCATCCTTCAGTTCCGCCAGCTCATTGCGACATCGGGCAACGTCACGGCGCCAGAGATGGATCCGGACGACCTGGCGGTGCTGCAATACACCGGCGGCACGACGGGCGTGCCCAAGGCGGCGATGCTGACCCACGCCAATCTGAGCGTGAATGCGCAGCAGTCCATGTATTGGTTCGTCGGCATGACGCCGGGCGAGGAACGGCTTTTGGCCGTGATCCCGTTCTTCCACATCTTCGCCATGACCGTGGCCATGAACCTGGGCGTCCTGGCAGGCGCCGAGATCGTCATGCTGCCCCGGTTCGAGCTGAACGAGGTGCTGGAGACGATCCAGCGCAAGCGGCCGACCTTGCTGCCTGCGGTGCCCACCATCTTCACCGCCATCAACCACTGCCCGGACCGTGACAAATACGACCTGGCGTCGATCCGCCTGTGCATCTCCGGCGGCGCCCCGTTGCCGATGGAGGTGAAAGAGACGTTCGAACGGCTGACCGGCTGCGTTCTGTTCGAGGGCTACGGCCTGACCGAGGCTGCGCCGGTTGCCACCTGCAACCCCGTGAAGGGGTTGAACAAGGCGGGGTCCATCGGCCAGCCGCTGCCCGGCACCGATGTGGACATCGTGTCGATGGAGGATGGCGTCACGGTGATGCCGCCCGGCGAAAGCGGCGAGGTTCGGATACGCGGCCCCCAGGTGATGCCTGGCTACTGGCAACAGCCTGATGAGACCGACAACGTGCTGAAACATGGCTGGCTCTACACCGGCGATGTCGGCTACCGCGACGAGGACGGCTATTTCTACATCGTCGACCGGATCAAGGACCTGATCATCTGTTCCGGCTTCAACGTCTATCCGCGCCAGGTGGAAGAGGCGATCTATCTGCACCCCGCCGTGGCCGAATGCGTGGTGGCAGGTCTGCCGGACGAGTACCGCGGCCAGACCGTGAAGGCCTATGTCACGCTGCATCCTGGCCAATCCCTGACGCTGGAGGATCTGAAGGCCTTCCTTGAGGACAAGCTGTCGCCGATCGAGCAGCCCAAGCTGTTGGAGGTCCGCGCCACCCTGCCGCGCACGCTGGTGGGCAAGCTGTCGCGCAAGGCACTGCTGGATGAAGAGGAAGCGGCCGCTGGCGGCGGGGCGGATCAGCCCTCCTGAGCCGCAGGCGCGATTGCGCAACTCTCGCCGGCTGTGTCGCTCGAACCGGTGAAGGCCTGGCGCCCGAACCTGTAGGTCTGGGACATGTCCTGACCGGTCACGCGAATCACGATTTCACCGCCCGCCATGACGCTATCTTGTGCGGCACCGGCGGCCGCCGCGGTACCGTGTGCGACGCCGTCGCCATCGAGCCGGAGAAGATGGCTCTCGTCGCCGACCATCAGCAGGGCCGCACGGGCACCCACAAGCGTGCCGGAAGGGCGGCTGCCATCGCCCAGGAACACCAGGCTGTGATCCGAAAGGCGCAGGTTCGGGACCACGGCGTCGGCCGATTGCCCCAGCCATAGGCAATCGGCTGCCTGAGCAGCGGCGGTGGTGTCGGGCATATCGCCCTCGGTTTCCGCATCGCCCGGTGTATCCGCCTCCGTAGCCAAAGTCTCGTCAGGTTCGGTGGGGTCGGACGCGGAAACGGTCGCAGCAGGCACCGCGGCAGCGGCTCTGGCAGCAGCTGGCGGCTGAAGAACGGGTTGTGGCACCTCCGCAGCCGGCGGTGACGGCAGCTCAAGCTGCGGCGCCGTCGCCGGCGGCTCCGGCCGAACCGGCGGCTCGGCGGCAACGGCCGGCTGTTCGCCAACAGGTGCGGCCCACTCCGCTGGACCCATCGCCACCCGCCGAGCCGCGGAGACCGGGCCCGGCGGTGTCCGCGCCGCCGCCGCGGCAACGGCCGGACTGGCCGATACCGGAGGCGCGGCGACCGCCGTCTCGGCCTGAGTGTCCGTCGCCGGTGCCGGATCGGCCGCTTCGGCTTCGGCAGCTGCCGGCGGAGACGCCACGACGGTCTCTTCAGCCGGCGGCTGCTCTGCTGGGGAGCTGTCCAGCGGCGTGACCACAAGCCCTGGCGGCGCTGTGCGTTCTATCGGGCGCGGCGGCGTCTCCGCCGGCGGAGCCGTTGGGGCGGCCCGAGGCGACGGCGCATCGGTCACCGCCCCATCCGCACCGTCACCGGCCGTGTCGGACGCTTCCACGTCAACCTCCGTCGTTTCCGGTGCATCGTCACCGACACGGCGCAGCGACGCGATGAAGTTGCGGACATCGCGCACCGGATAGCGGGGCTCGGTGCCCGCCGTCTGCAGCACCATGATCGACGTCTCGCCGCCGACCACATGGTATTCGTCCCGGATGCGCGCATCGCCAACCTCCAGCGATCCACTCACCCGCCAGGTTGTGCCGGCAGCGGTCTCCACCGTCTCGACCACCGCGTCGGGATACTGTGTGGCATAGCCGCGTGCCAGCACCTCCGGCGTGGTGGCGGGATTGACGCGGGGCGCACATTCGGCCCGCAGCAGATAGAGCTCGGTCTCGATGGTCCCTCGTGGATAGGATTGGCCGTCCAGCCGTTCCAGCGAATAGCGCGGGATCTCCGGAAAGCTGACGTCGAACTCGCAGAATGGCGGCGGGAAAACGTCGCCTTCGGCGTTCTCGACGAACTGGGACCGCGCACAGGCGGTGAGTGCAGCCATGATCGCCACAGCGGCAAGGCTGCGGGCGCCGCAACGTCTGGCGGGCGGTGCTTCGGATCCGTGCAAGGCTCTCCCCCGCGGTCTCTTTGGGCTCGGCATCCAATCTTGCGCTGCGCCGGTATAGAGCGGTCACGCGCCGGTACCAAGCGGAAGACGCTGGCACGCGCCGCGGCCGATCATCCCCACAATGCGGGTTCGGGCGGTTCGACGATCGATCCGTCAAAGACCAGGCCCGGCTGGCGGTCTTCAGCCAGCAAGAGCGGCCCATCGAGATCGGTGAAGGCTGCACCCTGGGCGGCCAGCAGGGCAGGGGCCATGGCCAGGGACGTGCCCACCATGCACCCCACCATGATGCCGAACCCAGCCGACTCCGCCGCCGCCTTCAGCGCCAGCGCCTCGGTCAGGCCGCCGGTCTTGTCCAGCTTGATGTTGACGACGGCGTATTTGCCGGCGAGCCGGTCCAGGCCGGCGCGGTCATGGCAGCTCTCGTCGGCACAGATCGGCACCGGGCTGTCGAAGCCCGTCAATGCGTCGTCCGCGCCGTCGGGCAGCGGCTGTTCGATCAGGGCGACGCCGAGGTCCGCCATGGCGGCAGCATAGCCGGCGAGATGCTCCGGCGACCACGACTCGTTGGCATCCACGATCAGCCGGCTTGCCGGCGCGGCCTGCCGGATCGCCCGCAACCGGTCCAGGTCGCCGTCGCCGGTCAGCTTCACCTTCAGAAGCGGGCGGTCCGCGGCCGCGGCCGCAGCTCGCGCCATGGCCTCCGGCGTATCGAGGCTCAGCGTATAGGCGGTGGTGCATGGCTGGGGCGGGGCGAGCCCGGCCAGCTCCCACACCCTTCGGTCGGCCAGCTTCGCCTCGAGATCCCACAGCGCGCAGTCCAGCGCATTGCGGGCGGCACCCGGCGGCAGCCGATGCTGCAGCGCCACCCGATCCAGCCCGTCGGCGACCGCCGGTGCCAATTCCTGCAACAAGGCGGCCGCCGTCTCGACGCTCTCGCCATAACGCGGGTATGGAACCGATTCTCCCCGCCCTGCCGAGTCTCCCTGGGACACTTCTGCTACCAGCACGCGCGCTTCACTCTTGGCTCCGCGCGCTATGGTAAAGGGATTGCGAAGCGGCCACCGTTCTTCTCGTATCGTCAATCTACGAAGCATGCGTTGCCAGCCCGAAAAGCATCGAAAGGTCTTTACAAATGGTGCCTGCTGACCCGCAAAATGGTAAGAGGCATTTGCCTGGGCGCTCATTGTCAACCGCCCGCCAAACGACGAGCAGCGAGCACCCGAGGATCTTTCGGATTTGGCCTTTTGGCCTGTGGAGGTAGCTTTGGCAAAAGAACAGACGGGGAGTGGCCGGGGGCGGACCCGCGCGAAGCGGTGGATCATGCG
>JANQQD010000066.1 GCA_028285185.1 Anaerolineae bacterium | reverse complement strand
CCGTCATAACCGAAATAGGACAGCGAGCGGATATGGCGGATGCGGTCGGGGTCGGTCGACACCACAACGCCCCCCTCGCCCACCGCCATCGCCTTGGTGGCATGCAGGCTGCCGACGGCCGGGCTGCGCCCCGGGGACAGCCCGTCGAAGCTGGCAGCCGCATCGATCACCACGGGGATGCCGGTGGCTTCGGTCACCCGGTCCCAAGCCGTGACATCGATGGGGGCGCCGAAAGGTGCCACCGTCATGATGGCGGCGACCGGCCCGGGTGCGTCAGCCAGGATGGCATCGATCGCCTCCGGCTCAAGCGACCAGGTCTGCCGGTCAACGTCGACGAAATAGGGCCGCAGTCCGGCGGCCACCACGGCATGCGCGGTGGCGCAGAACGTCCAGGATGGCACGACGCAAAGCGCCCCACGCGGCGCGTGCAGCGAGGCCAGGGCCAGCGCCAGGCCGGTGGTGCCATTGGCCACCGTTGCGGCGCATCCCGCTGCCAGCCCGTAGGACCGGCACACCTTCGCCTCGAACTCGCGAACCAGAGACCCGAAGTTCGTGTACCACTGGGCGCTGTCGATCCGCTCCAGATAGGGCATGAGCGCGCTCGCCGGCGGCATGTGCGGCCGTGCAGCCGGCACCAGCGATCCGTTGCGGTGCGCCGCCTCGGTGGGCTGAGCCAAGTTGGCCGGACCGGCACGGGTCAGGATGCCCTCACGATGGAGGAACCGCCTGGCACGGACGGACAGCGTGTCCGGCGCGCGCCGCAGGAAAAGGCAAAGACCCGAACTGCGGTCCATGAGGCTGGTGCCGAAACCCGAGACCCGCTGCAGTTCGGCCGGCATACCGGGCAAATCCGGCCAGCCGGAGTCTCCACCCGGAACACCCGGCTGGGCGTCGGCTTGCACGATCACAAGCACTCCCTGCGTCGTGTCCAGCCTGGCAAGCCACGCCCCGACTTCGCCTTCCCGGGCGGCGTCGCCGCCGGCATCACCGATAACCAGCATGGACAGGGGCCCGCCGGCGTCACCCGCCGCGCCAACATCATTACCCACCGTCAGGCGTGTGACGGGAAATCCGGCCCGGTCCAGCGCATCGGCAAGGTCCGGCGCGCCGGCGATGCCGATGCTATGCAAGCAGCCGCCCGGCAAGAGAGCGCTCGCGACGGCCTTGCGCAGGAAGCCCACCCGATCGTCGGCCCGGCCCACCTCGACCGACGTTCCGGTCGACCGGCGGCGACCGATGCGAATTGTCGTGAAGCCCTCGGTCTGGCCGACGTCATGGTCGATGTCGGCGCGGCGGAGGTCCGCCGCTCGCCCATACAGTTGCGGAAACGCTTCATCCATCCAGGGAATATCCACCGACTCTGTGTATTCGCCGACCTGCACTGAGGATCTTGGACGCCAAGCAGTCAGCGACAATCACCGCAGCCATAGCCGCCTTTTCGCAGCGGAACTGCAGTCGGACCGGTCCGACCACCAGCACCGGCCACGGCCAGGCGGAGTGAGTATGGGGCCCATTGGTTAACAATTCTTACCGATTTCTAAACTTGGCAGGTCAACGGATGGTGCCATTGCTATAGGACCATGGCGCCATCGACCCCAAGGACTTGACCGCTGACATAAGACGCAAGGTCGGACACGAGGAACAAAATGGCGGACGCCACTTCTCCTGCGCCGCCCGCCCGGCCAAGGGGAACGCCGGAGAGGAGCGACTGGCGCGTCGCGGCGTCCAGATGCCCGGTCATGTCCGTTTCGATCACGCCGGGCGCCACCGCGTTGACGCGGATGCCGTGGGGTCCGAGCTCTTTCGCGGCGGAAAGCGTCATGCCGATCAGCGCGGCCTTGGACGCGGCATAGACCACCTGCCCCGGATTGCCCCGGCGACCGACGATGGAACTGACGGTAACGATGGCACCGCCGCCCGAGCGTCGCATCAGCCGCGCCGCGGCCTGGAGGTTGTAGAGCGCGCCTTCGGTGTTGACGCGCAGGGTTTCGCGCACGACCGCATCCGGGATCATGCCGATCAGCGCATCGCCCAGGATGCCGGCGTTGCTCACCAGAATGTCCAGCCGCCCGAACCGCTTGGCCACCGCGCGATGCATCGCCGTCACCGCCGTCGGGTCGCCGACATCGGCAACGACTGGCATCGCGTCAACACCATACGCCCGTTGTAGGGACGCCGCCCGATCGCTGAGTACCGCCGGGTCGCCTATGCCGTTGAGGGCAACGGATGCGCCCGCCGCCGCCAACTGTTCCGCCACGGCCCACCCGATCCCGCGGCTGGCGCCGGTGACCAAGGCGACCCGACCGTCGAGGCGGACAAGGTCCATGGGCGAACGGGATACAGCGGACGTCACGATATGGGATCTCTCATGGTCCAGTCGTAGTCCAGATGATCTACAGTCGTCTATCGACTACGTTTACTACTTGCTAATGGCGCTATGGTCACTTCTGCTGAAGGGTGCGCAGCAGGCGAGACCCGCCTGCCGGAACTCAGGCCGGCCCAAGGGGAACGCGATTTCATGAACTACATGCCCCCGATCTCTCTGCACGACCGCCTGCAGGCCGCCTTTGCAGACGCATTGCAGATCGCGGCGGCACAGGTGACCGACGAACTTGCCTATCGCGGGATCCCCGAATGGAACTCGGTCGCCCATATGGCATTGATTGCCGCGATCGAAGACCAGTTCGACATCATGATCGAAACCGACGACGTTATCGACATGAGCAGCTTCGCCAAGGCGAAGACAATCGTGGAGAAATACGTGGCACAATAGCCGCGATGTTTTTCGGGCTGACGCCGAAGTGAGCTTCTGGCATCTGCAGCATCCGCAAGGCCATCCCGCTGCCGTCGACGGGGCAACCGGCGAGCGCCTCAGCTACGGGGACCTGTGGGCGCGGGTCGATCGATTCGCCGATCGGCTGCGCCAGCGGACGAAACCACTGGTCTTCCTGCTGGCCCGCAATACCGCTGACAGCCTGACCGCCTACCTCGCGGTGCTGAATGCCGGCGGGGCCGTCGCCCTGATCAATGCCGATCTCGCGCCGAACCTGCTCGACCGGCTCGTCGCAGCCTATGAGCCGGATTGGATCGCAGGACACGCACCGGCAACGCTGCCGGCCGGATACGCCGAAACGGGAGGTGTCGGCTCGCTATCCCTAATGCGTCGAGACCGTCCGCCCGCGGCGGCGCCGATCCACCCCGACCTGGCGGTGCTGCTCGCGACGTCCGGCACAACGGGCGATCCGAAATTCGTGCGCCTCAGCCATCGCAATCTGCAGGCGAACGCCGAGGCGATCGCCGGATACCTTGCGCTCACGCCCGATGACCGCCCGATCACCACCCTGCCCTTCGCCTACAGCTATGGCTTGTCGGTGATCAACAGCCACCTCCATGCCGGCGGCACGCTGCTGTTGACCGACGACGGCGTGATGCAGCGGACGTTCTGGGATGTTCTGGCGGCCGAACGCGCGACATCGCTTGCCGGTGTGCCCTACACCTACCAGATGCTGCAGCGCCTCGGTCTCGACACTCGTGACCTGCCGTGCTTGCAGACGCTGACCCAGGCGGGCGGCGGATTGGACCCAGCACTGACGAAGACCTTTGCCGACTTGGCCGCGGCCCGAAACTGGCGGTTCTACGTGATGTACGGCCAGACCGAGGCGACGGCCCGCATCGCCTACGTCCCGCCTGAGCAACTGGCGGACAAGATCGGCAGCATCGGCATCGCCATTCCCGGCGGCGCACTCTCACTCGATCCGGCATCGCAAGAGCTGATCTACCAAGGCCCCAACGTCATGCTCGGCTATGCCGAGAGCCGCGCAGACCTTGCCCGCGGCGACGAGCTAGGCGGGCGCCTTAGCACCGGCGACCTCGCCTCGGTCGATGGCGACGGCTTCTTCCGGATCACCGGCCGGCTGAGGCGCTTCGTGAAGCTGTTCGGCCTGCGCATCAACCTCGACCAGCTCGAACGGGATCTTGCCGCGATCGGCGATGCGCCGGTCGCGTGCGTGGGTGACGACAGCCGGATCCGTGTGCTGGTGGAAGCCACCGGCCTTCCTGCCGGAATGGAAAGGCTGGTGGCCTCACGCTACCGCCTGCACCCGAGCGCCGTTGAGATCGACACAGTGGCAGCCCTGCCGCGGCTGGCGAGCGGCAAGATCGACTACCTGGCGCTGGGGGCCAGCATGCGATGACGGCGCCCGCGATCCCGCAAGAGATCGATCCCTTCACCGTGGATCCGTTCGGCCAGCCGGCGGCAGAGAAGGATGAGATGCTGTGCCGCCACTTGAACCGGCTGACGCAGCATCACCGGCACCATTGTGCCGGCTACCGCGCCATTCTCGATGCCATCGGCGGGGGATCGTCGCCAGCCCCGACGCTCGATGCGGTCCCCTATCTGCCGGCCACTCTGTTCAAGGTCGCGCCCCTGCAGAGCGTGCCGGACGCCGACGTGGCGCAGGTGCTGACCTCCAGCGGCACCAGCGGCCAAGCCGTCTCCCGCATCGCGCTCGACCGGCCGACTGCCGCCGACCTCTCCCGGGCCCTGGTCGCCGTCGTCAAGCCCTTCATCGGTCCGAAGCGCCTGCCAATGATCATCGTCGACGCCCGCGATGCCGTGGGGACCGGCGGTGCGGCGTCAGCCCGGGCCGCCGCAATCCGGGGTTTCAGCGCCTTCGGCCGCGACCATCTCTACCTGCTGGGCCCCGACCTGGCTCCAGACTGGGACGCGCTCGACGCCTTCCTGGAACGCCACCGCGGCGCAACGAAGCTGGTGTTCGGCTTCACCTTCGTCGTCTGGCAGCACCTCTACCAGGCGGCGCTGGCCGCCGGCAGGCGGATCGATCTCGGCCCTGGAACCCTGATTCACGGCGGCGGCTGGAAGCGGCTGGCGGACCTCGCCGTCTCAAACGCCGAATTCCGCAGCCGCCTGACCGAGACTTTCGACCTGACCGCCATCCACAACTATTACGGCATGGTCGAACAGGTCGGCGCGATCTTCATGGAATGCGAGGCCGGCCGCCTGCATGCCCCCGTCTTCTCCGACATCCTGGTGCGCGACCCGGTAACCCTGCGGCCCCTAGGGCCGGGCGAACAGGGCCTGATCCAAGTCATGAGCCTCTTGCCAAGAAGCTATCCGGGCCATTGCCTGCTGACGGAAGACCTTGGCGCAGTGGCTGGCACCGACGACTGCCCCTGTGGCCGCCCAGGCCGCACCTTTCGCGTCGATGGCCGCTTGCCCGCCGCCGAACTCCGCGGCTGCAGCGACACGCGTCCCCTTTTGGCGCGGGTCCAATGAACACTGAAGCCGCAACTGGATCGCAGTAAGAGCGTCGAGGGCCGTTAAGGTCTCGACTAGCCTGCCTGAACGGGTGGTGACAGTTGGACATGGCTTGATCCGACCAACGGACCGTCCCGTGCCATTACCGCCCTGATTCAATGCCTTTCGACCTATCCGGGCTGCAATCTGCAAACACATCTCTTTTCTCGCAGCCCGTATGGTTTGAGCCACAAACAGTCATCTTCGAAGTGTTCTTAAGGAGTTTCCAGAGTGAGACGATCAACACTTCTGTGGAAAGTTAGTTTCATCGATATGTCATCGAGCCACCGGCCTTCAGCCGGCAACTACCTGTCGTGTGCGCCAATGGTCAAAACTTGGTAGAGGAACCTTCTCTCAATTAGACATCAAAGTTTTCGACCCAACGATCCATAAGTGTTCACCATGTCGACACGACATGGCGCAATGAACTGTCCAGAGCACAGGTCCGCAGAGATTCACAGTATGATATTAGCCGAGGAAACCACCCACTGCCGCGTGCACATGAATGGATAGACGTTCACCACTTGCGACCAAGAGGTCAGCTGGTAGCCGAGCGCAAAACCTTCCTGCACGCAAGGACTGGGGAAATGGGCATTGGCAGCTGGATGAACAAGGCGCTGAACGACTACCTTGAGATGCATGGTGCTTCAGCGCCCGAACCACCACAAGATCCTGATGAAGCAGCCTTCGTTGCTCAGTGGACGCCGATCTATGAGAAGTTCCGGGCACGGATGGGACGCGATCCCTACAGCTTTAGAGAACTGCAGGATTGGTGGGCGCAGGTCTAGCTTTCGTCGTCACTGAGGACCTTGGCCCATTTAGTGCGCGAACGCGGCGGCCAAACGATGGCGACGAACACGGTGAAGGTGGATAGCACCACGAGTCAGCCGGGAAAATGGGGGCCGATCGCTGCATGGTTCGCCTATGACTGGGCGAGCTCAGCACCATTTGCAATCATCGTTACGTTCGTCTTCGCCACCTATTTCACGGAAAGTGTGGCCGGCGATACGACCGTGGGCACGGTGCTCTGGGGCCAGATGATGGGCGCCTCAGGCATCGCCATGGCGATCCTAGCGGTTCTGCTCGGTCCGGTCGCCGATGCCGGCGCCGGACGCAAAATCTGGCTGGCGTGCTTCACCGGCATCGCCATTCTGGCAGGGATCGCGATGTGGTGGATCCAGCCGGATCCGTCCTGGATCATCCCGGCGCTTACCCTGGCATTTCTCGTCAATGTCGGCCTTGAGGTCGCCATGGTCTTCTACAACTCCATGTTGCCGGGACTTGCACCTCCGAATATGGTTGGCCGTCTGTCGGGGTGGGGCTGGGGCATCGGCTACATCGGCGCAATTGTCTGCCTGTTCCTTGCCCTCTTTGTCGTCAAGGCAGAGCCACCCGCCTTCGGCCTGAGTGCTGAAGCAAGCGAGCCCGTCCGTCTTACCTCGGTCGTCGCCTCGGTCTGGCTTCTCACCTTTTCCCTTCCACTCTTTCTGATGGTTCGCGAACCGCGGCGAACCGCCGGCATGTCGAAGGCCATTGCGGATGGTCTGAAGACCCTTTCAGATACGCTGACCATGCTGAAGCATCAGGGCAATATTCTGCTCTTTCTCGTCGCGCACATGATCTATCGCAATGGCCTGAACACAATGTTCTCTTTCGGCGGAGTCTATGCGGCCGGCACCTTTGGTATGGAGACGGAACAGATATTGCTGTTCGGCGTGACGATCTACATCAGCGCTGGGATAGGCGCCTTCATCTTTGCCTGGGTCGACGATCGCATCGGCGGACGCAAGACCGTGTTGCTCAGCCTGTGCGGCCTGCTGGTCTTCGGCATTCCGTTGCTACTGGTGGAATCGCATACGGCATTCTTCGGCCTGGGCATCGGCATAGGCCTCTTCTTTGGGCCCGCTCAGTCGGCAAGCCGCTCGCTGATGGCGCGGCTGACACCTCCTGGCCATGAAGGCCGGAGTTTCGGGCTGTTCGGGTTGTCAGGAAAGGCGACGGCATTCTTGGGTCCGCCTCTTGTCGGCTGGGCGACCCTGATCGGCGAAAGCCAGAGGGTGGGAATGGCCACAGTCATGGCCTTCTTCGTCGTTGGCGCGATCCTGCTCTCGTTCGTTCGCGAGCCGACTGACTGATGCTGATGCAGAAACTGACATGGGCTTGAGAGCCGGGACGCCTTGGCACTGTCGGCCCCATGAGCTGGGTGGCTCTTCGGCAAAGCGGTGTCCTTTCCAGCCGGGCCGGCCCCGCAAGGAGTGCGCGCCTTGAGCTCCACCTCAGAGCGTACGGCGAGATCTTCGAGACGCCAGCGACGTCCCGCCGAGCGCGATCCAGAAGTGCTCGCGCAGCGTTTCGCGCGCGCACTGGCAATACCGACTATCAGCGAAGCGGAGCGGGACAGAGCCGATCGGGCATCGTTTGACGAGTTCCACAGCTATCTCATCGAGACGTTTCCGCTGGTGCACGAAGCGCTGCGTCGGGAGCGCATCGGCGACCATCATGCACTTCTATTCACCTGGATCGGCACTGACCCTGCGGCCGAGCCCTGGCTTCTCGTCAGCCATCAGGACGTGGTGGGAACCGAGCCCGGCACCGAGCAAGACTGGTCGTACCCGCCCTTTGGCGGGACGGTCGCCGACGGGTTCATCTGGGGGCGCGGCGCCATCGATCTGAAAGTGAGTCTGGTCGCCGCGCTGGAGGCCGCGGAGCACCTGATCGCATGTGGCTTCCAACCGAGACGGACGGTCTACTTCGCATTCGGTGCGGACGAGGAAGTTGGGGGAGAGTGCGGCGGCGCCCTGATCGCAGCGGAGCTTCGAAGGCGCGGCGTGACACTGGCCTTCACGCTTGATGAGGGTGGCATGGTGGTGGAGGGCGCCTTTCCCGGTGTGACCTCAAAGGTCGCCTATGTCGGAACTGCGGAAAAGGGATACGCGACGCTACAGCTGACTTGCCGCGGCGAAGGTGGGCATAGCTCCATGCCGGCCCGAGAGAATGCGGCGACGCGTCTTATCCGCGTGTTGCACCGGATCAACCGTACTCCGATGCCGGCGGCGCTTGACGGGCCGACCCGCGAGATGTTGGTGCGGCTGGCGTCTCATGCCAGACAGCCATACGGCGCCCTCCTCCGGAACCTCTGGCTCACCGCGCCTTTGCTAATCCGGCAATTGACCAAGACGCCGGTCGGCAACGCGTCGGTTCGGTCCACCATCGCCGTGACGATGGCCAAGTTCGGCGTCGCAGAGAATGTGCTGCCCCAGTTCGCCGAAGCGACCGTCAATGTGCGCTTGAAGCCGGGCGACCAGGTAGTCGATGCCGTCGCGCACCTTGAGCGCATCGCCGCGCCGGACGGCGTCGACGTCACATTGATCACTGCCAACGATGCCACGCCTATCTCGGCTTGCGACGGAGAGACTTTTCAAACGCTGGCCAGTGCGATTGCCAAGGTCATGCCGGGCGTGGTGACCGCGCCGTTCCTTACAATCAACGGAACCGACTCTCATTACTTTACCGATCTGGCGGCAAACCAATATCGTTTCATACCGGTCAGCATGAAACCGGAAGATCTGGACCGGATTCACGGCGTCGACGAGCGGATCTCTATTGAAGACTACGAAAGAGCGATACAATTCTATATTGAGTTCATTAGGTTGGCGGACTCCGGGCCGCAACGGATGCGACGCTAACGCACACGGTTCATGGCACTCCCGAGACATGGTCAGTCAAGAAGTTCATGCTCGAGGTGCGGTCTTGAGCGGAATTCGGCCGCCAGTGGCTGGTGAGTTCGCGCTCTAGCGACAGGGTGGCCGCACGGCTAGGATCGCGGCGCCTCTTTGCACCCGGTTCCGTCTGCAGAGTTCTGCCATGCCCACCCCTCGCCTTTCGGCCTTGGTTGTTGCCCACAATGAAGAGCATCAGCTCGCCGACTGCCTGGAGGCGCTTGCCTTCGCCGACGAAACGGTCGTCGTGCTGGACCGCTGCACCGACGGCTCCAAGGCGATTGCCGAGCGCTTCACCGACCGCATCGTCGAAGGCGGCTGGGAAATCGAGGGGGCACGGCGCAATGCCGGGATCGACACGTGCACCGGCGATTGGATCCTTGAGGTCGATGCCGACGAGCGCGTGACGCCGGAACTGGCTGCGGAGATCCGAGAGACCATCGCCGCGGCCGCGCCCGGCCATTTCCGAATCCCTTTCGACAATTATATCGGCGACCGGCTGGTGCGGCACGGCTGGGGCGCGGCCTGGGGCGTGCGGGCGACCGAGCGGCTGTTCGCCCGCGGCTGCAAGCGCTGGGGCGAACAGCGCGTGCACCCGCAGCTTCAGTTGTCCGGCACCAAGGGCGAACTGTCGCAGCCCATGGTGCATTTCGCCCATCGCGACATCTCCGACATGCTGCTGCGGCTCGACCGCTACACATCGGCGCGCGCAGCCGACCTGCGCGCCAGCGGTGATATCGGGCGCTTCGGCCAGAATGTGCGCCGCATCTTCTCGCGCTTCTGGAAATGCTATGTGGCCCGCCGCGGCTATCGGGAAGGCCAGTACGGTTTCGTCATCGCGATGATGGCGGCGCTCTATCCCATCTTGTCCTATCTGAAGGCGAGCCTGGAGCGCGAGTGATCACATCGGTGTGACCTTGGAATAGGCGCTAAGGTTTCTACGTTCTCCATCCCGTCAGCATCTTGTCATGGTGCTGCCATCCCCTAAGTAACTGCCTAGTGAAGATGCCGCTCCGGCGGCACAGACAAGAAGGGATACGGCTATGGAGACAGCCATCATTGCCCGCCGCCTCGTGCCCGAAGACATCCGTGTCCGGACGGCAGGCGAGACGATCATCCTGACCGACGGCCGGTGGTCGGCTGAGGTGGAGGCCGAGAACGTTGCCGGACTGCCTGAGGACCAGGCCATCGCGGCGCTGCGTCCGTCGATCGACCGGGCCATCGCCATGCTGCACGCAGCGCAGCACGGCGATGAGGGCCAGCACGGCGCAGCGTGACCGAACGGGTGCTGGTACCGACGGGAGGCAACGAAGGAACCGCCGTCCCGATCAGCGACCCCATGGTGTCGATAGGCGGCAGTGCCGGACCTCCGGTGCTGCCGCGCGACGCCGCGAATTTAACCGCTTGGTGACCATCCGCACGATAGAGTCCGGCAACGGTCGGGGGTGGGAACCATGTCAACCAGTATTCAGGACTTCCAATACGTCGAACGCGAAGCCGCCTTCTGGCAGAAGCAGACGCGGGATATTCAGAACATCGACGAGAAGCCGGCGAATGCCCGGGACATCGGCCTGGTCAACATCAACGACAGCCGGCTGAACCTGATCACGGCGCTGCATGACGGTGATACGGTTGACTATTACAAGTTCAACGTGACGTCGCGCGGCGAGATGCAGTTGACCTATGCCATCAACGACGGCGTCAATATCGAGATCTACAACGACCTGAACACCAAGCTCGGCGACAACAGCGAAGAAGCCGCGCTGGAGTTCACACCGATCGAGATCGACGACGACGAGGCCTATACGCCCGGCGCCATCTTCGTGACGCTCGACCCCGGCACCTACTACGTCAAGGTCACGCGGGATTCCGATGTCGCCGTGACCGAACACCTGAACTATCAGCTGCAGCTGCAGATGGGCGACACTTACGGCAACGCCTACGAAGTGGTGGAGAGCCGTGCGCCCGACGCTTCGTCGGTGGCCCAGCAGGGCCAGCCCGTCTCATCGGCCCCGCCGGCCGGATCGTCCATCGCCACCCAGCTCTTGGGCATGGTCGGCGGTCTGCTCGACGCGCTCAGGCGATAGCGTCGGCTGCCAAGCCTCACAGATCGAGGTCCGGCGTCTTTCGACATTCTTGTGCAGCCGGGAACATGGGCAACAGACTGCCGACAGGCCCAACCCAATGGCTTACTCGGCCGCTGCCGGCTCTTCGTCCGTTAGCGACACCAGGGCCGCATTGCCTCCAGATGCCGTCGTGTTGACGGTCAGCGTTCGCTCCGTCCCATAGCGCATTAAATAGTGTGGGCCGCCGGCCTTGGGACCCGTGCCGGACAGCCCCCGGCCACCGAACGGCTGCACGCCGACCACGGCGCCGACCATGTTGCGGTTCACATAGGTGTTCCCGACGCCCAGCCGTTCGTAGATCTCTGCGGCCGTCTGCTCGTTGCGGCTGTGGATGCCCAGGGTCAGGCCATAGCCGGTCGCGTCGACCGCATCCAACACCGCGGGAAGCCGGCTTTCGCGATAGCGGATGACATGGAGGATCGGCCCGAAGACCTCTCGCTCCAACCGGTCCAGGCTATCAATCTGGTAGGCGCGCGGCGCGAAGAACCAGCCGGCGTCGCAAGAGGGGTGAAGGCGCAGATCCAGGATGTCCCGGCCCTGCCGCTGCATCCGCTCGGCATGCGCCGACAGCATGGCATGGGCCTCGCTGTCGATGACCGGACCGATATCAGTGTCGACCGCTGCCGGGTCGCCGATCTTCAGTGCCTCCGCCGCCCCCGCCAGCATCGCCAGCAACCGGTCGGCGATCTCTTCCTGTACGAATAGGACGCGTAGCGCCGAACAGCGCTGCCCGGCGGAGAAGAAAGCGCTCTGGATCACGTCGACGACCACCTGCTCCGGCAGCGCCGTGGTGTCGACGATCATCGCATTTTGCCCGCCGGTCTCCGCGATCAGCGGCACGATCGGCCCGTCACGCGACGCCAGTGCCCGGTTGATGATCCGTGCGGTCTCGGTCGACCCGGTAAAGGCAACGCCCGCCACCCTGGGATCGGCCACCAGTCGTCCGCCGATGGTGGGCCCATCGCCCGGCAAGAGGTGCAGCACCTCCGGCGGTACGCCAGCCTCGTGCAGCAACCGCACAGCATAGGCAGCGATCAGCGGCGTCTGCTCGGCAGGCTTGGCGATGACTGCATTGCCGGCCAACAGCGCAGCGGCCACCTGGCCAGTGAAGATCGCCAGCGGGAAGTTCCATGGGCTGACACACACGAACACGCCCCGCCCCCGTAAGGTGAGGCTGTTGTCTTCGCCGGTCGGCCCCGGCATGGCCTGCGGGGCGGCAAGGGTCTCGGCCGCCCGGGCCGCGTAATAGCGGCAGAAGTCGACGGCCTCACGCAGTTCCGCCACCGCATCCGTCAGCGTCTTGCCCGCTTCCCGCACTGCCAGGGCCATCAGCGCTGCGCTGTGGCTCTCATAGAGATCTGCAGCGCGGCGCAGCACGGCGGCCCTGGCTTCCCCGCCCATGGCGTCCCAGTCGCGCCATGCCGCAGAGGCGACCCTCAGGGCATGGTCGGCGTCATCAGGTGTTGCGTCCATGACATGGCCAACGACGCGTTCCCGATCGGCCGGGTTGAAGACGGGGCGCGCCGCCCGTTCGGCCGTGGCACCTGCGATCACAGGGCCGGCCGTCCAGTTGCCGACATCGGCCCCCTGCATCGCAGACAGGGCATCGGCGACGGCCACCGTGTCGGACAGATCCAGGCCTTCGGAATTGGCGCGCTCTGGCCGGAACAGGTCACGCGGCACCGGAATGCGCGGGTGGCGCCGCCGCGCAAGGGCGGCAACCCGGGCGACGGGGTCGGCAATCACGTCGTCCACCGGCACCTGGTCGTCCTGCAGCCGATTGACGAAAGAGGTGTTGGCGCCGTTTTCCAGCAGACGGCGGACCAGATAGGCCAGCAGTTCCTCGTGCCCGCCCACGGGCGCATAGACCCGCACCGGCACGTCTGGCCCCACTAGCTGGTCGTATAGCGGCTCGCCCATGCCGTGCAGCCGCTGGAATTCGAAGCCCGCCCCACCTCGCGCATGTTCCAGCGCGAACGCCACCGTGTGGGCGTTGTGGGTCGCGAACTGCGGATAGAACCGGTCCGGCTGGGCCACCACCTTGCGTGTGCAGGCCAGATAGGACACGTCGGTGGAGGCCTTGCGCGTGAACACGGGATAGTCGGCGAGCCCCTGTTCCTGGGCGCGCTTGATCTCGGAATCCCAATAGGCGCCTTTGACCAGCCGCACCAGGATGCGCCGGCCATGCGTCGCGGAAAGGTGCGCAAGCCAGTCCAGCTCGGCCACCGCGCGTTTCTGATAGGTCTGTACGGCGATGCCCAGGCCGTCCCAGCCCCCCAGCGCGGGATCGGCGAAGACAGCGTCGAAGACATCGAGCAGAAGGTCCAGCCGGTCAGCCTCTTCACTGTCCAGGCAGAGCCCGATCCCCCCGTCGCGCGCCTGCAGCGCCAGGGCGCGCACAGCCTCCACCAGCGGCGGAATGCAGTCTGACCGCTTCAGCGGCTCAAACCGCGGATGCAGGGCCGAGAGCTTCACGGAAATCCCCGGCCCGGCGATCACACCACGCCCTGCCGCCCGCCGGCCGATGGTGCCGATGGCATCGCGATAGGACTGCAGATACCGGGCCGCATCGGCGTGGGTGCGCGCCGCCTCGCCCAGCATGTCGAAGCTGTAGCGATAGCCCTTGCGCTCCGCCGGCTCCGCCCGGCTCAGCGCCTCGTCGATCGTGCGGCCCATGACGAATTGCCGGCCGAGGATCCGCATCGCCTGCTTCATCGCCTCGCGGATCACCGGCTCGCCCACGGTCTTGACCAGCCGGCCGAAGAAGGCGCCGGGCTGCCGGACATCGCGCGGGTCCAGCATGACAACGCGGCCAGTCAGCATCAGACCCCAGGTTGAGGCGTTGACGAACAGCCCTTCGCCCTTGCCCATGTGCTTCGCCCAGTCCGCCCCGCCCAGCTTGTCGGCGATCAGCTTGTCGGCCGTGCCTGCATCCGGGATCCGCAACAGGGCTTCGGCCAGGCACATCAGCGCCACGCCCTCTTTGGTCGACAGGCCGTATTCCTGCAGGAACGCATCGATGCCGCCGAAGCTGCGGCGCGTGGCGCGCACGCCCTCAACCAGCGAGCGCGCCCGGGCATGCACCTTGGTGGCCATGTCCGCCGAAACGGCCGCCAGCGGCAGAAGGGCATCGACCGCGGCGTCTTCATCCATGCGGTAAGACGCATCGATGGCGGACCGCAGCCCGGTGTGGTCCGGCAGTGTGTTGTCGAGGAATCGCAAGGCCCCGCCTCCCGATGCGATGACGGTGCAGATGGCAGGAGTATAGGCGTGCCGTCTGCAACCTTCCAATGGCCCGGATGCCCAGGCGCCATGCGATGGTATGCTACATGGCCGCCTGCTGGCGCTCAGACAGCTCACCCAACCTGCGGTCGGCCACGGCGCGGATCTGCGCGCGCAGCTCCGGATGGGCTTTCAGAAAACGGCGGAAGTCGCGGCCGTTCAGCTGCAGGAACCGGCAGTAGTCAACGGCCGTCACGTTCGCCGTCCGCCGCCGGAACGTCAGCAGTGCCAGCTCACCCACGAAATCGCCGGGACCGACCAGGAACCTGCGGCCCAGATGCGTCACCTCCACCGCGCCGGAAGAGATGAACAGCATGAAATCGCCGCGCTCACCCTGGGTCATCAGCCGCTCGCCCGGATAGGCGAAGCGGGGGCGCAGTACCTCGGTGATGCTGCGTAGATCCGCGTCGCTGAGCCCGGAGAACATGGCGAACCGGCGCACCAGCGTCTCGGTGTCCAGCCCGAGGTCCAGTGGCGGCCGGGCCTCCAGCGCCTGATGCTCCGACCGGATCCCACCATACAGGTCCCGGAAGATCTCCTGACTGATCACCGATTCCGCGAAGAGGGCGCGATACTCGCTCTCCTCAAGGCGCAAGGCCGCGTTGCGCAGGAAACGTTCCTCCAGCGCACGGGCATAGTCGGGGTATTGCAGCCTGAGGGCGCTCAAGGCCTCCACACAGGACTTCCGCCGTGTGTGCAGCACGTCGCGCAGTTGGTCGCCGATCTCAGGCTCCAACAGCTGGATCAGCTTCGTGTCGAGGTAGACCAGCAGTTCGTCGATCACCATGCGGGTCACCAACAGCATCTCGAACCGGTCGGCGAGCTTGTTGGCCAGCGGCGATTCCACGCGGAAGCGGCGGTGGGTGTAGAGGGCTATCCGGAACGACCAACGGAAACGGCGGCTGTCGCTGGCGGCGGCCAGATAGCCGTGGTGGCCGCTCTCCTTCACGCCGTCGCGCAGCCGTCCGGCCTTGGCCAAGAGCGGTTGCGTCGCCCGGCGCGACAGGGTGCGGTCTGCAAAATGATGCAGGTAGAGCTCCTCCTCGCGGTTCGCCAGAGCGATCAGGCCGACATTCAGCTGCTCCGCCTCGCTCAATCGCCCGGGGGTGCCGGCTGCGGTCTGCGTACGCCGGCTCTCATAGGCGTCGCGCACCAGGGTCCTGACCGTGTCGGGGATGTGGTGGCCTTCGGCGATCGTATCGATCCGTTCGCCGATTTCCGAAAGCGACAGGGCGATGGCACGGTTCCTGAGGGCCGATTCTACCGGTCCCAGACGGTTCAGACCCAACAGCCGCAGCACCGGCCGCAGCGTCGTAGCGTTGATCAACAAGGTGAACAGCACAAAGCCCGTGGCCAAGAGGGCCACGAACTGCTTCACATCGGCCGGCACCAGCGGATGCTCCGTGACTGCCAGCGCCAGTGCCAGCGTGACCGCCCCACGCAACCCGCCCCACAGGATCACCAGCTTGTAGGCGCGGGTGACGACCTCCCCCAGCCCCAGGCGGCTCAGCGCCGGCAACAGGCCCCACAGCACCATCGCCCGTGCCACAAGGGCCGCCACCACCAGGATGATCAGAAGACCCACGCCTTCCCACGTGACGGCCTGCAGAAAACCCGTCACGCGCATGGAGGCGAAGATGAAGATCAGCGTGGCCGCCCAGAAACCCAGCTGCTCCCAGACCTTCATCAGGCCCTGCCAGGTCTCGGGACTGAACCGGGTACGCCCGGCCGATCCCATGGCCAGCGCCGCCATCACGACCGCCACGACGCCGGAGACCTCCAGATACTCCTCGCCCACGATGTAGACGGCATAGGCGGTGGACAGGGTCATGGTGATTTCGGCCAGCGGCAGGCCGCGCATCGGCCCGATCAGCCAGATCGCCAGCCGGGCACCGACTGCCCCAACCAGAGCGCCACCCAGGAAGGCGTAGAAGAAATAGCCGAGCGCCCCGAACACCGTGGGTTCAGTGCCCTCGGTCAGGATCCCCAGCATCAGGACGAAGACGACGATGGCGGCGGCGTCGTTGAACAGGCTTTCGCCTTCCACAAGGATCGTCAGCCGGCGGGGCGCGCCCACGTCACGGAAGATGCCGACAACGGCCACCGGATCGGTGGTCGCCACGATGGCGCCCAGCAGCAGGCAGACGACGATGTGCCGGTCGGACATTCCCCACAGCGCGACGCCCACCACGCCGATACAGACCAGCACCGCGACGATGGCCAGCAGCAGGATCGGCCCGATATCGTCGATCATGCGGCGGACATCGACCGTGAGCCCGGTCTGGAACAACAGGATCGGCAGAAAGACGGTCAGGATCGCTTCTGAACTGATGTCGAGCGACGCCAGCATGACGCCGGCATTGGTCAGCGGCCCCAGGCTCTCGAAGTGAAAGGCCGCCCGCGCCAGGGCGCCGAGGCCGATGCCCAACAGCGCCAACAGAACCAGATGCGGCACCGCAAACCGGTTGGCAACCGCCTGCAGCATGGCGGCAATGGCGCCGACAACGGCAAGCACCAGAACGAAATCGGCAAATTCCACTGGAACTCAGCGTCAGGTCACGGGTTCATGCGCATCGCACAATAGGTGGCGCACAAGGCGCTGTCCAAGCGCTATCGCCGTCAGAGCCATCCCGGGGCCCGCGACACTTCCTACCGTATCCGCTCCACGGCAAACCGCTCGTCCGGGTCTGCGATCGTCTGCTGCATGGCGATGATCCGGATCTCGCGTGCGCCCACACGATGGGTCTCTTCCAGCACGCTGAAGATCGATGCGGCGACGCGTGACAGCGCCGCCCCCGGATCGCCCGATCTCAGATAGTGGGCGAGAAACAGGGCAGAAGTGGCATCGCCGGCGCCGTTGACCGACAAGTCCAGCATGGGCGTCGTGACCAGCCAGGCGCCGTCTTCCGCCACCGCGAGCATTTCGATCGACTGGCCCGGCGCATCCTCACGCACCAGGCTGGTCACCAGCACCAGCCGCGGTCCCTGATGCCGCACGGCGTCCGCGGCCGCCAAAGCCTCTTGCAGCGTGCCGATCTTGCGGTCGGTCAGGTATTCCAGCTCGAACTGGTTCGGTGTCACGATGTCGGCAGCCGGCACCGCCACGTCGCGCATGAACTCCGGGATGCCCGGCCGCACGAACATGCCACGCCCGACATCGCCCATCACCGGATCACAGCAATAGATCGCCTGCGGGTTCGCCGCCTTCACCCGCCGGACCGCGTCCACGATCACCTCGCCCAGCGTCTTGTCGCCCATATAGCCGCTCAGCACGGCATTGCATTGGGGCAGCACGCCGCGGTCCTCGATCCCCTGAACCACTTCGGCGATCTGGTCGGCCGGCAGGATGGGCCCGCGCCACTGGCCATAGCCGGTGTGGTTGCTGAAATGGACGGTGATGACCGGCCAGACCTCGAACCCCAACCGCTGCAGCGGGAACACGGCCGCACTGTTGCCGACATGCCCGTAGGCGACGGTCGACTGGATGGACAGTATATTCAACGGGTTGCTCCGCGTTTCTGTCGTTCCAGCTCAGGTTAACCGGGCACCCCTGCCGTGTCCACCTTGACCTCGGAATGGAGCGAGCGGTGCACCGGACATTTGTCGGCGATCTCAAGCAGGCGTCGGCGCTGCTCTTCATCCAGCGCGCCGGTGAGCGTGATCTGGCGGTCGATATGGTCGATCCTGCCCTCTTTGGTCTCGCAGTCCTCGCAGTCTTGGGCATGGATCTTCTGGTGCCGCAGCGTGACCTCCGCCCGTTCCAGGGGCCAGCCCTTCCTCTCCGCATACATGCGCATGGTCATGGCAGTGCAGGCGCCGAGCCCGGCCAGCAGCAGGTCGTATGGCCCAGGCCCGGTGTCGTCTCCGCCGACGCTTGCGGGCTCGTCAGCCGTCAACCGGTGCGGCCCGGATGCGATGGCCTGCTGGAAGCGGCCGGCCCGCGTCTCACGCACCACCACGGCGCCATCCACCGGCTCGGGCCAGCCATCGGCGTCTTCGTCTGTCACATAGCGCCCGGCCCAGGCCGACAGCACAGTGGCGACGTATTGCGCGTCCTTCGCCTGCGAGAGGTGATGGTCGGCGTCATCGAGCGAGACGAAGGTCTTCGGATGCTTTGCCGCCGTGAAGATCCGCGTGGCGTTGTCGATGCCCACCGTGTCGTCAAGCGGCGCATGGAAGACGATCAGCGCGCGCCGCAGATTGGCGATCCGCTCGGCCTGCGCCTGCTCACCGATATCGTCCAGGAACTGGCGGCGGATGCAAAACGGCCGGCCGGCGATCGTGACCTTCGCCTCGCCGTCGGCTTCGATCGTCTCAAGATGGTCGGCGAAGAGATGCGCGACATGGCCCGGATCGGACGGCGCGCCGATGGTCGCGACGGCCTGCACGGCCGGCAGGTGCTGCGCAGCCGCCAGCACTGCCGCACCCCCGAAGCTATGCCCAACCAAGAGCTGCGGTGCGGCAAAGCGATCTTCCAGCATGCGCGCCGCGGCAATCAGGTCGTCAACGTTGGAGCTGAAATTGGTGTTCGCGAAGTCTCCTTCGCTGGAGCCGAGCCCTGTGAAGTCGAAGCGCAGCACTGCGAATCCATGGCGACTGAGCTCCCGAGAGATGCGGCTTGCGGCCAGCGTATCCTTCGAGCAGGTGAAGCAGTGCGCGAACAGCGCATAGGCCCTCGGCTGTCCCTCGGGCAGGTCCAGTCTGGCCGCCAGCGTGTCGCCATGGCTGCCAGTGAATTCCAGCTTCTCGCTACGGGCTTTCGCCATCGTCCATCCCCTTCGCATATCTCGTGTCCAGGGGTCGATGCACCAGCGGGAGCGCGCCTAGTTCACGACGAAGCGCCAGCACCCCGCCGCATCGACCTCGCGCCTTAGACGCGTGAGGCGGACCAGATGGTTCAGATGGGCCAGCGTCTCTCCGACCGCGAAGAATGTCTGATGCAGATCCAGCGGCCGCCGGAATAGAGTCTCGGCAACGGCGACGGCGGTGGGGGCGTCCCGGCAGGCCTCCAGCGTTTCCTCCAGCCGCTCCGCGTGGTGGTGGGCCAATTGGTCCAGCCGCAGTGCAAGCCCACGAAACGGCCCGTCGTGAGATGGTAGGACCAGCAGGTCCTCGGGCAGCGCGCGGAACGGCGCCATGCTGTCGAGGAAGTCCGACAGTGGATCGGCCATCGGCTCGTTCGCCCAGACGCCGACATTCGGACTGATCCGGGGCAGCACTTGATCGCCCGAGATCAGCACGCCCAGGTCCGGACAATGGAGACAGACATGTTCCGGCGCGTGGCCGGAGCCGGTCATGACGAGCCAGACATTACCGCCGATCGCCAGCTCATCGCCGTTGCGGATCCGGGTGAAGCTGGCCGGAACCTGCGGCACACCTCGACGATAGGCGTTGCCGCGCTCGCGCATGGCCGCGACCAGGTCCGCCGACGCGCCGGCGCGGCCGTAGAAGCTCTCATACGCCGCCACCAATGCGTCGCTGGTGTCGAGCGACAGCATGCGCGCCCACAGCCATTCCTGCTGGCTGACCAGCAGGGCCGACCCCCAACGGTCCTGGATCCAGGCAGCGAGGCCCATATGGTCTGGATGGAAGTGGGTCACGAGAATGCGCGTGACCGGCCTGCCCGCCAGAACGGTGTCGAACACCTGCTCCCACCGTTCGCGGACAGGCGCCATGGCATAGCCGGTGTCGACCACGGTCCAGCCCTCACCGTCGGCAATCAGCCAGAGATTGACGTGGTCGAGCGCGAACGGCAGCGGCATGCGCACCCAAAACACACCGGGCGCTACTTCCAGCACCTCGCCGTCTCCGGGCACCAGTCCGAAGGGATATTCTACAGTTGGATCAGACATGGGCCGCAGGGATGGCCGAGCCCGGCCGGCGGGTCAAGTCTGGCCGTCGAGGATCGGATCTTCCAGACCGAGCACGAACGGTTCCTCGATGAACGCCAGAGTCGCCGCCTCATACTCCGGCGAGACCAGCTCGTCTGCCTCGCCCAACAATGCGATCAGGCAACTGCGGAGCGCGGCAATCGCGGCCGGGTTTTCGCTCTGATCAAGGGCGTAGCTGATCTGCAGTGCGAGCCCGCGCAGGCTCTCCGGAGGCGTCGTTTCGACGCGGTGGCGCGCCAGCTCCAGCTCGGCCGCCGCCAGATCGCGGATATCGGACAACAGCCGCCCGTCATCGGCAGACAGGTCGTCGTCAGTCAAGGCCCAATAAACCGTGCGCTTGTCGTCGAGCTCACGGAAATGCGCAACCAGCGGATCATCGTCCGCAGTCTTGCTCGGAAAAGCCATCTCGGTACAGTCGCTGAGGTCACTCATTTGTCAAGACACTGCACGACGGCGCTGCGCGCGGCCACTCTTCATCCGTATAGGCACGAAGCAGTGGCGAACCGGGCGTCTACGCCAAAGTGCAACCCGGTCGGTTTCCTATGCCGACCGCAGCTCCGGCTGGTCTTCCAGGATCGTCTGACCCGATTTCGCCCAATCGGCCAGAAAAGCATCCAGGCCCTTGTCCGTCAGCGGATGCTTGAACAGCTGGCGGATCACGGCAGGCGGCATGGTGCCCACATGGGCGCCCAGCTTCGCCGCCGCATGGACGTGGCAAGGGTGGCGGATCGAAGCCACAAGCACCTCGGTCTGCAGAGCCGGATAGTTGGCGTAGATTTCCAGGATATCGCCGATCAACTGCATGCCGTCATGGCCGATGTCGTCCAGCCGCCCGACGAACGGCGAGATGAAGGTGGCACCGGCTTTGGCCGCCATCAGTGCCTGCACAGCTGAAAAACACAGCGTGACATTGACCATGGTGCCGGCATCGGAGAGCGCCCGACAGGTCTTCAGCCCGTCCGGTGTCAGCGGCACCTTCACGGCCACGTTGCCCGCGATCGAAGCCAGGCGCCGGCCTTCGGCCAGCATCGTCGCGTGGTCCGTCGCAGCCACCTCCGCACTCACCGGTCCGGGCACGACAGCGCAGATCTCGGCCACCAGATCCACGAAACGCCGGCCCGTCTTCGCCACCAGCGAGGGATTGGTGGTCACGCCATCCAACAGGCCGGTTGCGGCAAGATCGCGGATCTCGACGATATCGGCGGTGTCGACGAAGAACTTCATGGACCTCAGGCTCCCATACCATGGCGTGCCAGATGTGGTGCCGCCGGCGGACCTGCTAAGCTTGTTGCAGGCCGCGCGCAACGAAGCCGGGGTTGAGAAAGTCGGGCTTGCCGTAAATCAGGGGTTCGCCCGTCGTGGTGACCACGCTGCCGCCGGCCGCAGACAGCACGGCATGGGCAGCGGCGGTATCCCATTCGCAAGTCGGCGCGAACCGCGGATAGACGTCGGCGGCCCCTTCGGCCACCCGGCAGAACTTCAGCGACGAGCCCACGGAGACGGTGCCAGCGAGCGGCAGGGCCGCCAGGTAGTCATTCGTTTCCGCATTGCGGTGGGATCGGCTGGCGATGGCGATCATGCCACCCTCCGGCGGGGTACGGCAGGTCACGGGCTCCGCCTCCCCACCGGGCAGGCGGCGCCAAGCCCGTTGACCGTCGGACCAATAGGTCTCGCCGGTCACGGGAAGGTGGACGACGCCGAGAACGGGCCTGCGGTCGCTGATCAGGCCGATATTGACCGTGAACTCCTTCCGCCGCGCGATGAACTCTTTGGTACCGTCCAGCGGATCGACCAGATAGAACGGCCCGCCGCAGATCTCCGGCGCATTGCCGGCTGCCGTCAGTTCTTCCGCCACAACCGGAATGTCCGGCGTGCGCGCGGCCAGCGCTGCGACGATCAGCGCTTCGGCCCGTTCATCGGCCACACTGACCGGAGAGGCGTCGGCCTTGCGACGCACCTCGAAATCCGTCCGGTAGACCTCCATGATCACGGCACCGGCCTCGACCGCCACGCCGCAGAGAAAGCGGCTCAGTTCGGTGAGATCCGGCAGCGCGCCCGTGCCGTGCACATTCGTCATCGCTGTCCCCGCAAACCGCTCCCTTAGGCGGCGGGCGCCGAAGCTAGCAGAGCACGGCGGTGCGGAACAGGCGTTCACGCACCGGCCAGTTGGCGCAACAGGGGCAGGTAGTGGGCGAACCCCGGCACCTCCGCACCCGGCACCTTGGCGCCTTCATCCCAGCGGCGCAGCGCGATGGCCGCAGAGCCCGCCGGCTTGTCGGCAAAGGTCTCCGCCAGCTCCGCCGACATCGGCCCGCCCTGCAATGCCAGGCTGCGCACCGATCCTGGCGTCAGTCGATCGAAGTAGTCAGGCTCAATTCCGCAAAGTGCGCGCTTAGCGGCCACATGCAGGCGAATCGGCTCCGTCACCGCATTGGGGAAGATCGGCGCCAGATAGCGGGCACCCGCCACTTCATGACGCGTGTCGACGCCCTGTTCGGCAATGTCCTCGCCCAGATCGTGCAGCAGGTGCCCAATATCGTGCAGCAGGGCCGCGGCGACCAGTTCGGGCGCCGCACCTTCACGCTCCGCCAGAGCGGCGGACTGAAGCATGTGCTGCGCCGTCGAGACGGGTTCGCCGTGGTACTGCCGGGCGCCCCGGTCGGCGAAGAGCTGTTCCAGCTGCGCGATCATCTGCGACGCTGCGGTCATGCCGCCCTCCTCATCTCCGGCACCGCGAATTCCCGGTCGGCGACGGCCGCCCGCACGTCGCGATCGTGAAAGATCCCAACGATCGCCGCACCGCGTGCTGCGGCATCCCGGATCAGCGAGATGACGACCGCCCGGTTGGCCGCGTCCAGCGATGCCGTCGGCTCGTCCAACAAGAGGATGGGCCGTTCGGACACCAGGGCGCTGGCGATGTTGATGCGCTGCTGTTCGCCGCCGGAGAAGGTCGCCGGCGCCAGGGACCACAGCCGTTCCGGCACGTTCAGACGCTGTAGCACGCTTGCGGCGCGCTCCCGTGCAACCTCCCGCGCCGTGCCCAGGCGAATCAGGGGTTCAGCGACGATTTCGACGGACGGCACCCGCGGCACCACGCGCAGAAACTGGCTGACATAGCCCAGCGTGCGGGCGCGCACGGCCAGCATCGTGCGAGGCGATGCCGATGCGATGTCGACCATCGCGCCGTCATGGCGCACCAGGATACGGCCGCCCTGAGCCTTGTAGTTGCCGTAGATCAGACGAAGCAGGGTCGACTTGCCGGCCCCGGAGGGCCCGGTCAGGGCCAGGCATTCGCCCGCCGATACGGTGAAGGACAGGCCGGAAAGCACAGGGATCTGCGCACCGCCCTGGACGTGCAGTGTAAAGGTCTTGTCCAACCCCTCCACCGCGATCATGACCGGCGCGTCCGTCATGCCTGCAGCACCGATGAGACGAGAAGCTGCGTATATGGGTGCTGCGGGTCGTCCAGAACCTGGTCCGTCAGGCCGGATTCCACGACCGCACCACCCTGCATCACCATCAGCCGATGGGCCAGAAGCCGGACCACCGCCAGGTCGTGCGTGACGATGACGGCGGCGAGGCCGAATTCCGCAACCAGCCCGCGCAGCAGGTCCAGCAGACGCGCCTGAACCGAGACATCGAGCCCGCCCGTCGGCTCGTCCATGAACACCAGCCTTGGGCGGGTCACCAGGTTGCGGGCAATCTGCAGGCGCTGCTGCATGCCGCCGGAAAAGGTGACCGGGCGATCGTCGATCCGGTCGCCATCGATCTCGACACGCTGCAGCCATTCGTCCGCAGAGCCGCGAATGTCGCCGTAATGGCGCCAGCCTGCGGCCATCAGGCGCTCGCCGATATTGGCGCCGGCCGACACGCCCATGCGCAGGCCGTCGCGCGGGTTCTGCCGGACGATCCCCCACTCGGTCCGCTGCAGCAGGCGGCGCCGGGCTTCCGGCAGCGCGAAAATGTCGACCGCATCGCCGTCTTCGCCACGATAGACCACCTGCCCGCCCGTGGGCGACAGGCGCCCTGACAGGCAGTCAAGCAGGGTCGTCTTGCCGGACCCGCTCTCGCCGACAATGCCCAGAACTTCGCCAGGCCACAGCATGAAGCTGACGTCACGGCAGCCCAGTCGATGTCCGTACCAGCGCGTCACGCCGTCCGCGGTCAACAGAGGTGGATCGGTTTCTGCCACGGGAGATGGGTCCACCGTCGCGGCTTCCGGCGCCCTCATGCCCCGCCATCCTCGCCGCGGTGGCCGGCGGCCCGGCGCTCGGCACAATAGTCGGTGTCCGAACAGACGAACATGCGCCTGCCGGCATCATCCATGATCACCTCATCCAGATAGCTGTCGCTGGCACCACACAGGCCGCACCGCTTGGACCAAGTCTCTACAGAGAATGGGTGGTCCTCGAAATCGAGGCTCTTTACCTGAGTGTGGGGCGGCACGGCATAGATGCGCTTTTCCCGGCCCGCGCCGAACAGCTGCAGGGCCGGGCAGCGGTCCATCTTCGGATTGTCGAATTTGGGGATCGGCGACGGCGCCATAATGTATCGCTGGCCCACCTGCACCGGATAGTCATAGCCGGTGGCGATCCGCCCATGCTGGGCGATGTCCTCATAGAGCTTGACGTGCATGACGCCGTAGTCCGCGAGACCATGCATGCGCCGCGTTTCCGCCTCCCGCGCCTCCAGCCAGCGCAAAGGCTCCGGGATCGGCACCTGATAGACGAGGATCTGGTGTGGGCCGAGCGGCGTCTCAGGCACGCGATGGCGGGTCTGGATTACTGTCGCTTCGGCGGTCCGCGTCGTCGTGGCGACCCCGGCCGTGCGAGCGAAGAAACGCCGGATCGAAACGGCGTTGGTCGTATCGTCGGCACCCTGGTCGATCACCTTCAGGCGGTCATCTGCGCCGATGATCGCCGCCGTGACCTGAATGCCGCCGGTGCCCCAGCCGAACGGCAAAGGCATTTCGCGGCTGGCGAACGGCACCTGGTAGCCTGGCACGGCAATCGCCTTCAGGATCGCCCGGCGGATCATGCGCTTCGTCTGCTCGTCCAGATAGGCGAAGTTGTAGCCTGTGGACTGCACTTCGGCGGCCTCACTCATCCGCCGCATCCCCTGCCGCGCCGGCCTGGGCCCGCATCTGGCGGACCATCACCAGCTCCGCCTGGAAATCCACGTAGTGCGGCAGCTTCAAGTGCTGCAGAAAGCCGGACGCCTCCACATTGTCGCTGTGCATCAGCACGAACTCTTCATCCTGCGCTGGCGCCGTTGCTTCCTCACCCAGTTCCTCCGCGCGCAGCGAGCGGTCGACCAGCGCCATGGCCATGGCCTTGCGCTCTGCCTCGCCGAAGGCAACGCCGTAGCCGCGCGTGAACTGCGGCGGCTCGGTCTTCGATCCCTTGAACTGATTGACCATCTCGCATTCGGTCAGCGTGATCTCGCCGATCACGACCGGAAATCCCAACTCCGGCGGCACGATCTCGATTTCGATCTCGCCCATCCGGATCTCGCCCGCAAACGGATGATTCCTGCCGAAGCCGCGCTGGGTGGAATACGCCAGCGCCAACAGGAACCCCTCGTCGCCGCGCGCCAGGTTCTGCAGGCGCAGGTCGCGATCGGCAGGGAACTCCAGCGGCTCGCGGGTCAGATCGCCGGCCGATGCATCCCCGGCATCCGGCGCTTCCTGTTCGATCAGGCCTTCCGCATCCAACAGCGACGCGACCTTCGGCATCGCCTCAGCCGGAGCGGCATCGCCGGGCTGTGTGGCGACCGGCTCGGTTGCGCCGCCACCTGCCGCCAGGGCGAAATCCAAGAGCCGATGCGTGTAGTCGAAGGTTGGCCCCAGCACTTGGCCGCCCGGCAGATCCTTGAAGGTGGCGGAGATACGGCGGCGCACGGTCATCCGGCCCGTATCGACCGGGCTGGAGACGGCCAGCCTTGGCAGCGTCGTGCGGTAGGCCCGCAAAAGAAAGATCGCCTCAACCAGGTCGCCGCGCGCCTGCTTGATGGCCAGAGCGGCAAGCTCTCTGTCGTAGACCGAGCCCTCGGTCATGACCCGGTCGACCGCAAGTGCCAGCTGCTGATCGATCTGTGCCAGTGACAGCTCTGGCGTCTGGGCATCGCCGCGGCGGGCTTCGGCCAGCAGGCGATGGGCGTTGTCGATCGCCCGTTCTCCGCCCTTGACGGCAACGTACATCGCTCTAGCCCGCCATCGCCGCAATGCCGCGGGGCAGGGCCGTCAGTTGCCGGCCGCTGGCGAACACCACATCGATCCCCAGCGGGAAGAGCATGCGGTTGCCGGCCTGGAACGTCCAGAACCGGGCATCCAAGCCATCGACCCGCAGCATCGCGTGCCCGTCGATGCCGGGGCCGTTCAGCCTCACGCCGCCGTCGGCGCCCAGACCCTCCACCTGAATGACGACCGTCGCGGACCGGTCCGGGAAATCGGCATCGCCAACCGCAAAACCGTCCAGGCACCGCACATCCGTGCCGTCGACCAGGACACCGAACATGGCCTGATCCGGTGCCTCCACGAAAACGCAGCCGCAATGGAACGCAAGATAGCCGGCCGCATCTCCGCCCAAGCGGGGTTCGAGCCAGACCGGCGTATCGAGGTCGGCCAAGGTCAGCAGCACCGCCGCTGTCGCCGGCATGAGCGGCGCGGGTGGCGCCAGCTCGCCCGCCACGTCGACGATCGTTCCCGGTCGGGCGAAGGCCTCCATCAGCCGCCTGAAGGTCTGCTGCGAGTCCGGTACCGGGCTGCGGAAGCCGGGCGCCAAGCCGTCGCGCGAGGTCTTGTCGATCAAGTCTCAATCCCCGCGCGCAAGCGTGAAGAAGTCGACCCTGGTGGCCGCCACCTTCTCCGCCATGGCCTGCTTGCGGACGGCTTCTCTGTCCTCAAGCGGTCCGATCACCTCGTCCAACAGGCGGTCGCGATCGTCGCTCCGTTGCAGCAGTGCATCGAATGCGGCTGCAAGCTCTGCCTTTCGGGCATCCCGACCGGCGATATGGGAGAACCCTGCGGTACCGTCGGCGAGTCGAACGACGCATCGCGTTATCGTCATTTCGCCCAGATTGAACCGCCGCCCATTGCCGCCTGCCCGTCCCTGGATCATAGCCAGGCCGATTTCCGCAGGCCGCAGCAGGCTATAGTCCGGCGGCGCGGGGAGGCCCTGCCATGCGCGTTCGAGGTCTGCTGCCGAAGCCTTGGCCAGAACCGCCATCCATCGCTGGCGTGAGGCAATGGGTGCCGCGTCTTCCGCTGAGACGGCCGCGCCGGCTGGCGGCATTTCCGACCTCCAAGAGTCGTCGCGCAATTATCCGGACGAGCGATGAATTTGTCTAGACATCCGCATCACCTATCAACGATGATAGCTTCAACGTTGGGTCGAGCCAAGCTCGGTGATGTGAAGGTTTTGCAACAGGATGTGACAGACATGTCGCTGTCCAGGGGCCATGGCGTTTCGCTGTGGCGTCAGATCGAGAAGACGCTGGAAGACGAAATCGCAGCCGGAATGCCGACGGCAGGGGCCAGGCTGCCGACGGAGCAGGAGCTTGTGAGCCGGTTCGACGTCAACCGGCACACCATTCGCCGGGCCCTTGCCGGCCTGCAGGATCGCGGACTGATCCGTATCGAGCAGGGCCGCGGCAGCTTCGTCCAGGAAGACGTTATCGACTATGTGCTGGGCCGTCGGGTCCGTTTTAGCGAAAACCTCTCCCGACAAAGCCGCAACCCGTCCCGGCGCATGTTGCGTAGCATGCAGGCGCCCGCTGATCCGGTCGTGTCGGAGGCACTGCAAGTCACGCGCGGGCAGCCGGTCATCATCGTGGAGTCCATTGGGGAGGCGGATGGCGAGCGCGTCTGCTTGACCTCACATTATTTCCCCGCCGCCCGATTTCCTGACATCGCGGCACATTACAAGGCACTGGGCTCCGTCACCGAAGTGCTCAAGCAATACGGGATCTCCGACTATCATCGTCAGATCACGCGGATCACCGCCCGCATGCCGTCCGGCGAGGACGCCCGCTATCTGCATCAGCCGAAGACGCGGCCGATCCTGGTCACGGAGTCGATCAACTCCACGCCCGACGGCACGCCGATCGAATACGGCCTGACGCGGTTTGCGAGCGATCGCGTGCAGCTTCTCGTGGAGGGCTGAGCGAGAGGCGGGTCGACCGCCTCAGATCTCCGGTTCCCCCTCCACCACATCCCTCAGCCCGTCGGCATCGCGGATGATCACATGACGGCGCTCCAGCTCGATCCAGCCCTGCCGGCGCCAAGTCTGCAGATGCTTGTTGATGCTCTCGCGGCTGGTCCCCATCAGCTGCCCGAGCTCGTTCTGCGAAATGGGCAGGCCGATGCGCGTCCCCTGCTCGGTCTGCTCGCCATAGAGGTCCGCCAGCCCCAGCAGCCGTTTGGCGAGCCGCGCGGGCAGAGCCAGGAACGATGTGTCTTCGATGCGCTCGCTCATCCATCTGAGGCGCGCACACAACAGCTCCAGCAGGTGGACCGCCAGCCGCGGCTGGCGCTCCAGCAGTCCGGTGAACTCCGCGCGCCGAATCATCATCAGATCCGTCGACCCCATGGCAACCGCATCGGCCGTGCGTGGCAGACCGTCCAGAAGGGCGATCTCGCCGAACACCTCACCCGGCTCCATGATGTTCAGCAGCACCTCTTTGCCGCCGGCAGAACTGGCGACAATCCGGACCTTGCCCGCAAGAACGCCGAACAGCGCATCGCCCTCGTCCCCCTTCTGGAACAGGATCTCGCCATCGCCGAGCCTTCGTGTCACGCCGAGTTCCACCACCCGCTCCTGCACGGTCGGATCCAGGTCCGCGAACAGATAGTTGGTGACGATCAGAGCTTTCTTGTCGAGGGACGGCATCCCCTGCCTCCGGTCTCCAATGCGACGGATCGGGCCTGCCATGGACGACTGGCCGCCTGACAATCACCATCGTGTCGCATTCGAGGCAGTTTGTCCTTGCCACATTTCCGCAACGCCCATTAGCCTCGAATACGGCCTTGCGGGGCGGCAACACGCCGCGAGGTCGGGGGAAACACGAGAAGATACGCGCTGCCGGCCACGACCAGCAGGCCGATCGGGCGCGGCGCCGGTGCCATGCGCCTTTGGCGTCGCCGCGCCGTAGTCTGGACCGGTCGACCGGCATCGGAGCGATGGGCCCATGTCGACCCGTGCGCAGGACGATGAACCCGTTACCGTCGCTGGCCGTACGGCCGACGGCACGCCTGCCGCTCGGACACTGAACATCGCAGACCAGATCCTGCGAGACGCCCTATCGGCCGGCCACGGCGATCGCTATTGCCTGATCGACGAAGACGACCGCTGGACCTATGCCGAGCTCGACGAGCGATCGAACAGGATCGCACACGTTCTGACCTATGACTTCACGGTCGAGCCGGGCGATCGCGTGCTGTTGCATGCCTCGAACACGCCTATGACCGTCGCCAGCTTGCTTGCCGTCATCAAGGTTGGCGCCGTCGCGGTGATTGCGGCCCCTCTCCTGCGGGCTCGTGAATTGGCGCGCATCGCCAAGGTCACCGGCGCCGGTATGTGCCTCTGTGATGCCAAACTGCGTCACACTGTTGAAGAGGCGCGTCGGCGGGTGCCGCAACTGGCCGACATCATCACTTTCAACGGCGGATTCGCCGACGATGATCCCGACCCGATGGAGGCACGGAAAGCCGGCAAGCCTCCGACCTTCGACAGTCTGGCCACGGCGGCGGACGATCCTTGCTTGATCGCCTTCGCCACCGGAGACGGCGGGCCAGGAAAGGCGATCTGGCATAGCCATACCGATCTTGCGGCCATCGTGTCCGGCACGGCGGAGCACCTGCTAGACGTCACGCCGGACGACGTCGTCTGCGGGACGTTGGCCGTCTGCTCGACGGTCGGATTGACAGCCCAGGTGCTGGCGCCGCTGACCCGCGGTGCGGCCTGCGGTCTGACCCGGCGCGGGTCCGCCGATGCGTTGCGCCAGATGATCGAGACCAACCTCGCCAGCATTTGCCTGACGACCCCACCGATCTACCGCCATCTGGTCGGCAACGGCGGGCCAGACGCCTGCTCCAGCCTGCGCAGGGCGGTATCGACGGGCGAACGCCTGCCTCGCGCAACGGGCGCGTCCATCCGCTCGGCGCTCGGCATTCCGTTGATCGATGCCGTCGAGGCTGCTGAGTTGGGTGGCATCTTCCTGATCGGCAACAGTGATGAGCTGCCGCGCCCGCTGCCCGGCTATGGCGTCTCGGTCCTCGCGTCGGATGGCCGTGCGCACGTCGTCGATCAGCCGGGACGATTGCTGGTCCGCGGCCCCACGGGCGGACGCGTGTGGACCGAAGAGGGCGAGCCGGCCCCCGGTCGCGATGAATGGTCGGAGACCGGCGATCTGGCGGTCGTCGACGGGTCCGGCGCCGTCCGTCTCCTGGGGCGGATCGAAGATGCGCTGACGCCGTCGGGGCTGATCCTACCGTTGGATGCACTTGAGGACACGCTGCTGGGCCACGGCCGCGTTGCCGACTGCACCGTTCTTGCCGCGTTCGACGGATCCAATACGGTAACGGTGCGCGCTTATGTTGCGGCGACGGGAGATCTGCCCGATCCGCTGCTCGAAGAGGCACTACACCGCGCCCTTACGGCTGTTCTTGAGGGCACCGCAGGCCTGCGAGCCGACCTCCGGCTCTTGCTGCTGGACCGCCTGCCGCGCAGCGAGGGTGGAAAACTGCAGCGCGAGAAGCTGCCGGTCGCTTGAAAACCGGCGCCGGGACAGGCAAAGCTGCGCGCAGCCCGGCCGAACCTGGCCAGGCCAACCACACGCATCCGTCCAATTCTCCGTGACGGGCTTTGTCAGGTCTGGGAGGCACTGCATATGAGGTCATTCATTCTTGCCGCCGGCGCCACTGCGCTGATGGCGGCCACGCCGGCTGCGGCGGAAGAGCTGAAGATCGGCATGATCACGACGCTGTCCGGCGGCGGCTCAGGCCTCGGCATCGACATCCGCGACGGCTTCATGCTGGGGCTGGAGCATGCCGGCGGTTCGCTCGGCGGCCTGGAGACCGAGGTGATCGAAGGCGATGACGAGCGCAGCCCCGAGGTTGCCGTGCAGCTTGCCGACCGCATGATCGAGCGCGACGGCGTGCATATCGTCACCGGTATCGTCTGGTCGAACCTGGCGCTGGCGATCATGCCCACGCTGGCCCGCAACGAGGTGCTGTTCATCAGCCCGAATGCCGGCCCGTCGGCGCTCGCAGGCGAAGGCTGCAGCCCCTACTTCTTCAACGTCGCCTGGCAGAACGACAACAATCACGAGGCCATGGGCCAGCATGTCCAGAACGCGGGCTTCGAGCGCCTCTTCATCCTGGCGCCGAACTATCCGGCCGGACAGGACGCACTGACCGGCTTCCAGCGCTTCTACACCGGTGAGGTGGTGGAGGAGCTGTACACCCAGCTGGGCCAGCTGGACTACGCGGCGGAGCTGGCGCAGATCCGCGCGGCGGAGCCCGATGCCGTGTTCTTCTTCCTGCCCGGCGGCATGGGCATCAACTTCATCAAGCAGTACGAGCAGGCAGGCCTGAAGGACGAGATCCCGCTGTTCGGCCCGGCCTTCTCGTTCAGCCAGGATATCTTGGGCGCGGTCGGCGAGGCAGCGCTCGACGTCTACAACACCGCGCAGTGGAGCCCGGATCTGGACAACCCCGCGAACGCCCGGTTCGTCGAAGACTTCGTCGCGACCTACGAGCGCATCCCGTCGCTCTATGCTAGCCAGGGTTATGATGCGGCCCTGCTGATCGACGCCGCGGTGGCGGCCGTCGGCGGCGACCTGGACGACACCGAAGCGCTGATCGAGGCCTTTGAGACCGCTGAGTTCGACAGCGTACGCGGCGATTTCAGCTTCAACACTAACCACTTCCCGATCCAGGACTTCCACCTGCGCCAGGTGGTGCAGACCGACGACGGCACGCTGACCAACCGACTGGTCGAAACGGTGTTCACCGGCCATGCCGACGCCTACGCCGCCGACTGCGGCCTGTAGGCGCTGACACCAATGCTCCCTGCCCGGCTCGCCGGACCGGCGGGCCGGGCTTTCAATCCCTTAGCCGGAAACTCGGATCGATGGATCCGCTGCTGCTGATCGAACAGTCGCTGAACGGGTTTCAGCTCGGCGTCATGCTGTTTCTCATGGCCGCCGGGCTGACGCTGGTGTTCGGCGTCATGGACATGATCAACCTCGCC
>JANQQD010000060.1 GCA_028285185.1 Anaerolineae bacterium | reverse complement strand
TTGCTGATCTTGCGCGAGATGCCGCCGCCGCGCGGCGTGTTGGGCATCAGCACGCAATACCGTCCGGCAAGCGAGAGATAGGTGGTGAGTGCCGCGCCCTTGTTGCCGCGCTCTTCCTTCGTCACCTGCACCAGCATGATCTGCCGGCGCTTGATGACCTCCTGGATCTTGTACGACCGCCGATGATGGCGCTGCCGACTGGCGGCTTCCTCTTCGATGTCGTCGCCGCCGACGGTCTCGATCGAATCGGCAGAGGCATCGGTTTCCACGACCTCCGGCCCGGAGGTCTCAGGCTCGCCTCCGTCCTCCGCTGCCTCGGCGTCCTCGGTCTCCGCATGGCCCTCCGCTGCTTCGGAACCGGCCTCTGTATGTTCCGGCTGATCCTCCGGCGCGACCGGTTCGCCGGCCTCGGTTTCCGGACCCGCTGCGGCCTCGGGTTCGCTTTCCGGATGATCGGGTTCTGGCTGATCCAGACTCTCGGTGGCCTCGTTCGCCTCACCGTCGGTGGCAGGCTCACCATTCTCCTCGGCGGCGTCTCTGGCCTCTCCAGTCTCCGCCGCATCCGCGTGGTGCGATTCTTCGCCCGGATCTTCGGCGTGTTCGCCTACGGCGTCGTCCCCGTTTTCATCGCCATTGTCGATCGGTTCAGACCGCCTGACCTCGTCGGCAGCCAGCTGCTCGCGATCAGCAACCGGAACCTTGTAGTAATCGGAATGGATTTCCGAGAAGGCCAGAAAACCGTGGCGATTGCCGCCATAGTCGACAAAGGCCGCCTGCAAAGACGGCTCTACCCTGGTCACCTTGGCCAGGTAGATGTTTCCCTTAAGTTGTACCTTGGCGGCTGTTTCGAAATCCAGTTCCTCTAAACGCGTACCATCCAGCACAACCACTCGTGTTTCTTCAGAGTGGCTGGCGTCCACCAGCATCCTTTTTGCCATAGTTCATCCCCAAGACACGCCTCCCACGGCCCGCGCGACATACGGGGCGGGAGCCGTGTCTTTCGGTTGCAGCGAAGCCGCCGGCGCTGACGGAACCCCTCGACGCCGGCGCTTCACGAGCGGCATTCGGCGGCGAGGCAAGCCACGCATTCCGGGTCTGCCCCCCGAAGATCGAGGGGCGGACTGGCTCCGTTAATCCCAAATTCACCTCCGCGATGACCTGTATAGGCACGGGCGAATGGCGTTGGCACCGGGATCCGATCCGTGTCCTGGCCTTATGGGCCAAGAGCGCTTTCATCGGCAGACGAAGCGCCGCGACGCGGACCGTCCCATGAGTCACGCCGAATTGCCCCGTGAGACCAGGCAATCGCGAACTGTCGCTTGAATACCTTAGCGATGGCAGTAAGCCCACACAATCACTCTATCCCGGCAAGGGAATATCGGGCCGGCGCCGGGGCGATCAGTTCGGCAAATCAGACGCAGTCTCATGTTTTTCGTTGAGTGCATTGATTCGGATCGATTATCGTTCCGGTCCAATATGGGGCGCTGGCCATGAAACCGCTTCGGCGACTGCGGATCACTGCTGTCATGGCGCTGGCGATGGTTGCCATCGCAGGCTTGGCCGCGCCGCTGTGGTCCGGCGCAGCCGCGCAGGATGGCGACCAGGCCACTGTCGTCGACGCGCGTGTCGGCGACCACGGCGACAAGACACGCTTCGTGCTTGAGGTGACAGCACCGCGGGATTTCCTGCTGCATGCCGAACTGGCGCCGCATCGTCTGATCATTGAGTTCGAAGACCTTGGCTGGCCGGACGCCGCATCCGCCGGCGGGGCGGGCATGATCAGGGGGTATGAATGCACGGCGATGCAGCTGGCGGGCATGCGGTGCGTTCTCACTCTGGACGGCCCTGCTGCAGTACGGGACATCTTCTATCTGCCTGCTACGGGGACCGTGCCGTTCCGTTTCGTTCTCGATCTGGAGCCGAGCGACGACGAGACGTTTGCCCAGTTGGTGAGCACGCCGGTGAGGGCGGAGTTGGAGGCGGATCCGGTGCCCGTGGCCCTAGGCATACCGCTGCCGCCCCGGCGGCCCGGCAGCCAGGCACCGGTGGTGGCCATCGATGCCGGCCATGGCGGCATCGATCCTGGAGCGATCGGCGTCTCGGGCCTCTATGAGAAGACAGTGACGCTGTCAGTCGCCCTGCTGCTGCGCGACATGCTGGAGGCGACGGGTGAGTACGAGGTGTTCCTGACCCGGGACGATGACACCTTTCTGCGCTTGCGCGATCGCGTGCGGCTGGCCCGCGAGGCCGATGCCGATCTCTTCATCAGCCTGCACGCCGACAGCACCGAAGGCGACAGCATCATCCGCGGTGCATCGGTCTATACGCTGTCGGACAGGGCGAGCGACCAGGAAGCGGCGATGCTGGCGGCGCGTGAAAACCGTGCCGATGCGTTGGGCGAGATCGCGCTCGATCCGGACGACGACATGATGGCGGAGATCCTGATCGATCTTTCGCAGCGCCTGACCCAAAACGAATCGAACCTGCTGGCGGAGTTGATGGTGGAGCATCTGGGCGAGGCGACGCGCCTCTTGCCTAACCGCGCGCACCGGTTCGCCGGCTTCGCGGTGCTCAAGGCGCCGGACGTGCCGTCGGTGCTGATCGAGATGGGGTACCTGTCGAACGCCGAAGACGAGGCCTTGCTGGCATCCGAGGCGCATCAGCAGGCGATCGCCGGTTCGATCGCCGACGCGATTGAGAGCTATTTCACGTGGCTGGCCGATTTGCAGCGGTCCTAAGCGCCCGGTTTCGCGCCCTTTCCAAGCCGCAATTGCTTGTTGCAGTGATCGCAAGCACCCTTCGGCGGAACCGGGCACCCCAGCGCAGACATTGCGAGCGCGGGCAAGGGGCAGACCGCTGGAAGACCGTCGGCTGGCGCGTTGCCGCAAGCGAGGCCGGAAGCGGGGATAGGAGTTCGGGACACTCGATGCGAGTTTTTGGTTGGATCCTGTCGTCACTGGCCTTCCTGGCCGTATTGGCCGGGCTGGGCGTTTATGGCGCGTTCGTCTATTACGCCCGCGACCTGCCCGATACGGCACAGCTGGCCGACTATGAGCCGCGCGTGACGACGCGGCTCTATGCCGATGACGGCCGCATGCTGGCGGAGTATGCCGTGGAGAACCGGCTGTTCGTGCCGGTCGAAGCGATTCCGGAGCATGTGCGCCAGGCCTTCATCTCTGCGGAAGACCAGCATTTCTACGACCACAGCGGGATCGACTTCATCGGCGTGGTCCGTGCCGCGATCACCAATCTCCGCAATGTCGGTAGCGACCGGCGTCTGGTAGGCGCGTCGACCATCACCCAGCAGGTGGCGAAGAACTTCCTGCTGACGAATGAGGTCTCGTTCGAGCGGAAGATCCGCGAAGCGATCCTGTCCATGCGCATCGAACGGGCGTTCGACAAGGACGAGATCCTGGAACTCTATCTGAACGAGATCTATCTCGGCCGGAACTCATACGGCGTCGCCGCGGCCGCGCTGAACTATTTCAACAAGTCGTTGCCGGAACTGAGCCTGGCCGAAGCCGCCTATCTGGCGGCCCTGCCCAAGGCGCCCAACAACTACCATCCCACCCAGCGACGGGAGCAGGCGATCGAACGTCGCAACTACGTGCTGCAGCGCATGCTGGAAGACGGGGCGATCACGGCCGAAGAGCTGATCGAAGCGAGCGCCCAGCCGCTGGAGGTCTTCGAGCGCGATGCGACGGAAGTGGTGGAGGCCGACTATTTCGCCGAGGAGGTGCGGCGCGAGCTGCAGCGGCTCTATGGCGACGAAGTTCTCTACGGTGGCGGGCTGACCGTCCGCACGACGGTCGATCCGCGCTTGCAGGAGATTGCCGACAGGGTGCTGCGGGACGGTCTGATCGACTATGACCGGCGCCACGGCTGGCGCGGGCCCGTGACACGGCTGGAGAGTTTCGACGGCTGGCCAGCGCAGATGGAGGCGCTGGAAGTGCCGCCGGGTGCGGGCGCCTGGCAACTCGCCGTCGTTCTGGAGATCTACGGCGATGCCGCACGCGTGGGTTTCGCCGATCGTCAGCAGGGCATGATCCCGTTCGCCGAGATGCAGTGGGCCCGGCCCTGGCGCGAGGGCCAGCGCTTGGGCCCCGTTCCGAGCACGGTCGACGACGTGGTGGCGCTGGGCGATGTCATTCTGGTCGAATCCGTCGAAGGGTACGAGACACCGCCGGTCGCCGGGCCAGGCGCGCCAGTTGACGACGCCGGCAACCTGCAGCCGCTGCAGCTGTACGGATTGCGCCAGATGCCGGAGATCCAGGGCGCGCTGGTCGCCATGGACCCCCATACCGGCCGTGTGCTGGCGATGAGCGGCGGCTTCAGCTTCGAAATCAGCGAATTCAACCGGGCCACACAGGCGCTCAGGCAGCCCGGGTCGTCGATCAAGCCCTTCGTCTATCTGGCGGCGCTGGAGCTCGACCGCTATCCGGCCATCACGCCGGCGACCTTGATTCTGGACACGCCGCTGGCCGTGGATCTCGGCCCCGGCGCCGGCTGGTGGCGGCCCGACAATTACGGCCACGACTTCCTGGGCCCGCAGCCGCTGCGAGTCGGCGTGGAACGGTCCCGTAACATCATGACCGTGCGGCTGTTGCTGGAGATCGGGCTGGAGCCGGTGCGGGAGCTGACGCGGACCTTCGGCGTCTATGACGAGATGGAGCTGCACTATTCCATGGCGTTGGGGGCGGGCGAGACGACGCCAATGGCCATGACCAACGGCTATGCCATGATCGTGAACGGCGGCCGCCGCGTGCGGCCGGTCTTCATCGACCGCATCCAGGACCGCCATGGCGCCACGATCTATCCCATGGACCACAGCGCGTGTGACGGTTGCCAGGCCGTGCCATGGCAGACACAGGATGCTCCGGTGATCCCGGACCTGCGCGAACAGGTGGCCGATCCGGCTGCCACCTATCAGATGGTTTCCATTCTGGAAGGCGTGGTCCAGCGGGGAACGGCGGCACGGCTCGCGTCCCTCGGGCTCCCGCTTGCCGGCAAGACCGGGACGACGAACGACTCCCGCGATGCCTGGTTCGTCGGCTTCTCCCCCGATTTGGTCGTCGGCACCTATATCGGCTTCGACACGCCGCGCGGCCTCGGCCCCGGCGAGACCGGCGGCCGCAATGCGGCCCCCATCTTCGGTGCCTTCATGGCCGAGGCGCTGGAGGGTGAGGACGTTCCGCCGTTCCGGATTCCGCCCGATGTCAGCCTGGTGCGCATCAATCCGCGAACCGGTGCCCCAGCGGCACCGGGCGAGGCCGCCATTCTGGAGGCCTTCCGCCCGGGCACGGAGCCAACGACGACATCGATGCTGCTGACCGACCCGGCAGCCGAAGAGGCGCTGATCGAATCCACGTTGTCGCCGACGACGGGAACGGGTGGGCTTTACTAATCGGCAGGGCCGTCTTAAACGGATTGGACGCCGTCTGTTGCGGCACATCCTTTGAAAACAGGGCACAGAGTATGCGTGCGGAAATCCAAGCGGTGGTCGACGGCATTGAGCAGTCGCTGACCCTGCTGAGGAGGTCTCTTTGACCTCGATACGGCAACGACGCGGCTGGACGAGCTGAACGCGGCTGCGGAAAACCCGTCCCTCTGGGACAATCCCGACGAAGCGCAGAAGGTGTTGAAGGAGCGCAACCGCCTGGAACAGGCGGTCTCCGGCTATCGCGAGCTGGCCGACAGTTTCGACGACGCCGTCACACTGCACGAACTGGGCGAGACGGAAGACGACGCCGACACGGTTGGTGAGGCGGAGGCTGCGCTGCAGGCGCTGGTCGAGCGCGTGTCGAAGCGGCAGCTGGAAAGCATGCTGTCCGGCGAAGCCGACAGCAACGACTGCTATCTCGAGGTCAATGCCGGCGCCGGAGGTACGGAGGCCCAGGATTGGGCGGAGATGCTGCTGCGCATGTATGTGCGCTGGGCTGAGGCGCACGGGTACAAGGTCGGTTGGCTGGAAGAAAGCGCCGGCGAAGAGGCTGGGATCAAATCGGCGACGGTCGAGATCAAGGGTCCAAACGCCTACGGCTGGCTGAAGAGCGAAACCGGCGTGCATCGCCTGGTGCGCATCAGCCCGTTCGACAGCCAAGCCCGACGCCATACCAGCTTTGCATCCGTCGCCATCTCGCCGGTGATCGACGAGAGCATCGAGATCGAGGTGGAGGAAAAGGACCTGCGCATCGACACCTATCGGGCGTCAGGCGCCGGTGGCCAGCACGTCAACAAGACCGACAGTGCTGTGCGCATCACGCATGAGCCGTCGGGTATCGTCGTGCAATGCCAGAACGATCGCTCACAGCACCGGAACCGGGCGCAGGCCATGGCCATGCTGCGCGCACGCCTCTATGAGGCCGAGCTGAAACGCCGGGAGGAAGAGGCGCAGGCGGCGGCGGAAGAAAAGAGCGATATCGGTTGGGGCCACCAGATCCGCAGCTATGTGCTGCAGCCGTACCAGATGGTGAAGGACCTGCGCACCGGGGTGGAGAAAGGCAATGCCCAGGGCGTGCTGGACGGCGACATCGACGCCTTCCTCGAAGGGGCCCTGGCGGCGAAGGTGACAGGCGGGCGGACTGACGCGACGCAGTAGCGGTCGCGTCCGCTCTGGCCGGCGACCCCCGAAACGCAACGCGGCGGAGATAGCCGAAGCGATCCCCGCCGCGATTGGCGCACGCATCTTCCCTAAACCTGAGCCGCGTTTCGCGACGCCGCCCTCAGGTCACTGCCGCTGCTGAGACGCATCGGCGATGCCGAGGGTTCTGTTATTCGGCGAAGCCGTCGCCCGAAATGAAGCGCCCATTGTGCTCGGGCGACGGCTCCGTAATACCCGAACCGGCGCGTCCCCCAACGGCCGGCCCGGGATCCCGTCAGTGTCCCTGATCGGACCCTAGAACTGTTCTGCCTCCGTGGAGTCTGCCAGCGCGGTGGTCGCCGACTTGCCGCCCGACACGGCCATGGACACCGCGTCGAAATAGCCGGTTCCAACCTCGCGCTGATGGCGGGTCGCCGTGTAGCCGAGCGGCTCGGAGTCGAACTCCGCCTGCTGCAGCTCGGAATAGGCGGCCATCTGCCGTTCCTTGTAGCCCTTGGCCATCATGAACGTATGGTAGTTCAAGCTGTGGAACCCGGCCAAGGTGATGAACTGGTACTTGAAGCCCATCGCCCCTAGTTCCCGCTGGAATTTCGCGATGGTGGCGTCGTCCAGATTGGCCTTCCAGTTGAAGCTGGGCGAGCAGTTGTAGGCGCACATCTTGTTGGGGAAGTCCTTGCGGAGCCCCTCGATGAAGGTGCGGGCCTGGTCGAGGTCGGGATGGGAGGTTTCCATCCAGATCAGGTCGGCATAGGGGGCAAAGGCCTTGCCGCGCTCGATGCAGTACTCCATCCGGTTTTCGGGCCGGATGCGATAGAAGCCTTCTTCCGTCCGGTCGTCACGGTCGATGAAAGGATGGTCGCGCTCATCAACATCGCTGGTGATCAGCTTGGCGCTTTCCGCATCCGTGCGCGCGACCAGCACGGTCGGCACATCCATGACATCCGCCGCAAGACGTGCCGCGTTCAACACGCGCACGAACGTCTTCATCGGCACCAGCACCTTGCCGCCCAGATGGCCGCACTTCTTCTCCGACGCCAACTGGTCTTCGAAATGGACGCCGGCTGCGCCCGCTTCGATCATCGCCTTCATCAGTTCGAAGGCGTTCAATGGTCCGCCGAAGCCGGCCTCGGCATCGGCCACGATCGGGGCCAGCCAATACCGCTCTGCACCGCCTTCGCAAGCCTCGACCTGATCGGCGCGAAGGAGCGCTTGGTTGATCCGGCGCACCACCTCCGGCACCGAGTTGGCCGGGTAGAGGCTCTGATCGGGATACATCTGGCCGGCCAGATTGGCGTCGGCGGCAACCTGCCAGCCCGAGAGATAGATGCTCTCCAGCCCGGCACGGACCATCTGCATGGCCTGGTTGCCGGTGGTGGCGCCCAGCGCGTTGACGAAATCGCGCTCATGCAGCATCGACCAGAGCCGTTCGGCGCCCAGCCGGGCAATCGAATGTTCGATGCGGAAGGACCCACGCAGCTTCTCGACTTCCGCGGCCGTATAGTCGCGCCGTATGCCGTCAAAACGGCCCTTGCCGCTGGGGGTACCGGTATCGAGGGGGGACATCACACTCTCCTTGCCTGCCTGCACTTCGCACATGCGGAAAGCAGCAGGCGCCGTTGTCGGCTTTGTAAATTCGAAACAACGTGCAGTCGGCACTCTGGGGGTGTTTCGCAGCCTGGTCAATAGGATGTTGCTAGTAAAGTCGTAAAACTGTAGCATCTTGTAGTGTAATGTTTGTCGCTTAGAAAATACTGTAAATCCGGGCTGCTGCCGTTCCGGATGCCGGAGATCGCGCCATGGCGAAGAAATCCATGCTCGGGCCGCGGATTCGCCGCCTGCGCCGCGAGCATTCGCTGACGCAGGCGGAGATGGCAACCCGTCTGTCGATCTCTGCGAGTTATCTCAACCTTATCGAAAACAACCACCGGCCGGTAACCGTCGATCTGCTTTTGCGGCTGGGCCAGTCGTTCGACGTCGACCTGCAGAGCTTTGCCGAAGACGATGCCGGCCGTCTGGTCGCCGACCTGAACGAGGTGTTCAGCGACCCGCTGTTCGCGCAGATAGACGTCAAGCGTCACGACATGAGTGACCTGGCCGGCTCCGTGCCGACCGCGGCGCAGGCGATGATCACGCTCTACCGCGCCTATCGCGAGGCCCGAGAAAACCTCGCTCTGTTGTCGGCTCATGGGGATGGCGGCGCAGCTCCGGTCGATAGCCCGCGCACCATGGTGGAGGAGGTGAGGGACTTCTTCGAGCGCGAGACCAATTACTTTCCGGACCTTGAGACCGCGGCGGAAGAGGTCTGGCAGGCCGGAAAGCTGGACCCGGCCCATCTCTGGCGGGGTCTGACGGAGTTCCTGGAACGCGAGCTGAGCATTCGCGTGAAGACCATGCCGATCGAAGTCATGGGCACGGTGCGCCGCCGTTATGACCGCCATGGCCGGCGACTGTTGATTTCTGAGATGCTGCCGATGCCGAGCCGCACCTTCCATCTCGCGGTCCAGATCGGCCTGACCCGCTATCACGGCCTGATCGACAAACTGACCGAACAGGCGGGCTTTGTGCTGCCGGAAGCGGCCGAACTGGCGCGGCTGGGTCTGGCCAATCATTTCGCCGCGGCGGTGCTGATGCCCTATGACCGGTTCTACCGGGCAGCGACAGCCGTGCGCTACGACATCGACGTGCTGGAACGCCGGTTCGAAGCCACGTTCGAGCAGGTATGCCACCGGCTGACGACGTTGCAGCGGCCGGGCGCGAAGGGCATCCCGTTCTTCATGATCCGGATCGACAATGCCGGCAACGTCTCAAAGCGGTTCAGCGCCACCGGGTTGCACTTCGCCCGGTTCGGCGGTGCCTGTCCGCGCTGGAATGTGCACGACGCATTCAGCTCACCCAGCCAGATCCACATCCAGGTGTCGGAAATGACGGACGGGGCGCGGTATTTCTCGGTCGCGCGCACTGTGTCCAAGCCGGGTGCGGGGTACCACCAGCCCGGCCAGACTTTTGCCGTCGCGCTCGGCTGCGAACTCGCTTACGCGGCCCAGCTGATCTATGCCGACGGCGTCGACCTGCAGAACGACGACATCGCCGTGCCCATCGGCCTGCAGTGCCGCCTCTGCGAACGCCGCGACTGTGTGCAGCGCGCATTCCCGCCCGCCAACCATCCGCTGACACTGGACGAAAGCGTCCGCGGGGCGTCGCCCTATCACTTTGACGCTGAGTGAGGGCAGGGCTCAGGCGGCGCCGATCAGGGACTGCGCCTCCCGCTCAATCCAAACCTGCGTATCGTCCATGGCCGCCGCGACCGCATCGACCAGCGCGTCGATCTCATCGGGTTTGATGATCAGTGGCGGGCAGAAGGCGATCGTATCGCCCAGATTTCTTATGATCGCGCCGTGGGCGATCGCGCGGGCGGCCGCATGGGCTGCGACCTTGCCGACTGGGTCGAAGGGACGGCGGGTCGGCTTGTCCGCTACCAGCTCGATGGCGCCGATCAGTCCGATGCCGCGGGCTTCGCCGACCAGCGGATGGTCGCCGAGCGCGGCGAGGCGCGCCTGCAGATGCGGCCCCACTTCGGCGACATGGTCGAGGATCCGGCGTTCCTCATAGATCTTCAGCGTCTCCAGCGCCACGGCGGCGGAGACGGGATGTCCGCCATAGGTATAGCCGTGGCCCAGCATGCCGACGGTGGAGGAGTTGTCGGCGACCGCCTGGTAGATCTCGTCGCTCAACAACAGGGCGGAGATCGGCAGATAGGCCGATGACAGGGCCTTGGCCACCGTCATCATGTCGGGGACGATGCCGAAGGTCTCGCAGCCGAACATCTTGCCGGTCCGCCCGAAACCGCAGATGACCTCATCCGCGATCACCAGGACGTCGTGGCGCCGGCAGACCTCCTGCATACGCGCCCAATAGTCCGCCGGGGGCACGATCACGCCGCCGGCGCCCATCACCGGCTCGCCGATGAAGGCCGCGACCGTGTCCGGCCCTTCGCGCAGGATCAGCGCCTCCAGCTCCGCCGCCATGCGTTCGGCAAACGCCGCCTCGGTCTCGCCGGGCTCTGCGTTGCGGTAGTGATGCGGGCAGGGTGCGTGAAGGATGTTCGCAATCGGCAGGTCGAAGTCGCGATGCAGATGCGGTAGGCCGGTCAGGCTGGCGGCGGCGACGGTGACGCCGTGATAGCCCTTCACGCGGCTGATGATCTTCTTCTTCTGAGGCCGGCCGCGGGCGTTGTTGTAGTACCAGATCAGCTTGACCGCGGTGTCCACCGCCTCCGATCCGGAGGAGGAGAACAGGACCTTGCTCAGGCTCTTCGGCGCGATCGCCAGCAGCCGCTCTGCCAGCTCGATTGACGGCGGGTGCGCGCGATGGGCAAAGCCGTGGTAGTAGGGCAGGCGACGCATCTGCTCTGCGGCAGCCTGCACCAGCCGTTCCTCGCCGAACCCCAGCGACGTACACCACAGGCCCGCCAGCCCCTCGATGTACCGATTGCCGGCATCGTCATAGACGTACACGCCGTCGCCGTGGCTGATGATGAACGGGCCCTGCTGCTCGTGCCGGCGGGCATCGGTGTAGGGATGCAGTTGATAGGCAATATCGCGCGCGGCGGCGGAGTTGGGGGCGTGGGTCATCTCTCGGACAGCGGTCGGTTGAGGGCGGACAGCCCTATTATAGGCTCGCCCCCATGCGCGTGGCTTCGACGAACTGCTCCGTATTGTCGTCGATCGCGCGGCTCGACCGCCCGCGCGCGTTGTGGATATAGAGGCCCTTGGCGTTGACCGTCTCACTCGCCGGCGGCGGTGGCGTCATCTCGTACTTCACCGGCAGGCGGTGATCCGCCAGCAACAGATCCGGGTTGTAAACTTTGTTGAATTTCCAGAGCATGTTTACGAAGTTCGTCTGCCCCTTCAGCAACAGCTTGCTGGCAAGCTTCGCCGTCCCCTTCAGCGCCGTCCAGCCCAGATGCTTGCGGTTCAGCACCTGCTGGGTGCGCACCAGCTCGGCGTAAAATTCCTCCAGCGGCAGCTTGGTCGGCAGCACCGCGTGCTGGATGTCGAACATCCGATAGTCGCGCGTGGTCAGGCGCCGGGCTTCGGTGTGCCAGGTCTCGGTGCCCGGATACGGCGTGTTGACGCTGATATTCACGATCTCCGGAATTTCCATGCACCACTCCCGGATGACGCGGAAGCGTTCATGATCCCAGTCCGGATCGGCAATGAGATTGATGGCAACCGTCAGGCCCAAGGACCGCGCGAATTCCAGCGCTTCGAAATTCTGGCCCAGAGGGATGCGCTTGCGGAACTTCTTCAGCCCTTCGTCATCGATCGCCTCGATGCCGAGGAACATGTACTGTACGCCGAGCTTGCGCCAGAAGCGGAACACCTCTTTGTGGCGCAGCAGCACGTCGCCGCGGGTTTCCAGATAATACTGCTTCTTGATGCCCTTGCTGGCGATCGCCTCGCCGATGGCCATGCCGTGCTCGTCATGGATGAAGGCGACGTCGTCAACGATGAAGATCCCCGGCTCTTCGATGCGCGACAGGTCTTCGATCACGTGCTCCGGCGTCATGGTGCGATAGCTGCGGCCGTAGAAGGTCCAGGCGCTGCAGAAGGCGCAGTCCCAGGGGCAGCCGCGCGAGAACTCGATGGAAGCACAAGGGTCGAGCACGCCGATGAAGTATTTGCGCCGATGGCGCACAAGATCTCGCGCCGGGTGCAGGTCGTCCAGGCTGTGGACGAAGCGTGGCGGCGGGCCTTCGCCGTCCACCGTGACTGCACCGGGAACCTTCGAGACGGCAGCACGGTCATGCTCCGCGGCCAGCAGCAGATTGGCGATCGTGGCTTCGCCTTCGCCCTTCAGCACGCAGTCGATCGCGCCGTTGCCATGTTCCAGGAATTCGTGCGCGGTGAACGAGGCGCTGTGCCCGCCGACGAAGATGAAGCAGTGCGGCAGGTCCTGCTTCGTGGCCTTCGACAGATCCACGATCTCCGGCACATTGGCGAGGTAGTTGCAAGAGAACGCGATGGCATCCGGCTGGAAGTCACGGACCAGCTTGAAATAGGCCTTGTGGCTCTCAACCTGCAGGTCGATCAGCCGCACCTCGTGGCCGGCCCGCCGCGCCGCTTCGGCCACCAGTTCCAGGCCCAGGGGCTCCAGGCGCAGGAAGATCTTGGTGTACATCAGCGGTCCGGGATGGACGCATAGCAGCTTCATAGGCCTGGCGCTCCTGACCCAGCGGGTGGTCTGTTGCCGGAAAGACGCGACGTTACCACCGCCCGTTAACCATGCCGACCGGAAATGCGGGCTGCACAACTTGCAGCAAGAGCGGTCAGTCGCCGCAGGGGCGTGTTATCGGCCCACCGTCGCGGTCAGCGTTATCCTCTCGCTGCCGCGGATGATGCCGAGACGCACCGGCTCGCCCAGGCGCATCAGGCCGATGCGGGCCCGCAGATCCGAGGCGTTCTGGACGATCCGGTCATTGACGGTCAGGATCAGATCACCGATCTCTAGTCCCGCGGCCGATCCGGCCGACCCGTTGTCCACCTTCGTCACCAGTGCGCCCTGGCCGTCGGGCAGGGTCAGAACGGCTGCAACCTCGGGCGTCACGTCGCTGATGGTGATGCCGAGGCGCCCTCGCTGGACGTCGCCGAAGCGCACGAACTGGTCCAGCACCCCGCGCGCGATGTTGCTGGGCACCGCAAAGCTGATGCCGACATTGGCGCCGGTGCGCGACAGGATCGCGGTGTTCAGACCGATCAGCTCGCCGCGGCTGTTGACCAGCGCACCGCCCGAATTGCCGGGATTGATCGCCGCATCGGTCTGGATGAAGTCTTCGTATCCGCCATCGATCAGGCCGCTGCGGCCGAGCGCACTGACGATGCCGGTCGTCACCGTCTGGCCGAGCCCGAACGGGTTGCCGATCGCCACGGCATAGTCGCCGACCCGCAGCGTGTCGGAGTCCACCAGCGGGATGTCCGTCAGGCTTTCCGCCGGAATCTGCAGCACGGCGACGTCGGTGCCCGGATCGCTGCCGATCAGCGTCGCATCGAATTGCCGGCCGTCCTTGAGCGTCACGACGATGCGATCGGCCTGACTGACGACATGGTGGTTGGACAGCACATAGCCGTTGGCGGCATCGACCACGACGCCGGACCCGGCATTGATGTTGAGCTGCGGCGGCGGATCGTCCGGGATCCCGAAATAGCGCCGGAAGACGGGGTCCTCGAAAATGGGATGCCGCTGCGGCGGTGCCACGAACTCCACGGCCACGTTGACGACGGCCGGTGTGACGCGCTCCAGCATCGGTGCGATGGACAGCACGGCCTCTTGCCGCGTTTCCGGAAAGGCTGCTCTCGCTGGCGCGACGGAACGCACCTCGGGCCCGCCGCTGGCCTGGCAGGCGGCCATGGTCAGAACGACGGCCAAGATCGCAAGCGCGCGGATCGTCGGCTTGGCGGTCGACATCGACATCCTCGGATCCCTTACCGATCGCATGAGAGGGAGATGGGAATGCGGTTTCATCAGGCAAGCCCGTCCCGTTGCCGGTCCCGATCGACCAGCTGCACGACGGTCAGCCCGGTCTGCCGCCGATAGCCGGTGACCGCGCCGAGATCGGGTACGATCGACCAGTCGGCGATCAGGGCGCGGGCCCTTTCACATTTCGCCTGATCCATATCGATGGTCCGCAGCCGGCCGTGCCGGGACCAGGTCATGCGCTCGCCGTCCCGCCAGGTGGTTTCATACAGCATCGAGATCGTCGGGGCCGGCGGTCGGCCGGTGAGGAACAGCAGATGCGACGGCAGGTTGTCGTCGAAGATCAGCCAGCGGAACCCGCGCGCCCACGCCTCGCGGACCCGGGCGGCCTGATCCACATGGTCGTCGAAGAATCCGATGGTGCCTTCCGCGTTGACCGGCGGCAGGTCGCCATCGTTCCAGTCACCAAGGCGATAGTCGATATCGTCGGTACGGTGGGCGAGGGCGTCATGCGTGATGTCGAAGGTGGCGATGCGCGCGTCTGGTGCTGCCTGGCGGAACAGCCATGCCGATTGTCCGCGATGGGTGCCGCTTTCCACGATCAGGTGCGGACCCAGCAGACGCGTCAGTACGAACAGCCAGCCACAGGTGTTGAAGCGGCTGCCGCTGGCATTGTCGGCGATGGGCCGCTGCGGATAGACCCTGAGGAAGCTGCGCACTGCCGGCCCCACAAGGCCGGCCGACGGGACCGGGAACCAAGGGGTGGCACCGAGCCAGCCGGTGATCGCGTCTGTCATCGCAGCGGCAAGCCGCGCGACCTGGCGGGGCCCGACCGGGCCATCCACCATCTCCGGATCATCCGCGTGCAGAAGTTCAACCATAATCCGAGCGGTAGCCTAGCCGCTCTGGTAATGCCAGACTTGCGTGATCCTCACGTCGCGGATCAGGTGGGAGCCCGCGCAACTGCCCCTAATTGGCGGTCTGCGGCAAGGGCAGGTGGCCGAAACGCGCGCAGAGATCCTCCACCAATCGGCCCTGGTTCAAGGTGTAGATGTGGAACGCTGATTCGCCGTGCCGCAGCAGCGTGTCGATCAGCTCGCAGGCTACATCAAGGGCAGCGGCGCGCGTGGACGCGGCGTCGCCGGTAAACCTGGCGAACCGGTTTGCCAGCGCGGTCGGCACTGAAGCACCGCATTTCCGCGCGAACTCTCGCGCCTTGTCGAAATTGGATATGGGCAGCAGCCCGGGGACGACCGGGCAGTCGATCCCCGCAGCCCGCGTCCGGTCGCGAAACCGCAGAAACACCGCGGGGTCGAAGAAGAACTGCGTGATAGCGCGGGCGGCACCGGCATCGATCTTGCGCTTCAGCGCGTCAAGATCCGCAGCAGCGCTTTCAGCCTGCGGGTGCACTTCCGGATAGGCGCCGACCGAGATGTCGAAATCGGCAATCCGGCGCAGGCCCGCCACCAGATCGGAGGCATAGGCATAACCCTCAGGATGGGGCACATAGGTTTCGCCCGGCCCCTCGGGCGGATCGCCACGCAGGGCGACGAACCGGCGGATGCCCATCGCATGGTACTCGCGGGCGATGGCGTCCACCTCTTGTCGGGGCGCTCCGATGCAGGTGAGGTGAGCGGCGGCGGGTACCGGCGCTTCCCGCACCAGACGGGCAACGATGTCCCGCGTGGCCGCGCGGGTGGAGCCGCCCGCACCGTAGGTGACGGAGATGAAGCTTGGGCGAAGGGTCGTCAGCCGCTGAACGGTGCCGTGGAACTGCGCCGCGCCCTTGTCGGTGCGGGGCGGGAACACCTCGAAGCTGAACCGCACGGCACCCCCGCCGCCCGTTGCCGACGAAGATGCGGGCGTGGCAATGGGCGAAGGATCCTGATCGGGGCTCGCAAGCATCAGCATTCCATAACCATTGTTGGTTAGTGTCTTCCCCTTGCCCGTTCCGTGCGGGCTCAGGAGGGTGGATTCCACGGCAATCAAGCTTGCATGTCAATATAAAGATATGTTTATGTTTCCTTACGAACGTGCTGGCCATCGGTCGGCGGCAACGGACACACGCTGGCGAGTCGAACCGGGATGGCGCAAGGCATGGGTGGTCGGACTGAAGCTCTGGAGATTGCAGCCTCGCGGCGCATCCTGCTGCTGGACGGGGCCATGGGCACCATGATCCAGCAGCATGAGCTGGGTGAGGACGACTACCGCGGATCCCGCTTCGCGGATTGGGGACAGCCGCTGAAGGGCGACAACGACCTGCTTGTTCTCACCCAGCCCGACATAATCGGCGCAATCCACCGCACGTATCTTGATGCCGGCGCCGACATCCTTGAGACGAACACGTTCAACGCGACGTCGATCTCACAGGCGGATTACGGCCTGTCGGATCTCGCTTACGAGCTGAACCGTGAAGGCGCGCGGATCGCGCGAGAGGTCGCCGATGCCAAGACGGCGGAGACGCCAGACCGGCCGCGGTTCGTCGCCGGGGCCCTGGGCCCGACCAATCGCACGGCCTCCATCTCACCGGACGTGGAGGACGCGGGCGCGCGCAACGTGACATTCGAGGATCTGCGTGTTGCCTATGCCGAGGCGGCGAAAGGCCTGATCGATGGCGGTGCCGACATTCTGTTGGTGGAGACGATCTTCGACACGCTGAACGCCAAGGCGGCCCTGTTCGCCATCGATGAGTTGTTCGAAGACCTGGGCGCGACGCTGCCCGTGATGATTTCAGGGACGATCACGGACCTGTCCGGGCGCACATTGTCGGGCCAGACGACCGGTGCCTTTTGGCATTCAGTGCGCCACGCCAAGCCGTTCGCCATTGGCCTCAACTGCGCGCTCGGCGCGTCGGATCTGCGCGCCCATGTGGCGGACCTGGCGCGCATCGCCGACACGCGGGTCAGCGCCTATCCCAATGCCGGCCTGCCCAACGCCTTTGGCGGCTATGACGAGACACCGGACCAGACAGCGGCGCATCTCGGCGAATGGGCGCAGTCGGGGATTGTCAATATGGTCGGCGGCTGCTGCGGGACGACGCCCGACCACATCCGGGCGGTCGCCGAGGCAGTCGAGGGCCTACCGCCCCGAGGGATCCCGGAAAAACCGCGGCGGCTGCGGCTGTCAGGCCTGGAGGCGTTCGAACTCGTCCAATGATCGGCAACTTCATCAATATCGGCGAACGAACCAACGTCGCCGGCTCCGCCAAGTTCCG
>JANQQD010000050.1 GCA_028285185.1 Anaerolineae bacterium | reverse complement strand
CTGCTGCCGGCGACCAGGAAAGCCAAATACTGGGAGCTCTACGAGGATCGCTATCACGAGATCGCGGCGGAGGCGGAGCAGGACTTCCACGGTGTCTTCGGCAAGGAGTTCGCCACAGCATACGAAGCCCATATCAAGAAGCAGTGAGAGGCGATATCTTCGGTCACTCCACCGAATCACAAAAACTAGGCATGCATTTCTCTGAGTGGACGTTACAATCGCACCGTGCTTGAGATGGTCTTGCGCGGGTCTTCCGGCGTCGACTGGCTCCGACCGCCCATCGCCAAGAAGAGGAAAGATGCGAGCATTGCGTCTGCTGTGCCTGACCGTAGCGAGTCTTGCATTGTCGATGGTCGTGCTGTCGGCTTGCGGCAGCGATGAGCTTGAAGCGCCCCCGCCACCGGAAGCGCAGGCGGATCCGACCACGGTCGAGCTCTTAGTCGTCGCGTCGCCGCTTCTGAACCCCGACGCCAATGGGCGACCATCGCCGGTCGTGGTACGGCTTTACGAACTGTCGACGGCCTCTTCATTCAACAGTTCCGATTTCTTCCAGATCTACGAGCAGGCGGAAGACACGCTGGGCGCCGACCTTGTGGGGACGGAGGAATTGATCATCCAGCCGGGCGACGTCCGCACCGTCGCTCGGTCTTTGAAGCCGGAGACCGAGGCGTTGGGCATGGTCGTCGCCTATCGCTTCATCGGCAGCGCTGAGTGGCGCGCGGTCGTCGCGGTCGAGCCAAACGAGGCGAACGCGCTGACGGCGGAACTGCTCAGTCTCGCGGTCTCGCTTGCACCGAGGGACTCCGATGAGGCGGTGCCGGCGGAAGATGTGACGGACGGATCGGGATGAAGGCGCGAAGGCCTATCTGCGACCCGCAACGAAAGGCGGACGATGTCTTGGGACAATAAGGTCGTCTGGTCGGAGGGCATGTTCCTTCGCACCCAGCACTTCCAGCAATACGACCGCTATGTCGAAAGACTCGTGCGCGGGCGGGTCGAGGGGGTAAGACCGTATAGTTGGGGCGTCACGGACCTGCAGATCAATCGCGAGTTGCTGATGACGGGCAAGTTCGCGGTTACTTCATGCCACGGTATTCTGCCCGACGGTACGCCGTTCGGCATTCCCGACGATGCCGACCATCCAGCACCGCTGGAGTTGCCGGAAAACACGCGCAACGTGATCGTCTATCTGGCGTTGCCCGTGCGCCAGCCCGGCGGTGTGGAGATCGACGAAGGCGCCCATGACGAGACGGTGGCGCGCTATCGCGCCGTGGAGTTCGAGGCGGTCGATACCATCGCAGGTGCGGAGACCGTGGCGGGCATCCGGGTGGGTCGCTTGCGCCTGCGCTACATGCTCGAAAGCGAAGACCGCCAGGGATTCGTCCCGCTTGGGCTCGCCAGGCTGGTGGAGGTGCGGGCCGACAAGAGCGTCGTCCTGGACAGCGGCTTCATTCCACCGACGCTCGACTGTGCGGCCGTGACCACGCTCAGCGGCTTCATCGCCGAGGTCCAGGGCTTGATGAATCATCGCGGCGAGGCCCTGGCAGCGCGTGTCTCAGGCGCCGATGCCCGCGGTGTGGCCGAGATCGCGGACTTCCTGATGCTGGAGGTGATCAACCGGTACCAGCCGCTGCTGGCCCATTTGTCGACCACGCCCCATGTCCATCCTGAGGCGTTCTACAGCCTGGCAGTGTCGATGGCGGGCGAGCTTTCGACCTTTACGGCGGCGAACAAGCGGCCACCCGCCTTTCCCGCGTATCGGCACGATGATCTGCAGGCGACATTCCAACCGGTGATGGTGGCGCTGCGTCAGTCGCTGAGCGCGGTTCTGGAGCAGACGGCCATCCCGATCCCGCTGCAGTTGCGAAAATACGGCATCCGCGTCGCCGTCGTTCAGGACCGCACGCTGTTGACGCAGGCGAGCTTCGTGCTGGCAGTAAAGGCGGAAATCCCGACCGAGACGTTGCGCCGCAACTTCCCCAACCAGCTCAAGATCGGCCCGGTGGAGCAGATCCGGGAACTGGTGAATGTGGCGCTGCCGGGCATTCGTGTGCGCCCGCTGCCGGTTGCGCCGCGACAGATTCCCTATCATTCCGGAACAACCTATTTCGAGTTGGAGCGAACCAGCCAATACTGGAAGGCCTTGGGGCAATCCGGCGGCATTGCCATGCATGTCTCCGGTGAGTTCCCGGGATTGGATATGCAGTTCTGGGCAATCAGGGCTTGAGCGCGCCATGAGCGGACAAGACGATCCGTTCGCCGATCAGGGGGATATCGACGCCACCGTCGTGCGGCCCAGCCCGGGCGGCCGGCGACCGCTGGTGGGCGTCGATCCGCCGTCTCCGGGGGCGCCGCAGCCACAAGCGCCGCCACCGCAGCGGGTTCGCAGTGATGACAGCCTGTTCGGACCGCAGCCGGGTCTGGCGCCGGCCCAGCCGCCGATGGCGCCCCAGGCACCGCCGGTTCAACCGATGTCGCCCGGTGGTACCGCTACGTCGCCGCTCTATGCGGCCGATACGATCGACACGGATTACTCGCCCTCGGTCGTCACGCCTGCCAGCGGCAGCTTTCCGTTGGTGGTGGCAGCACAGCCGCTCTTGACGCTGGCATCCAGGTTGCGGGAACGGCCGACCATGGCCGATGTCCAAAGCCTGCACGATCGCGTCGTGAGCGAGATGAAGGTGTTCGAGCGGCGTGCACGGGGCGGCGGCGCCACCTCCAACGCCGTGAATGCCGGCCGCTACGCCCTGTGTGCTGCGATCGACGACCTGGTGCTGAGCACGCCCTGGGGGCCGCGCAGCGTCTGGGCGTCGATGAGCATGGTGAACACCTTCTACAATGAGACTTGGGGCGGCGAACGCTTCTTCGAGATTCTGGAACAGTTGCACCGCGCCCCAAACCAGAACGGAGACGTGCTGGAGCTGATGTATCTCTGCCTCTCGCTGGGGTTCGAGGGGCGATACAGGGTGCTGCCGCGCGGCCAGATCGAACTTGCGAGGGTGCGCGAGAACCTCTACCGGACCATCCGCCGGCGCACCGAGGGCACCGACCGTGGGCTTTCGCCCCATTGGCGTGGGGTGGCGGCAGCGCACCGGCCGCTTGGCACCGTAATCCCGCTATGGGTGATCGGCGTTGTCGCTTTTGCCTTGCTGGTGCTGCTCTACCTCACCTTCCGGTTCCTGCTGCACCAGGAATCAGACCCCGTCTTCAACGACATCGCCCGGCTGCAGCCGGTCTCTGGACAGACAGTCTCGATCGCGCGCGAGGCGCCAGAGCCACCCGCCCCGGCACCGACACCGCAGCCGGAGGCGCCCGAGCCGCCGCCCCAGCCGCCGGAAGAGACCCTCTACGACAAGATCAGCGGATTCCTGCAGCCTGAGATCGACGAAGGCCTCGTGGTCGTCACCGACGAGACGAACAGCGTCAATATCAGGCTGGTCGGCGACAATCTGTTCCGTACGGGCAGTGCCCAGATCGGACAGGCCTATGTGCCCGTGATCCGCCGCATCGCCGCAGCACTGGAGGAGGAGCCGGGCGAGGTCGAGGTGCAGGGTCACACCGATAACCAACCGTTCCGGATCGGCACTGCCGACCCCAATTTCCGGCTCTCCCTCAATCGGGCGGAGACCGTTGCCGAGATCCTTTCGGAGAGCCTCAGCGATCCGACACGGCTGTCTGCAGAGGGGCGTGCCTCGGCGGATCAGCTGTGTTTCGAGAACACCGCGGCCTGCCATGCCCGCAACCGCCGCGTCGAGATCCTGTTGCTGAAGGGGGGGCAGCCATGACGATTGCACCTCTTGCGGCGGGACGCCGAGCCGGATGGCGGTGAACGACCGATGCTGAAGAAGTTCCTGTCCATCTTCATTTCGCGATGGTTCTGGACCCTCATTGGTGCCCTGATCCTGTGCGCGTTGATCTGGTTCTTCGGGCAGATCGTCGCCTTCGGCAGCTGGCGTCCCTGGGAAAGCGAGCTGGCGAAGCTGATCACGATCATCGTGATCCTCGTCTTGTGGGGGCTGATCAACCTCTTCGGCCGGGTGCGGGAGGGCCAGACCAACCGCAAGATGGTCGCCGAAATCTCAGAAGAAGAAAGGCAGGCCACGCGGGCTCGGGAGGAGCTGGACCAGTCCGCCCAGGAAGAGGTCGAGGTGCTGCGCCGCCGGCTTCTGGAGGCGCTGAACCTGTTGCGGTCAGCGCGGCTTGGGGGGCGCGGCGGGCGCCGGTATCTCTACCAGCTTCCCTGGTACATCCTGATCGGTCCTCCGGGGTCCGGCAAGACGACGGCGCTGATCAATTCCGGCCTGAAGTTTCCGCTGGCCGACAGGCTTGGCCGGCAGGCGGTGCGGGGTGTCGGCGGCACCCGCAATTGCGACTGGTGGTTCACCAACGACGCCGTCCTGATCGATACGGCCGGCCGTTACACCACGCATGACAGCCAGGAAGATGTCGACAGCGCAGCCTGGCTGGGCTTCATCGACCTTCTGAAGAAGTACCGGCCGCGACAGCCGATCAACGGGGCGCTGATCGCGATCAGCCTGGCGGACCTTGCCGGCACCGGCGAGGCGGAGCGGCTGATCCACGCCCGTGCCGTACGCCAGCGCCTAAGAGAGTTGCACGACAAGCTTGGCGTGCGTCTACCGGTCTACGTCCTGTTGACCAAAGCCGATCTGATGGCGGGCTTCGTGGAGTTCTTCGAGGAGCTGAGCCGGGACGAGCGGGAACAGGTCTGGGGAATGACCTTCCCCCTGGACGAGGGCGGCGACGACGAAGGCGTGGTCGTGGAGTTCGGCCGCGAGTTCGACCTGTTGATGGAGCAGACACAGGTCCGTCTGCTGGAGCGCCTGCAGCAGGAACCCGATATCCGCCGGCGCAGCCAGGTCTTCGGGTTCCCAGCCCAGATGGCGTCGATGAAGGGCGTGATCACCGATTTCCTGACAGAGGTGTTCCAGCCCAGCCGGTTCGAGCGGCGGCCGCTGCTGCGCGGTGTCTACTTCACCAGCGGCACCCAGATGGGGACGCCGATCGACCGCTTTGTCGCCGCCATGGCCTCCAGTTTCGGCCTTGACCGTGAGCAGGCACCACCGTTGAGCGGCCATGGCCGCAGCTATTTCCTGACCCGGCTGCTGCGCAATGTGGTCTTTGCCGAGGCCAATGTCGTAGGTGTGGATCAGCGCGTCGAACGGCGGCGGCGCTGGCGCCAGCGGGGCATGCTGGCCGCGGCGGCGGTTGTGGTTCTGCTTATCGCTGCCGCGTGGCTGCACAGTTTCACCCGGAATCGGGCTCTGATCTCCGACGCGAACGCTGCTGCGGAAGCCTACAACAACGATCTGGCGGGTGTTGAGCTGCAGACGGTCAGTGAGCCCGATTTCGAGCGCGTTTTGCCGGCGCTGAACCGGCTTCGCGATATGCCCGGCGGGTATGCCGCCCAGGTGGCCGGCGGCCCGCCCATCGACATGACGCTCGGCCTCTATCAGGGCAACAAGGTCGGTGCCCCGGCCGTGACCACCTATCGGCGGGCGCTCGATGTCATGCTGTTGCCGCGGGTGCTGCTGCGGCTGGAACAGCAGATCGGCAACGCCACCCAGGCACTGCAACAGCAGACCGACAGCTCTTCCGACCGGGCGCAGCAGCAGTTCCAGGTGCTCTATCAGGCGCTCAAGGTCTATCTCGTGCTCGGCAATCAGGGGCCGGAGGATCTCGACCGGCAATTCGTGGTCGACTGGATGGCGGCCGACTGGGAGAGCACCTTCCCGGGTTCGCGCAACGAGGCCGGGCGGCAGGCGCTGGAGGGGCACCTCGACACGCTGCTGGAACCGCAGCTGTGGAGCGCCGAGCTGCCGGAGATCGGGCTGGACACGCGTCTGATCGAAGATGCCCGCCGGCAGTTGGCGCTGCAGCCGCTGGGTGCGCGCGCCTATGCCATCCTGCGGGCCAGCCCGGAGGCCCGCAACCTTCCGGAATGGCGGATCATCGATGCCGGCGGCTCGTCGACGTCCCAGGTGATCCGGCGGCGGTCGGGCAGGCCCCTGTCTGAGGGCGTGCCCGGCTTCTGGACCTATGACGGCTTCCACGATGTGCTGCTGCCGCGGGTCCTGGAAGTGTCGGAGGAGATCGCCAGCGACAGCTGGGTGCTGGGCGGCCCAATCGAGGTGGACGACCGCCAACTGGGCCTGCTGCAGCGCGACGTGACGGCGCTCTATCTCGACGAATATGCCCAGAAATGGCAGGGCATCCTGTCCGACCTGTCGATCGTCCCGTTCCGCAATCTTGAGAATGCCACGGATGTGCTGAACATCCTGTCGGGCGCCAACTCGCCGTTGAAGAACCTGCTGACGGGGATCGCGACCGAAACCACGCTGACCGCGGCGCCGGAAGGCGCCGCGCCGTCCGCGGAGGATGCTGCCGACGGTGCAGCCACCGCGCAGCAACTGGTGCGTAGCCCGCAGCTCACGCGCGCCCAGCGCATCGCGCGGATCGCCGCCGGGGCTGGCGGTGGTGGCGACGATCCACCGCCTCCGGGGCAGTTCATCGACGACCGTTTTGCGGCTCTGCATGAGTTCGTGAAGGGCCTGGATGGTGCGCCCGCGCCGGTCGACGACCTGATCACGTCGCTTGGCCGGGTCTATACCCAGCTCAACCAGGCGGCCTTCGCCGGCGATCAGGGCGGGGCGCTCTTGGATGCCATCACCGGCACCGACGATGACGCGACGCAGGAGTTGCTGAGCCAAGCGGCCCGGCTGCCCGAGCCGATCAACGAGATGGTGGCATCGGTCGCGCGCGCCAGCGCCGCGATCACGGTCGGCGGCGCCCGCGGCCAGCTGGACGCCCTCTGGCAGTCGGAGGTGGTGCCGGTCTGCAACACCGCGGTCAGGGACCGTTATCCGGTCTATGCCGACAGCATCACCGAGATGACGCTGGACGATTTCACGACCGTGTTCGGCCCGGGCGGGTTGCTGGACCAGTTCTTCAAGGACAACCTGGAATCCTTCGTCAACACCCTGGAGACGCCGTGGCAGTGGCGTGATGTGCGCAACGTCGATCTCGGCATCCCCGAAGATGTGCTGGCCGAGTTCGAACGCGCATCCCGGATCCGCGATGCCTTCTTTTCCGGCAATGGCGGCGGCGTCACTGTCGGCTTCAGCGTCATTCCGGTGGAGCTGGACGATGACGCGACCCAGGTGGTGCTGGATGTGGACGGACAGCAGGTCGTCTATCGCCACGGCCCGCCCCAACTGGCCCTGACACCGATGACCTGGCCCGGAACGGTGACCCCCAATCAGTCGCGCATCACCTTCAGCCCGGCCAGCAACCAGCCAAGCTCAGCCTCCGTGCAGGGGCCCTGGGCCTGGTTCCGGATGCTGGATCAGTCGGTGATCGATCGCGGCGTGCCGGGCACGGACCGGTTCAACTTCACTCTGGTCGTCGGCGGACGGAGCGCCACCTTCCAGCTGCGCCCGAACAGCGTCGTCAATCCGTTCGGTCTGGAAGATCTGTCGGCCTTTCGTTGTCCGGAGTCGCTATGACCAACGGTACCGACACCGCTGCGGGCTTCTACGGCAAGGTCCCGGTCAAAGGCGATTTCGTCAGTCACCGGCTGCCGCGCAGCTTTCTCGATGTCTGGGATCCGTGGCTGCAGGCGGCGATCACAAAGAGCCGGGAACATTTGCAGGACGCGTGGCTAGATACCTATCTGACCAGCCCGGTCTGGAACTTTGCGCTGTCGGCGGGCGTGTGCGGGCACAGCCCCGCAGCCGGCGTGATGATGCCCAGCGTCGACAGGGTCGGCCGGTATTTTCCGTTCGTGCTGGCAGCCCTTCTGCCGGGCTGCGAGAATCCGGCAGCGCTGCCGCTGGGGGGGCGGCTCTGGTATCAGCGGTTGGAGGCCTTGGTCCTGACGTCGCTGGAAGACCGGTTCGAACTGGCGCAGTTCGACCAGCGTCTGCAAGAACTCGGGCTTCCGGGATATGCCTCCGCAGCCGGGCCTCAGGCGGTCGCCGACGCCGACCCGGTGCATGGCGGGTTGGCCGTTCATCTCGGGCCGTCGGGTGATGTGCTGGCCGGCTATCCCGACCTGGTGCATCAGATCTTTGCCGCGGCCCGAAGCGAGTACAGCCTTTGGTGGACGTCCGGCTCCGACCGAGTGCCGCCTTGTATGGTGACGGCTTTGGGCCTGCCGCCGGAGACGGCGTTCACCGCGTTTCTGGACGGCCGTTGGCGGCAATGGGGCTGGGGTGGCCGCCATCCGGTCGAAGGCCCGTCGCCGCCCGCCGAACCCGCAGGGAGCCGGGGCGATGTCGGGTAGCCGCTTCCATTACGAGACTGCGACCAGGTCCCATGTGGGCTGCAAGCGTTCGCTGAACGAGGATGCATGCCTTGCACGGCCCGATCTCGGGCTTTGGGTCGTTGCCGACGGTATGGGCGGGCATGACGCCGGCGATGTGGCCAGCCAGGCGATCGTCTCCGCGCTTAGCGAGATCGAGATGCCGGACACGGCCGGCGGGTTCCTGGCCGATGTCCAGAATCAGCTGCACGGCGTTCATGCCCAACTGCGGGCGAGCGCGATGGAACAGGACATCGCGGCCATCGGCAGCACGGTCGTGGTCTTGATGGTGTTCAACGGGCATTTCGCCTGCGCCTGGGCCGGCGACAGCCGTCTCTACCTATGGCGCGAAGGGCAGTTGACCCAGATTTCGCACGATCACTCCTATGTGCAGGAACTGGTCGATCTCGGGCTGGTGAAGCCTGAAGAGGCGCGCACCCATCCGCGGGGCAACGTGATCACCAGGGCCGTCGGCGCCGGGGACGACCTGCAGCTGGAGGTGCGCCAGAGCCGGTTGAACCCGGAAGACCAATTCCTGCTGTGCAGTGACGGTCTGAACCGGATGGTCGAGGATGACGAGATTGCCGCGGCATTGGAGGCGGGCTCTGTCGAGGGGACGGCCTCATCGCTCCTCGACCTGGCTCTCACGCGCGGTGCTAAGGACAATGTCACGCTGATTACGGTGCGTTGCAGCGAGGCAGGCTGAGGGACGGCGGTCAGAAGCACCTCTGGGCGATGGCCTGCCGCCGCGTGCCGCCGGGTTCGTAAAGCTCCATCATCACACTGCCGTCTTCCTGCGGGACCCATTTCAGCAGGATCTCTCTGCCGCCGGGTGCCGGACGGCGCAGCAGCACACTGCCGTCTTCGCGCGGCTCATAGATGCCCCAACGGGTTCTGACCTCGCCGGTCGTAACGGCGAGACCGCCGCGGACATTTCCGGGATAGGTCAGGAACACCTCGCCGTCCCGGAAGTACCATTGTTGGCCCTCGCAGGCGCCTGCTTCCGCCCAATGGCCCGTAATGTCTGTCGGAAGGGCGCAGGCGCCCAGCCAGACTGCTGCCGCACCGGCCAACACGATGCCGAGCCTACTCACCATACCCCGCCTAGCCACCGTCCCCCGCCATCCTAGCGACCAGCAGCGTGCCGTCCGCCTTTCGGAACAGCATCTCCGGCTGGTGCATCCGCTGGTCATAAGGGCGAAGGCCGTAGAAGGACGCTATGGCACCGGCCGGCAGCGAGTTCCCCGGCGTTCTGGCCATCACCGAGCCCAGATACGTGCCGGAGGGGTCGAAGAACACCGCTTCGACGACGACCTGTCGGATGTTCCGCGGCTGCAGGTTGCGCAGGCGGCCGGTGAGCTCCAGGGCCGCGCCGCGGCGTTCCAGCGACCATTCCAGCACCTCGAGGTCCGCCGGCGCCGTCAGCAGGCCTGAGAAGCTGTCACAGCCGGCCGCGGCCAGCGGTGCGGCCAGCCCGGCGCCCAGGATGACACGCCTAGAGCGGCGTGTTGTCCCGCCGAAGGTCATCGAGAAACAGCTCCAGCTGGTTCTGGACTTGGCCGATCAGAAACACCGGATGCTGGTCGACGGTCGACGTCGCCAGGCGCAAGTCGCTCCACAACAGAATAAAACCTTCGACCACCTGTCGGTCCGTCTCACGATAGTAGTCGGCCGTTCGGTAGACGTATGTCTGGATGCCGGAGAAGCACCGGTCCGCATCGTCGTCGGCAAGAGAGCTGACTTCGATCAGCAGGTTGATGCTGCTTTCGTTGGCGAGCGTAAAATCGTTGGTCAGCAAGAAGTTCTGTGCGGTGGCGCGGATCGTCGTTTCCTTCAGACCGCAAGCCTGTTCGCGGTCGCCAAGCTGCGCGACGACGACCGTCAGTTCGTCAACGCCGGCAAGCTGTTGTCCGATCGTCTGTGCCGGCGCATGTGTCGCCATACCGACCGACAGGCCTACAGCAGCGGTAACCGACACTATTGCAATCCGCATCGCGGCCCCATCCGGCTAAACACTTGCGGACGCTAGCATGCCGTCGGCATCGCCGGAAGCGTCGTGGCGCCCTGCGGTTTCGGTTGCTTGCCGCGCTGTAAGACCGGCCGGAGGGAAGCGTCATCGCAACCGGAACAAGAGCTTACAGTCACTTACATAATTGCTTTGATTAGAAATCATAGATTAACCGTGGAGCCTCAGACTGACAGACTAAGGAAAGGCGGGTGTCCTTTGGTTTGGACGCGACACCCGAGGATGATGAGCGGAGGGGATCATGGAACGTCCACGGCTGCTCATTGTCGATGATGATCCGCGCATTGGCCGGCTGATTGGCAGGGTTGCCCGCCGACTGGGCTTTGCTGCGGAGATCCTCATGGACGACGAGCAGGTTCAGCCGGTCTGCCAGGAAGAATGGCCGACCGTGGTCGTTGTCGACATGGTGCTGGGCCACAGGAACGGCGGGGACGTGATCCGGACGCTGGCTGAGGATCGCAGCAGGCCGATGCCCGTACTGGTCCTGATCAGCGGTGCCGATGCCGAGAGAATGGCCACAGCGCGAGCCCTGGCCCAGGACCTGGGAATACCGGTCAGCGCCAGCCTGCCCAAGCCGTTGGATGTGGGCATCCTGACACGGGAACTGCGGCGTGCCGTCGAGGCTGCCGGCCATCCCGACGTCCAGGTCGCCTGACGCCGGCGTCACGCCTCGGTCGCAGGGGCTTGCGGCAGCATCATCCTGACCGTCGTACCTTCCCCCGGCGCGCTGACGATGGTCATCGTCCCGTGGGATGCGCGCAAAAGCCGATCAACCATGCTCAGGCCCAGGCCCGGCCGCCTGCCGCCCGTCTTCACGCTGAAGAGCGGTTCGGTGGCTCGGGCCAACACATCCGGGGTCATGCCGACACCGTCATCCTGCACGGTGATCTCGACGGCGTTCTCCGGCGTCGCCGATGTCCCGCCATCGGGGAGGTCGGGCCCGGCGTGACACGTCGTTTTGATGAGCAGGCGCCCGCCATCGGCCATCGCATTCTTCGCGTTGTTGACCAGATTCATGACCGCAGCTTCCAGCTTCGCTGCGTCGGTCATCGCAAGCGGATCCGATGGGTCCAGCATCAGCTCGACGGCAACTGCTCCGCTCAAGGCATTGCGCATCATCGCCTGCATGTCGGTCAGCAAGGCGTTCACGTCCACAGGCGCCAGGCTGATGGTCCGGTTCGCCGTGAACATCGACAGCGTTCGCGACAGACAGGCGCCTTCGCGGCTGGCCGACAGGGCGCAGTCCAGCACCTCGTCGATATCGGGAATCGCCAAGACCGCCGGTTCGAGTTGAAGCAGCTGCAGATTGCCATGCAGGACGGTCAGAAGGTTGTTGAACTCGTGCGCCAGCCCGCCCGCGACGCGTCCCAGCACGGCCAGGTCCCTCTCCGTAACCGGTGCGGCCTCGTCAGCCTGATCGGCCGCGAGGGCCGCGGACGGTGCCGCCGTTCGGGCGAACACGCCCCGATAGCCCGACAGTTCACCCTGGTCGTCGACAATCGGGTCGGCATTCACGGTAACGGTCGTCTCAGATCCGTCGGCCGACCGGAGGCGGTAGGGCATGCCGCGAAGGGGCTGTCGGTTGCGCAGCAATGACTCCAACCGCGGCCAATCGGGAAAGGCGGCGCCGTCGATCTCGGGTTCCCGTCGGCCCAGCGGCGACTCCGCGCGTTGGCCGACCATCGAAACGACCGCCGGCGAGACAAAGGTGAACCGCAGGTCAGAATCCCGCTCCCAGAATCCGTCTGTCGCCAGCGCCAGGAAATCCTGAAGCTGCGGCTCGCCGACCTGCTGCAGACTCTGCGGCGCCGAGCGCTCATTGGCGTCCAACGCCCCCGCCGTTTCGGGCCTGGCCGGCCGTGTGTGCTCTTGGCGATCGTCCATCATCGGGTAAGTCGTGGAGGCCCTCGTGATCAGGGCCGGTCCCCCGCATTGCTGAGCAACCGGTATAGGTAGCTCCCCCACCAACGGCCAGTCACGATCACGAGATCCGGCCTCACCCGGTATTGCATCAATCTAGGTACGCGATTACAACGCAATACTCTGAGATATGCAATCATCGACCGGCAATTGGGGCCCGGACAGTTCTGGCGAGTTCCTAAGGTTCCTAAATATCGGCGCGGCGCCGACTATTCCAGTCGGATGTCGACTTTGACGAATCTTCGCCATTGTATTGAAGACCGTGTCGTGGGAAACCTATAGGCAGCGATTTCGCTTGCGCGGGCCGATAATGATGTTGAAGGCGTGTTGGCGGGATCCGCATGAGAGTCAGGAGATGCAGGACGCCCATATCGTTATCGTGGACGACGATCCGCGGGTTTTGACCCTACTGGATCGTTATCTGTCGTCCGAGGGTTTCAGGGTCAGCACGGCGCCGAGCGGGGTTGCGCTCTGGCGGATCGTGGAGTCTGGGCCCGTGGATGTGGTGATCCTCGACCTGCTGCTGCCGGGTGATGACGGGCTGGAACTGGCCCGTAAGCTGCGTGCCTCGTCCGATGTCGGCATCATCATGCTGACGACCAAGAGCGACACGGTGGACCGCATCGTCGGGCTGGAGGTCGGGGCGGACGACTATATGCCGAAGCCGTTCGACACGCGCGAACTGCTGGCGCGGGTGCGCAGTGTGCTGCGCCGGCGGGCGGCGGGCCAGCGGGTCACGACCGGCGATGCCCCGGTGATCGCCCGGTTCGCAGGATGGGAAGTGGATCTTGAGGCGCCCACGCTCCGGGACGTCTCGGGCCACGAAGTCCCGCTGACGACGGCGGAGCACAAGCTTCTTGTGGCGCTGGTGCGCCGGGCGAAGCGGGTGATGAGCCGGGAGCAGTTGTTGGACATCGTTGCCGGGCGTGACCACCATCCGTTCGACCGCAGCATCGACGTGCTGATCGTGAGCCTGCGTCAGAAGATCGAAGCCAACCAGAAGCGTCCCAGCATCATCAAGACCATTCGCGGTGCCGGCTATATGTGCGCCGTGGATGTCGAACTGGTGTCGGCCAGCGGATCGGGCACCGGTGTCCGCGCGGCCCAATAGGCCTGCGCATCAGTCCACGACTACAGCAGCCAACGACGGATCATCGGGCCGAAGGCGCTGGCCGTGGAGGCCGTCATAGAACCCTCGGCACTGGTCTGCCAATGCTTTCAGGTGGTCCGGCAAGACTTCGTTGTCGGGCCGGTAGGGGGCGAAGCCCGTCGATTGCTCGACGGCGTGGTACCAGTGCGGAGCCCAGACCCCGTCGGTTGGCCGGGTGCCCGGCGGCCAGGACAGCATGGCGTGATGGAAGGGGATATCGAGAGCCGCACAGAGGCTGCGAAGCATGGCTTCCGGGTGCCTCAGCACATCGGCGGCGTCGACCACCGGCGGAACTGTTCCCGTCGTTTCGCAAAGGTAATCAAACAGCGTACGTTGCTGCGGCAGCCCCGTGTCATCCAGCGTGACCTCCGACCGTTTGCGCAGGTAAGAGGCCAGGACGGCGGCGGGCTCGCGGATCAGGAAGGCATGGCGCAGGCCGGTCAGCCATCCACGGCCGACTTCCGGCAGCAGATGGTGCGTCATGTGCTTTTGATAGAAGACGGTGCGCCCATCGGGAATCGGGCCGGTGACCCGGTCGACCACGACCCGCCAATCCGTCGGCATCGTCGCGAGCACCTGCTCTCTGATCGGATGGTCGATGCCGGTCGCCGCCAGATAGACGGCATAGAACGGCTCGTCGACCACTGTCGTATCCGGCCGGTTGCCGAACGACCGCATCATGGCTGTGGAGATGTTCCGCGGCCCCGACCACATGGCGATGCGAATGCCCGTCATGCCGGCGGGCACTCCTCTTCCAGCAGTGCGGCATAGTACTGCTGCAGGCTGCGGGTAATGGGGCCAGCCGTGCCGTCGCCGATGCGGCGACCGTCCACCTCCGCCACCGGCACCAGTCCGCCGAAGGTACCGGTCACGAACGCCTCGTCCGCCGAATAGACCTGGGTCAGCGAGAACCGCTTCTCAAAGGCCGGCAGATGGTGGCGATGGCAGAGCTCCAGCACATTCGCCCGTGTGATGCCCAACAGGCAATAGTCGCCGGTGGACGTCCAGACCTCTGCCTTGCGCACGATGAAGAAGTGTGTGGAATTGCAGGTGGCGACGAACCCATCGGGGTCCAGCATCAGCGCTTCGTCCGCGCCGGCCTTGGTGGCCTGGATGCAGGCCGCGATGCAGTTCAGCTTGCTGTGGCTGTTCCATTTCGGGTCCTGCACATCCGGTGCCCCGCGCCGGACATGCACCGTGAACAGACGTATGCCGTGTTCCGCCAGGTCTGGCTTCGGTCGTTTGTATTCCGGAATGATCACGATCGTGGGCCCGCCGACCGTTGCCCGCGGGTCCTGATAGGGCGTGGCCTTCACCCCGCGTGTGACCATCAAGCGGATGTGCACATCGTCCGTCATCTCGTTGGCAGCGGTGCAGCGCAGGATCTCCGCGGCCAGCTCTGCGGGCTCCATACCGATATCGAGATCGATCGCCTTGGCCCCTTCATAGAGTCGGTCGAGATGCGCCTCGGCAAAGGCCAACTGCCCGTTGTGCAGCCGAAGGCCTTCCCACACCCCATCGCCCAGAACGAACCCGCTGTCGAACACCGAAACGACCGCCCGCCCGCGGGGGACGAGTTCGCCGTTCACGGAGATCAGGATGCCGTCGTTGCGCGGGTCGGGTTCGTAGGCGTGTGTCCCCGTGGTCATGGGCGCTCCTGTCATCATGACGATCGGTGCTCAGAACAGCACAGGTCGGCTGCGCTAACCAGCAACAGTCCACGCCGTTGGTGTCGAAACCGGTCCGGGCACGGAGACTGGATTGCTTCGGTGCACTGCCGGCCAGTGGACGCTTGAACATGTCCATCGCAGTGGGCGACAAGGCACCATGTCGCGTCACGAGGGCTATCATCACCGCAATCTGCATTCCGCGCTGCTGACGGCGGCGGAAGCGGAACTGGTGGAGAAGGGGGTAGAGCATTTCTCACTGCGCGGTGTCGCGCGGCGGGCGGGGGTCAGTCACGCCGCTCCGGCGCACCATTTCGGCGACGTCGACGGCCTGTTGACGGCGCTCGCCACGCTCTCCTTCGAACGGTTCCTCAAGGCGATGGAGAGCGCGGCGGAGGCCGCGGGCCCCGACGCGGTCTCCAAGCTTGTCGGTATCGGCATGGGATACATCGACTATGCGGAAGCCAATCCGGAACTCTTCAGCCTGCAGTTTGCGTCAGAGCGGCCCGAATGCGACCACCCCGCACTCAGGCAGCGTGCCGAGGCTTCGTTCGCCTTGCTGCAATCGAGTGTGCAGGCGGTCGTCGGCGATACCGGCGACGATCCGTCGGCGATCGACGATGCCTGTTCGCTGATCTGGGCGACGACTCACGGTCTGGCCGCGCTGTTTGCGATGCGGCGCCGCGGGAACGTCGCAGCGATGAGCGACGAGGCGCGCCACGAGCGATTCCGGCGGCTGCTTGGCCAGTTGGCAGAGAGCCTGAGGCCCGCGGCGGGACCTCAGAAGCTGTAAGTCACTGCCAGCCCTCCGAAGAACTGCACGGAAGATCCCGCGTCCTCGACCACCGGGCTGTCGGCCGCGTCGCCCACAAGGAATGTGGTCGATGCCGTCGCAAGAAGGCCCCAGCTCTCGCTGAGGGAATAGGTGGCCAGCAGGTTCAGCCCCACATCCTTTATGCCGGACTCGGCGTCAAACGGTGCCAACCCCGACGCAGCGGCTCCCTGAGGCGTGACCGTGAAGAATGCGTCGGCATAGTCGCCACTCATCCAGGTCGCCGATGTCCCGAATGTCAGGCCCAGATCGTCGATGGGCCGGAAAGTGTAGGCGGCGCCGGCCGAGGCCAGGATGCCCGAGTGGCCATCGGCGACGTCCGCAAGAAAGTCCAGGCGCAGCACCAGCTCATCCCGGCTCGCCAGCCCCACGGGCTGGCCGAAGCGCACGAACGCGCCGAGTTCGACCGCATCGTCGACATCCTCCAGGGCGTCCACCTGGGGGTCGTCCACATCGTCGCGTCCCATGCGGAAGTTGAAGGTGGGGCCGAATCCGATGTCCTCGAAAGGTGAGACGTCGACGCGCCCGCCGAGGCCCTCGATCTCCAGCCCGACGCCGCCATACTCGACCCGGGCGATCGGCAGCGGAACGATCGTGTAGTCGTCTGAGCCTTCATAGTCCGGGGCCACACCAATCCCAAGGGCGCCGAAGCCGCTCAAGCCACCCTCATGATCGGGCTCCGTCTCTTGTGCGGAGAGGGAAAGCACGGGAGCTATCGCGAGCATGGCTGCCGCGGCGAGCGTTCTCAGCATCAGTTCGATCTCCTTGGTGACGCCGACCGGACCACCGTGGGCTGCGCACACGATGCGCTCGGTGGCCGTCGATCCGGACGATGGGTCGGCCTCTTTACGGGTCAGCGAGTTGATGTCCTGCGATCACGGTCTCTGAATCAGCGCGACTCTGGCTGATCGCCTGTTCCGTGGTTGCTCGGACAGGTCTCGATAGCAGCCTTGGCATGGCCTGATCTTGACACTGTCAAGCTGCTACAGCGTGCAACTTGACAGTGTCAAGATAGGTGCAGAGACCTGCGACATCCGGGCGCAACAAGGCCTGCCGGTGCGCCGTCAGTATGTTCCCGAGTGGAGATGGCGGATCCCTCTAGAGATCCTTCTCCAGGGCCTCTGGCGATGGGCGATGTTGGGTTCGCTCGGATCCGCGCCGAGCCCGGAAAAAGGCACGAAGCAGTGTGCTCGCGTCCTCTGCACCGGTGCCATGCATGACCTCAGGCCGATGGTGGCAGGTCGGCTGCCCAAAAAACCGTGGCCCGTGCAACACGGCACCGCCCTTGGGGTCGGTCGCGCCGAACACCAGCCGCTTGATCCTGGCGAAGCTGATGGCGGCGGCGCACATCGCGCAGGGTTCCAGTGTCACCACCAGCGTGCAGTCCGGCAGGCGTGGGCGGCCGCGTGTCTGCGCGGCGGCGCGCAGCGCCAGGATCTCGGCATGCGCCGTGGGGTCGGCCAGTTCTTCGGTGCGGTTGCCGGCGGTTGCCAGGATGTGGCCCGATGTGGTCTCTACGACCACCGCGCCAACCGGCACCTCACCGCGTTCGGCGGCGCGGCGGGCTTCGTCCAGAGCCATGGCCATCAGATGGCTGTCGTCCTGCATGGCGGCGACCATGGCGGGCCGGCGGAGACGACGTCAAGCGTTGCAATGACCGGAAAGGCAGGGGCAGGCCGCAGGTGACGGGAGAGGGGGAACGCATCGCCAAACGGCTGGCACGGGCTGGCCTGTGCTCCCGGCGCACGGCGGAAACATGGATCGCCGCCGGGCGCGTGTGCGTGAACGGCAAGACCCTGTCGGGCCCCGGCGTGACCGTGACGGCGGACGACGTGATCCTGGTGGACGGCAAGCCGGTGCCGGAGCCGGAGCGCACGCGGCTCTGGCGCTATCACAAGCCGACCGGGCTGGTGACGACGGAGCGCGACCCGCAAGGCCGGCCTACCGTGTTCGAAAAGCTGCCGGCCGAGTTGCCCCGCGTGGTCTCTGTCGGCCGGCTGGACCTGAACAGCGAGGGCCTGCTGGTATTTTTATGATTTTGGATTACGATTATGTTGATGCTATAGATC
>JANQQD010000042.1 GCA_028285185.1 Anaerolineae bacterium | reverse complement strand
ATTCCTGCAAATGCATCCCGATACCCCAAGGGCTCTATGACGGGAGAGGGGAAAGCGCGTCGCGGACGAATGGGGGCGGTTGGCAATGCCTACTCGCCTTCCCCGTGTACTACGCGGCCACGCCGGTGTGTGGAAAATCTGCGGAAGAACCCTTCAGACTGGGAGATGATGTGGCATTTACCCTGACCAAGTCAATCCCTTCTGTAATGCCAAAAACAGCAAATTGGGTATTTTTCCTCCCATGTTCGGGTAACCTGTGCTAACTATTCCATCGGCATTCGCCGCCGCCTTCCTCTGGCCATACTTAATCCGGGATTTGACACAAATTTAACCTATTTCCGCTCCATTCGTATCGGCGTGCATACAATTCACCTCTGAATTCTTATACATTCGGTTACTCGATCCTCAGAATGGCTTTACGACCACCATGATGACGATCACGATCAGCAGCACCGTCGGCACCTCATTCATCATTCGGTAGAACCGGCCCGAGCGGGTGTTGCGGTCTTCCGCAAAGGCCCGGCACCAGCGCGCCAACACGCCATGCATCGCCGACAGCACCAGCACTGCCATCAGCTTGGCGTGCATCCAGCCCTCAGCAAACCAGGCCGGCAGCGCCCATAGTGCCAAGAGCCCGAAGATCCACGTCGCGGCCATTGCCGGATTCATGATGATGCGCAACAGCTTGCGCTCCATCACCTTGAACGTTTCCGACGTCTCCGAACCTGGCGCTGCCGCCACGTGGTAGACGAACAGGCGCGGCAGGTAGAACATGCCCGCCATCCACGCGATGACCGAGATGACATGCAACGCTACGATCCAGTCGTAGATGCCCAGCAACCAGTCGCTCACAAGAGGTCTCCCTGCCGGCTAGGTCCTACCGGTCCCGCTCATCGGACATCCGCTCCAGCCGCCCGGGCACAGACGTTCGCCGCAGCCCGATACGATCGGCTGACCCTCGTCCACCGCCATCATTACCAGCCGCTTTAGCCCAGCGACGAAAGACTCGGCCGTGTCCACCGTAGGCACCCGTGAGAAGTGAGGAACGCCCGACTCCTCAGCCAGATGCCGGTACTCGATGTCCAGCTCCACCAGTGTCTCGGAGTGTTCCGACACAAAGGCGAGCGGCACCACGACGATCGGCACGCCATCGGAGCCAGCCCGGCGCACCTCATCATCCGTTGACGGACCAATCCATTTCAGCGGCCCGACGCGGCTTTGATAGCAGCAGATCCAGTCCAGGTCGTCGATGTTCAGCGCCTCGGCCACGGCATATGCCGTGCGCTCGCACTGCCACTGGTACGGGTCTCCGCCCTTCACCACACGCTCAGGCAGCCCATGGGATGAAAACAGGATCCGGGGCTGTCCGAACGCCGCCGCCTCGTCATAGCGCGGCCGGATCAGGTCGGCCACGGCAGCGATGAACCCTTCCTCCCAGGGATAGCAACAGACCGTCCGGGTTGGACACTGCAGCCGGAACATCCGAACCGCTTCGTTCCAAACGCGCAGCGACGACGCAGTCGTTGTGGTGGAATACTGGGGATACAGCGGCAGCAGAACGATCAGATCCGGCGCGAAATCCTGGACCTGCGACACGGCTTCTTCCGTCATCGGATGCCAGTACCGCATGGCAATGAACACGCGGACTTCACCTATCTCCTGCAATGCCGCTTCCAGCGCGTCGGCCTGTGCCCGGGTGTTCGGCAGCAGCGGCGAACCGCCCCCGATCTCTCCATAGATTTTCGTGGCCTCCGGGGCCCGCTTGCGCGCGATCGTATTAGCCAGAATCGCGCGGAACGGATTCGGGATCCGGATGATGGCCTTGTCGCTGAACAGGTTGCGCAGAAACGGCTGCACCGCATCGGGCCCGTCCGGCCCGCCGAGATTGAACAGCACGACTGCGATACGTTGGGATGATTTGGACATGCAGGGAGAGCTAGGTGCGGAAAGACAAGAAACCAATCCCCGGCTCAATGCTGCGGCCAAGCATGAATCAGCTCGGTCAGCAAGGCGACGTTGTCAGGCGGTGTTGATGGAAGAATGCCATGGCCCAGGTTGAACACGAACGGGCCTGACGAAAGACCATCTAGGATTCGATGCGCCTCTTCCATCATTCCGGGTCCGCCGGTCAAGAGCCAAATGGGATCCAGGTTGCCCTGAACCGGCAGTTTCGCTTGTAGCCGTCTGGCCGCAGACACCGGAACCCCCGGATCCAGACCCAGAGCATCCACGCCTGCCGCTTCGGCATACAGGTCATAAAGCTGCCCGGCCGCTCGCGGGAATCCGATAATCGGTACATCCGGCGCCTGAGACCGCAGCCTGTCGACGATCGCCGCCGTCGGCTCCACGACCCATCGAACAAAACCCGCTTCCGGCAGGATCCCGGCCCAACTGTCGAACAGCTGTACGACCTCCGCACCGGCTTCGATCTGCCGCAGCAGATAGGCGGCCGTCGCATCGATCAGAATCTCGATCAACCCGCCAAAGGCCATCGGATTGCCGAACGCCGCCTGTTTGACCTTGGCAAAATCCTTGCTGGCGCCCCCCTCCACCATATAGCAGGCAACCGTCCACGGAGATCCGGCAAAGCCGATCGCTGTCTTACCGGCCGGCAACCCATCCGCCACGCGGGCCATGGTATCGTAGATGGGCGATAACCGAGCATGCAGCCGTGACGTGTCCAGAAGGCCTAGATCGCGCTGCACGTCCAACGCCCCAAGCTGCGGCCCTTCCCCTTCGACGAACTCCACTGTCTGCCCGAGCGCGTGGGGGATCACCAGGATATCGGAAAACAGGATGGCGGCATCCATGGAGAACCGGCGCACCGGCTGCAACGTGATCTCCGCTGCCACTTCCGGGTTGAACACGGTATCCAGGAAGGTGCCCGTCTGATAGCGCAGCTCCCGGTACTCCGGCAGATACCGTCCCGCCTGTCGCATGAACCAACAGGGGATCCGGTCAGATGCCTGGCCTGAAAGCGCATCCAGGATCGGTTTACGGCAAGCGTCTTCGTCGGATCGATCCACGGTCTCTGTGTCCCAATCAGTTAGATTAAAGAAGAGTTAAGGGATTATGTTGTTGTAACAGGCCCTGTGGAAACCGGGGATCCTATCGTCGTGCGAACTTATCCCCGTCGGGGTTCTATCCTTCGGGCCACGTGTGCCACCTTCGGGAAAACGCGCAGCTGCGCGCTGTGTCCTTGGTGATCCCCTGTGGACAGAATGTCTGATAGCATTCCGCCGCCGCCCGTGTCTGCGGTTCCTGTGGATGATCCTAAACGGCGCTGCAAAATGCCGCTGAACCCTGTTGGCCGATGGATCTTGCCTGTGGAGTGAATCACAGGGCCGTCGTGGCTGTGGGTAACCGGTGCATTTTTCCACACAGCGTTGCACGAGGTTGCTAGAACTGGCGGGCCATGACTAAGCCGACAAGCTTTCACCTGCACCTGGTCTCCGACGCCACGGGCGAGACGATTCACAGTGTCGCCCGCGCCTGCCTTGCGCAGTTCGAGGGCGTCGTGCCCGTCGAGCACTTCTGGAACCTGGTCCGCAGCGATGCGCAGCTGGACATGGTGATCGAGGAGATTGAGCAGTACCGCGGCGTCGTCGTCTATACGCTGGTCGACGAACGGCTGCGCCGGCGCCTGCATGAGGTCTGCGTGTCGCTCGAGGTGCCGATCGTCTCTGTGCTTGACCCGATCATCGGATCCCTGGCGCAGCATCTCGGGGTGGAGAGCCAGAGCCGTCCTGGCTATCAGCATGCCATCAACGCCGCCTATTTCGGCCGCATGGATGCGATGGAATTCGCGCTGACCCAGGATGACGGCCAGTCGACCGATAATCTCTATGCCGCTGACGTCATCCTGGTCGGCGTTTCGCGCACATCGAAGACGCCGACCTGCCTCTATCTGGCCAACCGCGGTATCAAGGCGGCAAACGTACCGTTCGTGCCCAATTGCCCCATGCCGGAGCAGATGGGGGAGTTGAAGCGCCCCCTGATCGTCGGGCTTACCAAGGATCCCGACCAGCTGGTGGAGATCCGCCGCAATCGCCTGCGATCGCTGCACCAGACAGAAGCGAGTTCCTACTACGACCCGGAGGCCGTGCGGGACGAGGTACGCGAGGCCCGGCGCTACTATCTGCGGCACGGCTGGCCGATCATTGATGTCAGCCACCGGGCGATTGAGGAAACGGCGGCGGAAATTCTCTCCCTCATGTCACGGCGCCGCGCGCGACAGGATGCATGACCGGGATCGTTTTGGCGTCCGCCAGCCGGGCTCGGCTGGCGCTGCTACAGGGTGCTGGTGTCGAGGTTACAGCGGTACCGGCGGCCGTCGACGAGACTGAAGTTAAACTGGCCTTGCGCGCGGAAGGCGCTGACGCTGCGCAGACGGCAGAGGCCCTGGCGGAACTGAAGGCGCAGCGTATCAGCGCCCGCCGCCGCGGCGAACTTGTGCTCGGTGCGGACCAGATGCTGGTCTGCGACGGAGATTGGCTGGACAAGCCGGAGGATCTTGACGCTGCCCGGCGGCAACTTGGTCAGTTGCGCGGTAAGAAGCATGAGCTGATCTCTGCGGCCGTGGCTGTGCGCGATGGCCAGCGTGTCTGGCACGGCATCGATCGCGCCCGACTGACGATGCGTCCCTTCACCGACGCCTTCCTGGCGGACTATCTCGGCACCGTTGGTGACGCGGCGCTTCAGTCGGTCGGCGGCTATCAGCTCGAGGGATTGGGCGCGCAGCTGTTTGCAAGGGTCGAAGGTGACTATTTCACGATCCTGGGGCTGCCGCTGCTGCCGGTTCTGGCCTATCTGCGCGGCGCGGGACTGCTGACGACGTGATGACGACGGGTGCAACACGTACAGCCGGTGTCATCGGATGGCCGGTCCGACATTCCCGGTCACCGCAGCTGCACAGTCATTGGCTGGCGCGCTATGGCGTCGACGGCGCCTACGTTCCGCTTGCAGTTCCACCCGACATGCTGCCGACAGCGGTGCGTGGCCTATCGGCCCTCGGTTTTGCCGGCGTCAACGTGACCGTGCCCCACAAGGAAGCGGCGCTTGAACTCGCCGACACTGTCGATCCGACGGCGGCCCGCATTGGCGCCGCCAACCTGCTCGTAGTCGGCGATGACGGCGGGATCGCAGCATCTAATACCGACGGCTTCGGCTTCCTGGCGCATCTCCGCGATACCGTCGCAGCCTGGTCACCGGCCGACCGCCCGGCGGTCGTCATCGGCGCCGGCGGCTCGTCGCGCGCTATCCTGGTTGCTCTGGCGGATGCGGGCGTGCCGGAAATCCGGCTGGTCAACCGTACGGTTTCGCGTGCCGAACAGTTGGCCCAGAACCTCGGCGGCCCCTTACGGATCCAGGATTGGGCAAACCGGGCCGAAGCACTGGAGGATGTCAGCCTGATCGTCAACACGACGACGCAGGGTATGGCGGGGCAAGAGCCACTCGACCTGCCACTGGAGACGGCGCCGGTCGATGCCGTCGTCTACGACATCGTCTATGTGCCGCTGGAAACGCCGCTGCTGCGGGCTGCCCGTGCGCGAGGACATCCGGTGGTCGACGGACTGGGCATGCTGTTGCACCAAGCACGGCCGTCTTTCGCGGCGTGGTTCGGGATCGATCCGGTGGTCGACGAAGCCTTGCGGATCGCCGTGCTGGCCGATCGCGGCTGATGCTGATCCTCGGCCTCACCGGTTCCATCGGCATGGGCAAGTCCACGGCGGCCGGGATGCTGCGGACGCTTGGCGTGCCGGTGCATGACAGTGACGCCACCGTGCATCGGCTGATGGGGCCCGATGGCGCGGCCCTGCCGGCGATTGCGTCCGCTTTCCCGGAGGTGGTGCACGATGGTGCGGTCGATCGGCGTCTCCTGGGTGCGCTGGTGTTCGCGGACACAGCCCGGCTGAAGGCGTTGGAGGCCATTCTGCATCCGCTGGTGCGGGCCGACAGCCATCGGTTCGTAAAGCGCGTTGCCCGTCGGCGCGGGGGTGTCGCGGTGCTGGACATTCCGCTTCTGTTCGAGGCGGGGCGCCGGGGCAGTGTCGACCATGTGCTGGTGGTCAGCGCGTCCCGATTGGTACAGCGTCAACGTGTCCTGGCCCGACCCGGCATGACGGTGCAGCGGCTTGAGGCCATTTTGAAGCGACAGATGCCGGACGCGGAAAAGCGCCGTCGGGCCGATGCCGTCGTGCCCACGGGGCTGGGGCGTGCCGTCACCTTCCGTGCACTAAGATCGAAGCTGCGCCGGCTTCGCAGGCGACCGGGATCCGCCTGGCCGCCCGACACCTTCCGGGAGAGGCGTCATGCGCGAAATCGTCCTCGATACTGAGACCACGGGCCTTGAAGCTGAGGGCGGCGACCGGCTCGTCGAAGTCGGGTGCATCGAACTCGCCCATCTGGTGCCCACCGGCAACACCTTCCACCGTTACATCAACCCAGAGCGGGCCATGTCCGCTGGTGCGGAAAGCGTTCACGGGCTGACGGACGCATTCCTTTCGGACAAACCGGTCTTCGCGGAGGTCGCCGGCGACTTCCTGGACTTCATCGGCGATGCGCCGTTGGTGATCCATAACGCCAAGTTCGACATGGGCTTCCTGAACATGGAGCTGCGGCGCCTGAGCCTGCCCGAAATCGCGGCGGACCGCGCCATCGACACACTGGTGCTGGCCCGCCAGCGCTATCCCGGCGCCCAGGCGAGCCTGGATGCACTCTGCGCCCGATTCGGCGTCGACACCTCCCGGCGGTCGCTGCACGGCGCTCTCTTGGATGCCGAGCTTCTGGCGGAGGTCTATCTGGAGCTGCGGGGCGGCCGTCAACCTGGGCTGGTGCTGGACGCCCAGCGGGCTGGCGGGGCGGCTGCCGCCGCCGTTGCCCGCCCACACCGGCCCCCCCGGCCGCATGCGCCGTCGGCGGAGGAACTGGCGGCCCATGAGGCGTTCCTGGCGAAATTGTCCGACCCCATCTGGAAGCGCAGCGGCTGACGGTTTGAACGAACCCTGTCGTCTGGGTCGGTTAGAGCGGAGCGAAAACCGACTTTGTTGACGAGTCGCGAGGGTAGCCCGCCGGGTTTCGCTCTGCTCGACACAATCTAAGGTTGAGCATTGGGGAAAAAAAGTTGCTGGCCGTCCAGTCGGTAGCTGCCGATCGCCGCCTGACCGTCCGGGCCCGTGAGCCAGTCTACGAACTGTTCTGCAAGGTCGTACTTCACATTCGGATGCCGGTCCGGATTGACGGCAACAACGCCGTACTGGTTGAACAACCGCTCATCGCCCTCCAGCAGAACCGCATGGTCCTGCTTGTTCAGGAAGCTGATCCAGGTTCCGCGATCGGTCAGCGCATAGGCGCCCATCCCGACAGCCGCATTCAGCGTCGGTCCCATGCCGGCGCCCAGCTCCCGGTACCAGGTGCCGCTAGCGTGCGTGGGGTCGACGTCCGTTTCGCCCCACAGCCGCATTTCCATGCGATGCGTGCCCGAATCGTCTCCGCGGGAGGCAAAGGGCGCCTCTGCCTCAGCGATCGCCGTCAGGGCTTCGGCGGCGTCGGCGAAGTCCGCGATGCCGGCAGGATCGCCAGCCGGGCCGACGATGATGAAATCGTTGTACATCACGTCATGGCGGGCGACGCCATAGCCCTCGGCCACGAAGGCCTCTTCCGCCACACGATCGTGCACCAGCAGCGCGTCGCCGTCGCCGTTCTGCGCATGGCGGATGGCCTGTCCGGTGCCGACGGCAACCACGCGCACCTCGATGCCCGTCGCGTCCGTGAAGATCGGCAGAATGTGATCGAACAACCCTGAGTTCTGAGTCGACGTCGTCGACTGCAGAATGATGTGCTCCGCCTGCGCGGGCTGCGGCCCGGCCAATGCCACGAACGTGCACGCGATAGCGCTGATCCGCTTCACGATCGTGCCGATCATCGCTTGGGTCCTCCCGTACCCGGACTTTATTGATTTGGTGGCCTTGTACGGTTCCGGCAAAGACTGTGTCGCCAGCGACCGCCTGCCTTACGCCTCGTGTTGTCGCACAGCCGCGATACGCCGACCGACTCGCCGTCGCGAATCGGTCAGGCCAGCCGCGCAGACGGCAGTAGCCTATCGCTCCGATGTTGCGATCGCCATCGGTTTCATTTCGACTATGAGTAGTAAAAACAGTTCTCGGTCTTCACGAGAGACCGAGAGGCAGCGGGCGGAAACAGCAAAAACGCCGCGCCAGCACCGCCCGCGTCAATTGACGGTCGCAGGCCCTTCCTGATCGTCGGTGCCTGCCGCTGAAGCCTGCATGCGCTCTTGCAAGGCCTTCATCTGGCGCTGGAAGATGGCGACAAAGTCGATCGGCTGCACATAGAGCGGCGGAAAACCGCCATCCCTTGTTGCTTCGGCAACGATGGCGCGCGCGAACGGGAACAGCAGCCGCGGCGCCTCGATCGACAGCAGCAGTGCCGTCTGCTGCTTGTTCACCTCCGGCCCGATTGTGACGATGGCGCCGTAGTCGAGCTCGATCAGAAAGGCCTGCACGTCGCCGTTCTTCGCGTCGCCGCGAAGGTGAAGCACGACTTCATAGGTGTTGCCGGCCAGCGCGTTGGTCCGGACGTCGACATTGACGCTTACCTGCGGCTGCTGCCCGCGCTGCGTCAGGACCGTCGTGGCGTTCGGATTCTCGAACGAGAGATCCTTGATGTACTGCGCCGTGATCTGCAGCGGGGGCACGGTCGACTTCGGCTGCGCCGCTCCGTCGGGGCCACCCGCGCCGGCCGGCGGCGTCTCGGGCGTATCGCTCATCGCTGTCTCCGGGAAACTCGATCCGCAGGTCTCGCGGTGCTTCTGGCTAGCACGGGCGGCCTCGCTTCGACAACCGCGACGGGGCGCCTATTGATCCCGGTCCCCGCGGCTCGGCCGCCATTGTGACCGATCGACCGGCGGCATGTCTCTGTCGTCGACATCCGGTTGGTCCGCGCCGGCCTCGCGGTAGTCGCCGTCGATCGTCGTGCTGCCGGGATGCGTCGGGCCTTGGGGTGGCCGGCCCGACGGCCAGGTCTGCATCTGGACGCGGCCGCGCAGCATGGCCCACAGGCCCCGCCCGATCCAGGCACGTAAGGCCGGTATCATCAGCGACAGACCCAGGGCATCGGTCAGGAAGCCAGGCGTCAGCAACAGGGCACCGCCAACCAGCAGGCACGCGGCATCGAACAGCGGCCCCGCCGGCGGTTCGCCGCGGGCGATGGCAGCTTCGGCGCGCCGCAGGGTTGCCACGCCCTGCTGCCGCAGCAGGAACGTGCCGATCATGGCCGTCGCGACCACCAGCCCCAGGGTCGGCCATAGGCCGATTTCGCGGCCGACGACGATGAATCCGGCAATTTCGGCGATTGGGATGCCTATGAAGGCAAGCAGAAGTATCAGGGGCATGGCTTTTCCTTGCCGTTCCCGCGGCGACCACCTATGTCAAGCTGGAAGACGACGCGGGTTGACTGACTGCGCGCCGTTGCCTTTTGTGCTTGGCGGTTGCGGCCGGTCTCGCATGTAATGTGCCGACGGCGAACGTCCAGGCCTGGTCCGGCGGTATCGCCGGAATTAGCGATACGGCGAATGAGTGATGGGCGACGGCTTGGTTTTCATAGACATCCTGATCTTTGCCCTGATTGCAGGGTTTCTGATCTTCCGGCTGCGCAGCGTTCTCGGACGACGAACGGGGCACGAGCAGCAGCGTCCGACACCCTATACGCAGCGGGACCAGCGTGCTGAACCGCGGGTGCCCGACAACGTCGTGGCCCTGCCTGAGCGCAGCCGCACGCTGGAAGACGCGGCCAGCGGCGGTCTGGGATCGGAACTCACCCAGATCAAGATCGCCGACCCCTCTTTCGATGAGGGAACCTTCGCTCAAGGCGCGCAGATGGCCTTCGGCATGATCGTGGAGGCGTATGCCGCCGGCGACACGGCATCGCTTCGCCCGCTGTTGAGCGACGATCTCTACGACAGCTTCAGTGAGGCCATCCGCTCACGCATGGCCGAGGGCGAGGTGCTGGAGACGCGCATCGAGCGCATCCTGTCGGCCGACATCATCGAGGCCAGCTTGGACGGACGCACTGCCTTCGTCACCGTGAAGTTCGTCAGCCGTCAGGTGATCGTCACCCGCGATGAAGAGGGCGATGTGGTCGACGGCGATCCCGACCAGACCCAGGAGATCACGGATATCTGGACCTTCGCGCGCAACACGCGCGTGACGGACCCCAACTGGCTGCTGGTGGAAACCCGCTCCTCGAACTGACCCGGGCCCGCCCTGTGCCCGCCTGTGTTATGCGTTTCCTTTCCAATCCGAGTGACCGGCCGGCAGGTGCATTGGCGTTCGGACCCCTGACAGCCCTTCCGGACCGCCGCGATGGATGACGCGATCCCTGCTGGAGATGTGACCGACGGTGAGAGCGGCCCCCGGGTGGGGCTTTTCGTGACGTGTCTGGTGGACCTGTTCCGGCCGATCGTCGGGTTTTCCGCCGTGCGGCTGCTGGAATGGGCCGGCTGCCGGGTGGAGGTCCCCGGCTCTCAGACCTGTTGCGGCCAACCCGCCTATAACAGCGGCGATCGTGCCGATGCGGCCGACATTGCCCGCCAGGTTATCGCCGCATTCGACGGCTTCGACTATGTCGTGGCACCCTCGGGATCCTGTGCCGGCATGTTGCGGGAACACTATCCGGCGCTGCTGGCGCACGACGCGGACTGGGCGCCCCGTGCGCATCACCTTGCCAGGCGTACGCATGAGCTGATCAGCTTCCTTGTGGACGTACGCGGCATGGGCGGCGTCGATGGGATACGGTACGATGGTACGGTCACCTATCACGACAGCTGTTCGGGCCTGCGGGAACTGGGGGTCAAGGCGCAGCCGCGGCAGCTTCTGGACACGGTGGGTGGTCTTGAGCTCCGGGAACTGCCGGGTGCTGAGATCTGCTGCGGGTTCGGCGGCACCTTCTGCGTGAAATACCCCGACATCTCCAACAAGATGGTCGGCGACAAGGCCCGCGACATTGTCGCCACTGGCGCCGACACCATGTTGGCCGGTGATATGGGCTGCCTGTTGAACATGGCCGGCAAGCTGTCACGGGACGGGGCGGAGGTGCGCGTGCGCCATGTCGCGGAGGTGCTGGCCGGCATGCTGGACGAACCGCCGATCGGCCAATCGCGGCGGTCCTGACGGAGCGGAGAGCCGCGCAGATGCAGCCCACCAGCCTCGCCTTCAAAGACCGCGCGCGCGATGCCGTGACCGACGCGCAGCTGCAGCGCGCGCTTCTCAACATGAAGCCGGGCTTCCAGCAGCGGCGCGCCGCCACCGTGGCCAAGCTGCCGGAATTCGAGGCGCTGCGCGATCAGGCGCGGGACATCAAGAACCACACGCTGGCCAATCTCGATACCTATCTCTCGCGTTTTGAAGAGCGCGTCGTGGCCAATGGCGGCGAGGTTCACTGGGCGCGCACCGGGCGTGAAGCCTGCGAAGCGATTGCCGAGATATGTCGGCGCGCGGGCGCTCGCACCGTCACCAAAGGCAAGTCCATGGTGGCGGAGGAGATCGGCCTCAACGATCACCTGGAAGCCGAAGGCTTCACCCCGATCGAAACCGATCTGGGCGAATACATCATCCAGCTTCGCCACGAGGCACCGAGCCACATCATCGCTCCGGCGCTGCACTTGGTGAAACAGCAGATCGCCGACACCTTCCGCGAGGCCCACACGGATCTGGAGGCCGACCGACCGCTGAGCGAGCCCCGCCAGCTGACCGACGAAGCCCGCGCCATGCTGCGCCGCAGCTTCCTGTCCGCCGATGTGGGCATCACGGGGGCCAATTTCCTGGTCGCCGAAACCGGGCAGACCGTGATCGTCACCAACGAAGGCAACGGCGATCTGACCCAGTGCTTGCCGCGCATCCATATCGTCATCAGCTCGATCGAAAAGGCGGTACCGACGCTGGAGGACTGCAGTGCAATCCTTCGCCTGCTGGCAAGGTCGGCAACGGGGCAGGAATTCAGCGCCTACACCACCTTTTCCACCGGGCCCAAGCGGGCGGAGGATCTGGACGGGCCGGATGAGTTCCACGTGGTTCTGCTGGACAACGGGCGATCCGCCGTACTGGGGACCGAGGCAGAAGACACGCTCAGATGCATACGCTGCGGTGCGTGTATGAACCACTGCCCGGTGTATGGGTCGGTTGGCGGCCATGCGTACGGCTGGGTGGTGCCGGGGCCCATTGGCGCGGCGCTGGACCCCGCCCTGATCGGGCTTGACCAGGCCCGACACCTGCCGAATGCATCGACCTTCTGCGGGCGGTGCGAGACCGTATGCCCGATGAAGATCCCGCTGACCAAGATCATGCGGCATTGGCGGGTGAAGGAGTTCGAGTCGGGCCTGGCCCCGGCTTCCGTCCGGCGCGGCCTTAGCCTGTGGGCCTGGGCGGCGAAGCGGCCGAGGCTCTATCGATTCGGCACGCGTCTGGCTATGCGGATGCTCGGATTGCTGGGCCGCCGTCGCGGGCGCTTTGGCTGGCTGCCGCTTTCCGGCGGTTGGACGCGGTTTCGCGACATGCCGGCACCCCAGGGCCGGACCTTCCAGGACCAATGGGCGGCCGCAAGCCGCCAGGACACCGGCGGACGATGAGCGAGGCACGCGACGCCATTCTCGGCGGCGTCCGCAAGGCGTTGGCCGGACAGCAGCTTGGCGACCGAAGTGAAGCGTCGGTCGACGCCCGGCTGGACGGTCGCCTCCATGGCATCATCCCCGACCGGGTTGCAAAGCCCCACGATGCGCTGGTGGATCTGTTCGTCACGATGGCAGAGCAGGTGTCTGCAACCGTGGCCCGCCTTGACGATCTGAACGATGTGCCCGAAGCCGCCGCCCAGTTCCTGGCCGACCATAACCTGCCGGCAGCGCTGCGGCTGGCGCCCGATCCGTCGCTGGAGGGTGTCGACTGGACCGCTCGGCCGATGCTGGAGGTCAGCCGCGGCCCGGCGAGGCCGGACGACGTGACCTCGCTGACTGCGTCCGTCGCCGGCGTCGCCGAGACCGGGACGTTGATGCTGGCCTCCGGCGCCGGCAGCCCGACGACGCTCAACTTCCTGCCGGACAACCACATCGTGGTCCTGCGCGAGGGCCAAGTGGTCGGCGCCTATGAAGATGCCTGGGATCGGCTGCGGGCGGCAGGCGGCCCGCCGCGTACCGTCAATCTGGTGACCGGCCCGTCGCGCACGGGCGATATCGAGCAGATCATCCAGCTCGGCGCGCACGGGCCGCGACGCCTGCACATCCTGCTGATCGCCGACGGTGCCGATGGCGGGCCATGACCCGGCGCCGCCGACCGACGCCTGAGGATCTCGCCCTCTGGCGCCACGCCACCCGCAACGTGGCGCCGATGGCCCCACAGCCGTTGCCGGCCGAACAGGACCCAGCCACCCCGAAGAAGCCTGCCCAACCAGCGGAAGCGGCAAAGCGTAAGACTGCGGCGACCCGACCGGCAGCCCCGCAACCGCAACACCACAAGCCCGGCGATCCACCGCTGACTGGGCGGGTGATTCCCGGCCTCGATCAGCGCTCTGCCGACCGCCTGCGCCAGGGTCGGACAGAGATCCAGGCGCGTATCGATCTGCACGGCATGCGCCAGGCCGAAGCGCACCACGCCCTCGCTGCCTTTGTCGATCACAACCACCGCCACGGCCGCCGCATGCTGCTTGTGATCACCGGCAAGGGCTCGCTGGGCGAAGGGCGCGGCGTCCTGCGGTCTCAGGTGCCGCGCTGGCTGTCGGACCCGCCGATGCGCGACAAGGTGCTGGCCCACTATCCGGCCCGCCAGAAAGACGGCGGCGACGGCGCGCTCTACGTGCTGCTGAAGCGCCGGCGGGTGCCGTAGCGTCGCCTACCGACCCACATCACCACCAAGCGCCTCCGCGGCTACCGCCAATTCCCTTACCTCGGCGGGATCGATGGCGTCGCTCAGCACAGCGTGTGCGGATCGCCAAGCCGGCATCGCGGCCTCCAAACGCCGGGCGCCCGATTCGGTCAGCCAGACGGCGCGTTTGCGCTGGTCCTTCTCCACTGCGGCGATCTCGATCAGCCCGGCCCGCTCGAGGCCCCGCAGCGTGCGCGACAATGTGGACTGGTCGAGGTCCATGCGCTCGGCCAGGGCGCCGATCGTATCGTCCCGCGCCGCTGCGATGTGGGTCAGCAGACCGAACTGCGCATGGGTCAATCCCGCATCCTGAAGCTTCATGTCCAGGAAGCGGGTGATCCGCCGCGCGGCCAGCCGGATGTTGACGCCGGCGCAGCGGTCAACCGCCTCGCGGGCGTCTGTCACAAGAGTCTTGGTCAAGCCTTGCCCCTCGTTGATCACAGGTATATGTATTTACATATTATGTAGATACATGTAATGGAGCCATCCATGGAAACGATGCAGGCAGACCGGCCGGCGGCACAGAGGCCCCAGATCCAGTCGTCCATTCTGCAGCGCATCGGCCGCACGCCGCTGCTGCATCTCTCCCGCATCGCGCCCGCGGACTGCGCCCGGATCCTGATCAAGGTCGAGAGCGAGAATCCGACCGGCAGTATGAAGGACCGAATGGCGCTTGCCATGATCGAAGCAGGCGAACGGTCGGGGCGCCTTAAGCCCGGCGGCCGGGTGGTCGAGTATACCGGCGGCAGCACGGGCGTCTCACTGGCGCTGATCTGCGCCGCCCGCGGCTATCCGTTGAGCATCGTCACGTCCGATGCGTTCAGCCTCGAAAAGCGGAACCATATGGCAGCGCTGGGCGCGGAGCTGACGATCGTGCCCAGCAACGGCGGTGGAATGGACGAAGCGCTCACGCGCAACATGATCGAA
>JANQQD010000031.1 GCA_028285185.1 Anaerolineae bacterium | reverse complement strand
GACGGAAATCGGCGGTGCGCTGATCGCCGACGTCTTCACCGACATCTGCCGCGAGACCCTGGACGGGCGCAACCAGTCCCTGGGCGACGGCGTGCAGCGTGCGCTCGGCCGCCAGCCGCGCGATTTCGCCGACTTCTGCCGGGCTGCCGCAGCATCGGGTGTCTGGCGGCAGGCCGCCTAGACGCAAAGCGGAAGGAAAGGACAGTCAGGTCCGGTTGTCAGAGCGGATGGAAAGGGGTCGGACCCTCTCCATCCACGACATCAGCAGGCGTCAGACGCCGCACTCGTTGCCTTCGAACAACTGGCCGGCCGTGGTAAATGCGCCGGAGCCCTCGAGGCTGACCATCGTGACGACGCCGTTGGCGGCGATCTGGAAGCGGTTGCATTCCGTAAAGCCATCCGTGGTCTCGCACACGTCGTTGCCGTTGACGGTCCACGTGCCGTATGCCGGTGGCTGGTTCTCAAAGGCAACGCCCATGGTTCCGTCCGGCGCGTAGTAGATGCAATAGAGGTCACCGCTCAGGGCCTCGGCGACCAGGCTGGCGCCGGCGAGATCAGCATACACGCTCGAGGCGGGCGCGGGAGGCGCGGCCGTTGTCGGCGTTGCGGACTGCCCGCCGCCCGACGGCTGACTCTGCGTCATGCACGAAGCGATCAGCAACGCAGAAACGCCGATGGCGGCAAGCCGCCCAAACTCGATGATGGGCCGGTACATATTGTCTCTCCCTGTTTGGCGATTTGTTGCCGGCGTCCGCCAGCGGCTGTGTGGGTACGGATGATGCCTGGCACCCATTGGCTGGGCAAACCGAATATGCGTACAGCCGCCTGTGGGCGTCCTTGGGGCAGGCTGCTTGACGCTGCGGCCCCAATCGCGTCGAACTGGCCCGGAATCGATGAAAAGGAACTGTGTGCATGGGATATCGACCCATCGGGGCCTGCGCGGCCGTGGCGGGGGTCTGGCTCTCGATCGCGCCGGCGCAAGCCGAAGAACTGCGGCTGGCCACTGAGGGCGCCTATCCGCCCTATAACTTCGTCGATGCCTCCGGCGAGTTGGGCGGCTTCGACATCGCCTTCGGCGAAGAGCTGTGCCGGCGGCTGGATGCCACCTGCGAATGGGTGGTGCAGGACTGGGACGGCCTGATCCCGTCGCTGATGCAGGGCCGCTATGACGCCATCGTTGCGGCCATGACGCGCACCGATGAGCGGCGCGAACAGATCGCGTTCACCAACGCCTATACCGATACCCCCGTGCAATTCGTCGGACCCGCGGATGGCGATCTCGCCCACGTGGACACAGTCGATCAAATCGCTGAAGCCCTTGAGGGCAAGACCGTCGGCGTTCAGACCGCGACCGTCTTCCAGTACTTCATCGAACAGCAATTCGGCGACGCGGTGGCGCTCAGGCTCTATGACACGCAAGACAACCTAGTGCTCGATCTCGCGGCCGGCCGCATTGATGCCGGCCTCGCCGATGCTGTGGCATGGGAGCCGTTTCTGGCGAGCGAGACCGGCAGCGGCTTTGTGCCGTTCGGGCCAAGCCTGACCGGCGCTGCCTTCCCCGTCTTGGGCGAAGGCTTCGGCATCGGCCTCAGGCAAGAGGACGCCGAACTCTTGGACCGCATGAATGCTGCCATCTGCGCTATGATCGAAGACGGCACGCTGGAGGCCCTGCATCAGGACATGCTGGGCTTCCCGTCACCCGTCATCTGCGAACAGTGACACCATCGCAGTCCGGGGCTGATCGCCAACAGACTTGACCTATCCGACGAAAGCCGCCGAAATCGGCGGATCGCCGTGCCGTAAGCGGCGAACACAACGCTTCACTCTCTTGGAGGCTTCATCCCGTGAAAACCTGGATCTCCATGGCAGGCGTCGCCGGCCTGGTTCTTGCTGCCGCGCAAGCCAACGCACAGATCGACAGCATCAAGCTGGGAACCGAAGGCGCCTATCCGCCCTACAATTATTACGACGCATCCGGCGAGCTGATCGGCTTCGAGATCGATTTCGGCAACGAGCTCTGCCGCCGCATGGAGGTGGAGTGCGAATGGGTGGCGCAAGACTGGGACGGCATCATTCCGGCCCTGTTGAACGGCCGCTATGACGCCATCATCGCCGGCATGTCGCGCACGGACGAACGGCGCGAGCAGATCGCGTTTTCCAACGGCTATACGACGACGCCCGCCTGGTTCGTTTCGGGTGCGGAGTCGGAGTTCGCCGGGCTGGAGACCTACGAAGAGACGGTCGCCGCATTGGAGGGCAAGACCATCGGTGTGCAGACCGCCACGATCCACTTCAACTTCCTGGATCAGGAGATGGGCGACAGCGTCGAGATCCGGCTCTACGACACCCAGGACAACCTGAACCTCGACCTGGTCGCCGGACGAGTGGACGCCGCACTGGCCGACGCCACCAGCTGGACGGCTTTCCTGGAGACCGAAGACGGCGCCGGCTTCGCCCAGTTCGGCCCTGGCCTGACAGGCGTCGACTTCGCCGTGTTCGGCGAAGGTGTGGGCATCGGCCTGCGCCAGGACGACGAAGAGCTGATGGCCATGTTCAACGAGGCCATCTGTTCCATGGTCGAAGACGGCACTCTGGAGTCAATGGCCGTCGAGTGGTTCGGCTTCGACACCTCCATGCCGTGCGAGCAGTAGTCGCGGCATTGGCAGCCGCCGCCCCCGGCCGAGGGGCGGCGGCCTCGCCTGAACCCGGACCCGCACCGTGATCGAGCTTCTGACCTACGGCGAAACCGGCTGGGGCGACGAGATGCTGCGCGGCGCCGGCGTCACGGTGATCGTAGCCCTTCTCGCCTATGCCTTCGGAATCGTCGTCGGCATGGCGGCGGCGGCCGGAAGGGTGGGCGGCGGCATGGTCGTCCGAGGCATCGTGGAAGCCTATACCACCGTGGTGCGTGGCGTTCCGGAGCTTCTGGTCATCTACCTGCTGTTCTTCGGCTTTTCCGGCGCGGTCATGTGGGTGGCGTCGATCTTCGGCTACACCGGCTACATAGAGGTCGACAATTTCGTAGTCGGCGTGCTGGCCGTGGGCATCGTCTCCGGTGCCTATTCGGCCGAAGTGTTCCGCGGCGCCCTCCAGGCGATCCCGCCCGGTCAGATCGAGGCGGGCCGCGCCGTCGGCATGACCGGATGGCAGATCTTCCATCGCATCCAGCTGCCGCAGCTCTTGCGGCTGGCGCTGCCGGGCCTCGGCAATGTCTGGCAGCTGACGCTGAAAGACACGGCGCTGATCTCTGTCACCGGACTGGCGGAGCTGATGCGCACCTCACATGTGGCGGCGGGCTCAACGCGCGAGCCGTTCACGTTCTACCTGGCGGCCGCCATGCTCTATCTCTTGATGACGACCTTCTCACAAGCCGCCTTCCAGCGCGCCGAACGGTACTATAGCCGCGGCGTCCGCGTGGCCTCCGGCTAGAGGGTGGCTCCGTGAATCTCGAGCTGATGATCGAGAGCTTCTGGCCCATCCTGCGCGGTGCTGGCTTGACCGTGCAGCTGGTCACCCTGGCCATCAGTATCGGATTCCTCGCCGGCGTCGGTCTGGCGCTGGCGCGGCTGTCTTCGAACCCGCTCTTGTCCTATCCCGCCTATGCCTATGTGTTCTTTTTCCGCGGCACACCGCTCTTGGTGCAGCTGTTCCTGATCTATTACGGATCCAGCCAGTTCGACTTCATCAAGGAAAGCCCGGCCTGGGTGGTGCTGCGCGAACCGTTCTGGTGTGCGGTGATCGCGCTGGCCATGAACACCACGGCCTATACCAGCGAGATCATCCGCGGCGGCATCCAGTCGGTGCCGTGGGGGCAGATCGAAGCGGCGCGCGCCTGCGGCATGTCGCGCTTCCTGGTGTTCCGCCGCATCACCATGCCGGTGGCGCTGCGCCAGGCGCTGCCCGGCTACAGCAACGAGATCATCCTGATGGTCAAGGGCACGGCGCTCGCCAGCACCGTCACGGTGATGGAGATGACCGGGATCGCCAAGTCGATCATCTCGCGCACCTTCGCGCCCGTGGAGATCTTCATCGTCGCCGGGTCGATCTACCTGTTGATCAACTTCGTCGTCACACGCGCCGTCCGCCGCCTGGAACACCGTCTGACCCCGTATCAGCGCACTCGCGCGGAACTGGAGGCGGAGCAAGAGCGTCGCCTCAAGACCGGCTTCATCCCGGGCCAGCAGACGCGAAGTCACTGAAGAGGCCGCGGACGCGACGACGACCTGCACGACTGCCATCACGTGCTGGAGATCTTTTGCGGCATTGTTATCGGCCGGAAATGGTCGACCACGATCGGGCAATGGTCTGACAGCCGCTCCCTTGCCAGTTTTTCCTGAGATGAGAGACCCAGCCGGCGAGCGGGGTTGCAGCATCCAGCACCATCCGAATTCGCATGCAGATCCCCATTTCTTCAACCATGCCAAGAACCCGCCCGTGAAGCATCACTGGATTGCCAAGATTCATGCCCATATGTATGGACGTGGATGACGAGGCTATCACGTGAGGAGAGCTTCGAATGCGGTCGTATATCCTTTGCGCGGCAGTGCTTTTGGCGGGAACGGCGGTCGCGGCGGCGCAGCCGGCTCTGGCCGACGACTGCTCCGGGACAGCGGCGGACTCGCCGGGCTTGCTGCAGATGGACGAACAGGCGCTTGAGCGCCTGCTGCGATGCCGCGACTCCGTATGGGAAGACCTCGCGGTGACCGGCTTGAGCGCGGATGAACCGACGTCGGCGCCACACGCACCGGGAACGCGGCCCAGTATCTTCCTGCAGCCTTTGTTGGGACCCGTTATCGGGCTTGATACGCTGGGTGAAGACGGCTAAGGACTTGTTCGTTATCCATTCGCGAAACGGCATGCACGCTCGATAGTCGACATCACCCATGAGCGTACTGCTCGATCAGCTCATAGCGCTAGTCGGCACGTCGATCCTGCTATTTTGCGTGCTTGTGCTGTTCGGGTTGGTTTTCCGCTATTTCTTCCTCTGGCTTTTCAAAGACAAGATGGACACGGCCGCGTTGATGCGGCTGGGATACTTCGGGTATTTCTCCGCGTTTCCTTTGGGGATTGCGGCCATCTTCATGGGATATCTGGCCGGCGGGACCGAAGAAGCCGCGATTTCGGCAATGATCCCCGGTCTGCTCAGCCTGATCAGCGGTGCTGCGTTTCTGGTCTTCCATAAGGAAATCCGCTTGGCGCTGCCGGTCGGCATCACGATCATTGCCTTCTCCGTCAATCTCTTCGCCGGGACCACATACGGGCAGATCGCGCGGGAGCTGCAGGAGGCGCGGCTGGAGGCGGAAGCCCTGTCGCCTGCGGCCACCGATACGGCCCTAAGGCGCGTCCGGCAGGAGGCGCGATTGGAACAGGAGAGGCTGTTCCTGGAGGCTGAAGTCGAGGTGCTGGTGCGCCAGTACCGTGCCGCGAGGGGTTTGGACCCGGTCCCGGAGAGTCCGCCCTCCGAATCTGAATAGGCAACGTGTCCCCTGACGCCTTCCGCCGTCATGGCGCCAGCTTCATACCCTCGTGGCTCGCCAAGAATCCCAGGGACTCGTAGAAGCGATGGGTGTCGGGGCGGCTATTGTCCGTCGCGAGCTGCACCGCGTCGGCCACCGCCCAATCCTTCAGCATGCGCCCGAGCCCAGGCCACGCGCGTCGCTGAGGCGGGCCAGGACGCGGTAGGCGGGCCGCACCCATCGGATCAACAACGACGCCGGCGAACCACTTATTCGCACCGTTTCCAGGGGGCATCATTCCGTTGATCTAGGTCGTGCGACCCGGGTGCACGCACTGGTCGAAGATCACACATTCGACGATGACGGCATGCGTCCATCGCATTTGACACGTCCCGCGGGACGATCTGTACTCGAAGAATGTAATAATATTTCAGGAATCTGATCGACCTGCGCAGTCATGTTACGGCTTGCAGCCGATGGGAGCCGTTCCGCCATGCATATCGAGCAGCTCATAGAGCTGGCATACGAGCCGGCCGATGCGTCCGGCGATTGGGGCACGCTGCTCAACGAGTTGCGTCGCCATTTCAATGCGCGTAGCGCGATCCTGTTCGATCACAACTACCTAAGACAGGATGGTAGGCGAAGGGCGCAGGTCGGCCTGGACCCAGACTTCGATCAACTCTACGAAAACTATTATGCCAACCTGAATCCCTGGCTTAAGGAAGAACGCAGATATCTATCGAGAAAAGTGCATATCGGTGACGAAATCCTGCCTCATCACGAACTGATAAAGACCGAATTCTACAACGATTATCTCCGGCCGCAGGACTGCTTTCATCGGCTGTGCGGCGTCGTTGATCGCGACCGTGACTACCTTACATGCCTGAGCATCCATCGCCCCAGCCGCTATCCGCCCTTCACTAAGGACGACAAGGCTTTCCTCGGGCATCTGGTTCCGCATGTGCAGCGTGCGCTGAAGCTGCAGCGGCAATTCCTGCAGCACCGGCAAGAGAGTGAATCCTTGCTCGACCTGCTGCACCGCCTGTCCGTTGCGACCTTCGTGATCGACCGCCACGGCCGCATGATCGAATGCAACCGTGCCGGGGAGAATCTGCTGCAGCAACGTGACGGGATCATGCTGCGCCAGGGCTGTCTGTCGGCGGCATCGCGCAGCGAAGACCTGCTGCTGCGGCGCGTACTGGCCGATGCCGTCAGCATGGCCATCACGCCGGCGCGACGCAGCGGTGGACATGTCGCCATCTCCCGGCCCTTGTCCGGCCGGCGGCTGGTGCTGCTGATCTGCCCGATCAGCCCGTCCATGCGCCCAGCCGAAGAGTGGGACGGCCCGGCGGCGATCGTCGTCACCAAGGACCCGGACCAGGAAGGCGACGGCGGATGCTGCACCTTCCCGTCGCTCTATGGGCTGACGCCTGCGGAGTCCCGGCTTGCTACGCAGATCATCGCCGGCGCAGGGGTCATCGAGGCGGCCCGGCGCATCGGTATCAGCAAGAACACCGCCCGCACCCATATGAAGCGCATTTACGCCAAGACCGGCGCGCTCAACCAGGCCGGTCTGGTGCGGCTGCACGCCAAGAGCTGCACGGAAAGCCACTGAGTCCACCGAAACCCGACGTCGGACCGGAATGCCGCTGCGGCATCACCCCTAGGGGTGATGTGCGCCCCCAAAGCAGCCCGTAGCCTTTTTGCCGAAAAGTGCGACCGCGGCATGGGCGACATCATCGCGGGACGCGCCGGCAACTCGCGATCCCGCTGAACCACGGCGGCGTGCGCGGATGGGAGGAAGACATGGCGAGGACAGCCTTCACGGCAGAGCTGACAAAGGCACCTGAGCAGCAGGCGATCAAGACCCACAATCGCTGGCATCCGGACATCCCAATGGTCGAATGGTTCAAGCCCGGCGACGAGTTCCGGGTGGAATGCTATGACTGGACCGGCGGCCAGATCTCCAATGACGACAGCGCCAACGATGTCCGCGATGTGGATCTGACCAAGGTCCACTATCTGAGCGGCCCGTTCGCCGTGGAGGGTGCCGAGCCCGGCGATCTGCTGGTGGTCGACCTGAACGATGTCGGGGCCCTGCCGGACTCGCCCTGGGGCTTCACCGGCATTTTCGCCCGCGACAATGGCGGCGGCTTCCTGACCGAGCATTTCCCCGACGCGCGCAAAGCATGCTGGGACTTCCACGGCATCTACACCACGTCGCGCCACGTGCCCGGCGTGCGCTGGCCCGGCATCATTCATCCGGGCCTGATCGGCTGTCTGCCCGACCGCGCCCTCTTAGACCGCGCGAACCAGCGCGAGGCGGAGCTGCTGGCCACCGATCCAAATCGCGTGCCGCCACTGCTGGCACCGCCCCATGCGGATACGGCGCTGATGGGCCAGATGGACGGGGCGGCCGCCCAGGCCGCGGCGCAGGAGGCTTGGCGCACGGTGCCGCCGCGCGAACATGGCGGCAATTGCGACATCAAGAACCTGTCGCGCGGGTCGCGCGTCTATTTCCCGGTCTATGTGCCGGGTGGCGGGCTTTCTATGGGCGACATCCACTGGTCGCAGGGCGATGGCGAGATCACCTTCTGCGGTGCCATCGAGATGGCCGGGTTCCTCGATATCGGGGTCGACGTGATCAAGGACGGCATCAACAAATACGGTGTCACCAACCCGATCTTCCGACCGAGCCCGATCGAGCCGCATTACTCCGAATACATCGTCTTCGAGGGTATCTCGGTCGACGAGCACACGGGCGAGCAATACTACCTCGATGCCCATGTGGCCTATCGACGGGCCTGCCTGAACGCCGTCGAATACCTGAAGAAGTTCGGATACACCGGAGAGCAGGCCTATGTAATCCTCGGCACGGCACCGGTCGAAGGCCGGGTCAGCGGCATCGTCGATATCCCGAACGCCTGCTGCACTGTGGCGATCCCCACGGGCATCTTCGATTTCGACATCAAGCCGACGGCCGCAGGCCCGTCACGCCAAGTGCCGTCCAGCAGCGTCGCCGTCACAAGCTGACAGCAGCCGCGCGGGGGGCAGCCTGCCTTCATGGCTGCCCCCGGACAGACGATCACCTGATCGGAGGACACGGCCATGCTGCTTGGCTTGGCGCTTTTTTGGGTCGGTGCCGTTCTCTTCCTGAACGGCCTGTGGCTGGTGGGACGCGTCGGCGACAAGGAAATTTACGTCATCGACGTATTCGTCGGCATTCTGACCTTCCTGGTGGCCATGTATCTCGCCTTCGGGCCTGGTGCGGATCTGGGCACCATCAAGGGCGCGGCGCTGACGCTGCTGTTCAGCTTCACCTATTTCTGGGTGGCGTGGAACCGCGTGAATGGGGCCGACGGCCGCGGACTGGGATGGTTCTGCCTGTTCGTTGCCCTGACCTGCGTGCCGGTGACGATCGAAACCTTCGCCGGCGGCGGCTCCACCTGGGATGTCTGGTTCGGCATCTCCTGGGCGTCGTGGGGCGTGCTGTGGTTCCTGTTCTTCCTGATCCTCGCCTTGGGCAAGGGAGAGCTGACCAAGCGCAC
>JANQQD010000002.1 GCA_028285185.1 Anaerolineae bacterium | reverse complement strand
TGTTGTTGGGGCGGGCCCGTCCGCATCTGCGATGCGGGGCCGGCCTCCTTCTTTGCTGACCCGGCGTCCGGTTTATGGAATCATCATTTCAACTGAAACAATAATCAAGGACGAAGGTCGGATGGCAGACCAAGACCATGCCTCGCCGACACTCGAGCTGGAGGGGTTCCTGCCCTACCGGCTGTCTGTTCTGGCCAATCTGGTGAGCCGCGCGCTGGCGCAGCTTTACGAGCACGAATACGGGCTGACGGTCGCCGAATGGCGGCTGATCGCCATCCTTGCGCGGTTCGGGCCGCTTTCGGCCAACGGTGTCTGCGAACGCACGGCGATGGACAAGGTGCGGGTCAGCCGCGCCGTGGCGCGCGCCTCAGCACGCAAGCTAATCAGCCGCAATGTCGACCCGCAGGACCGCCGGCGCCTGGTCCTCGGCCTGACGCCGCAGGGCCGGACGATCCACGACCGGATCGTGCCTATGGCCAAGGCGCGTGAGGCGGAAATCCTGCAGGCGCTGAACGGCCAGGAACATGCGCAACTCATGGACATGCTGACCCGGCTGCAAGCGCAGGCGACTCTGCTGGCCGACAGACCGGTGCGGTCGGACGCCGCGGATTAGCAACGACCGCACGCAGCTCGGTCGTTTTCCGGTCGGCTCTCCTGCAGGGGGGAGCTTCGCCGCTGGCGAAGCCGCCTGCTATCGGCGGCTGCGGAACGCCTTCAGCATCCAGACGACAGCCTGCCTCACCTGCAGGCCGGACCGGATTTCAAACTCTTCATAGACGAAGCGGGAAGAGGGAAGCCCCTCAGCTGTCAGAGACTTGCGCAGCCCCTCTCGCATCGCCTTGGGACCGCAGAAATAGACCCATGCCGACTTCAACGGCCCGGACAACTGATCGACAATCTGGTCTGCGGTGAGTCGACCCGTCTGCGACGACTCAACGAGATGGATTTTCAAGCCGGGACTCTCCGCCTCGATCCGCATCAGGTCCTTAAGATGGGGCGCAGCTTCTCGACGTCTGACGCAATAGAACAGATGGATCTCTCCATCTTGCCGACCCAGCGCTTCCGCCCACGCCATGAACGGGGTAATGCCGATGCCCGCTGCGATCCAGACCTGCACCGTGCCGGCGCCGGCTGGGTGGAAGTGACCATAGGCACTGGATATCCGGGCTGTCGTTCCGACCTTCAGCGAACGAACCACGCCAGCCGTGTAATCACCGAGCGGCTTGATGGTGAACCGCAGCGACCGCCGCTCATCCGGCGCTTTACTGATGGTGAAAGGGTGCACCTCACCCAGGTCCGGAAGGCCGAAACTGACGAAGGCGAACTGCCCCGCCCGATGTCGGATCCCCGCCGTTCGGGGCGTGAGCGAGATGGCCATGGCGTCGCCAGTCCCCTCGGCGGCCGAGACCTCATAGTCGTGTCGGCCCTGCAGACGGCCATACGGCAACAGGGTCAAGGCATAGCAGGCGATCCCGACGACGCAGAAGCAAAGTACATAGAGCCCGAGAGGATCCGACACCGCAAAGGGCTTGAGAATGAAGATGTAGTGAAAGGCCGAGAGCGCGAAAAACGCTCCGAGGATTTTGTGGCTCCATCGCCAAAGGTGATACGGAACGAAGGTGGCAAGTGTGAGCGTGACCAGGATCAGGATGCCGTAGAGACTGATCTCGCCGAACGTCTCGGCCGTCTCCGTCAGTGCCGTCTCGACCCCGAGGCCGTCGATGTCGGCGTCGATCGTGTCATGGAGCAAGACGGCCGTCAGAGCCCCGATGCCGAGCCATTTGTGCAGCACGTAGATCCGGTCGAGACCACCAAAGACAGCCTCGAGCGGGCGCCAGCGCGTAGCCAGCAGCTGCGAAATGCCCATGGCAATCAAGGCGGCCGACCCGAGATACTGGCTGAACACGGCAACGGGATCATTCCGGCCGGCGAGGTCGATGTACCAGAAGATCGGCACGCCGAGAGCGCCGAAGACGATCAGCAAGCCCAGCGGTCGCATGGATCTCTCTCCCCCATCTCGCGATGAAGCGCAGTGCGAGCGCGATGCCGCCCGAGGGTCGGCCCGCCGCCAAGACTGTCACGCCAAGCCATATCCGAGCTACGCCAACAACAGGCTGTCGCTGTCCAACTGCTCGCCGCGGACGCGGGAGAACATGCGCAATAGGTCCGGGACGTCCAGCCCGCGGCGCTCTTCGCCGCCCACATCGAACACCACCCGGCCTTCATGCAGCATCACGGTGCGGTCGCCGCAATCGAGCGCATGGCGCATGGAATGCGTGACCATCAGCGTGGTCAGGCGGTGCTCCGACACGATGCGGTTGGTCAGGCCCAGCACGAACTCGGCGGTCTTGGGGTCCAGCGCCGCCACATGCTCGTCCAACAGAAGGATCTTCATGCCGGCCAAAGTGGCCATCAGCAGGCTGACGGCCTGGCGCTGCCCGCCGGACAACAGGCCCATGCGGTCCGTCAAGCGGGTTTCCAGCCCCAGCCCCAGTTCGCGCAGCCGCTCGGCGAAATCGGCCCGGCGGGCGCGTCCGACCGATCGGCCGAGGCCGCGACGCGAGCCGCGCGTGGCGGCCAGAGCCAGATTCTCTTCGATCGACAGGCCCTCACAAGTGCCGGCCATCGGGTCCTGAAACACGCGGGCGACCAGCCCGGCGCGCCGCGTGGTCGGCCAGCGGGTCACGTCGATGCCGTCCATCTCCACCCGACCGCGGGCCAGCGGGGCATCGCCGCTCAGCACGTTCAACAATGTCGACTTGCCGGCACCGTTCGACCCGATGACGGTCACGAACTGGCCCTCGGGGATGGTCAGGTCGACCTTGTGCAGGGCCCAGGTCTCCAGCGGCGTCGACCGCCCGAACACCACCGCCGCATCGTCGACGACAATCATCGCCCGTTGCGCCTGAGCAGCGCCGACACCGGATTCCCCAAGCCCGGCAGTACCAGCGCGACGGTGACCAGAAGGGCCGTGACCAGGTTCATGTCCGATGCCCGAAGGCCGAGCGCGTCGATCTCCAGCGCAAGCTGGACCGCGACGCGATAGACGATTGACCCGATGATGCACGCCGCCACCATGACCACTACAGAGCGGCCGCGCATCAGCGTCTCGCCCAGGATCACGGCGGCGAGGCCGATGATGATGGTGCCGACGCCGCTGGTCACGTCGGCGAATCCATTGGTCTGGGCGAACAGGGCGCCGGCCAGCCCAACCAGGGCGTTGCTGAGCGCCATGCCCGCATACACCTGCACGCCGGTGCCGATGCCCTGGGCCCGCGCCATGCGCGGGTTGGCGCCGGTCGCCCGCATCGCCAGCCCCATCTCGCTAGCCAGGAAGCGCGCCACCAGGATCGCCACCAGCACCACGATCGCCGCCAGGAACAGCGGCTTGACCTGATAGGCCGGCAGCGATCCGCCGAGAAACGGCGTCAGCACCGTTTCTTCCTGCAACAACGCCGTATTCGGTCGCCCCATGATCCTCAGGTTGACGGAAAACAGCGCGATCATAGTCAGGATGCTGGCCAGCAGATGCAGGATACGGAAGCGAATGTTGAGAAACGCCGTCACCATGCCGGCGATGGCGCCAGCCATCATCGCCAGGACGGTGGCGAGGTATGGGTCCCAGCCTGCAACGATGGCTGTAGCCGCCACCGCCGCGCCCAAAGGAAAGCTGCCATCAACCGTAAGGTCAGGAAAACTGAGGATACGGAAGCTCAGAAAAACGCCGAGCGCGACCAGCGCATAGACCAGCCCGACCTCGATCGCCCCGAAGAACGCGACCTGGCTCATACCTCGGCGGGACGCACCCCGGCGGGCTGCCCACTACTCGACGACAACGCTCGCCCTTTCCAAGACCGCGTCGGGCAGCGTCACCCCCATGGCCTCCGCCGCCGCCGGATTGACCGCAAGCTCCGACCCGCTGGCGAAGCTGACGGGGATGGTGCCGGGGTCTTCGCCCTCCAGCACGCGCGCAACGACATCGGCCGTCTGGACGCCGACATCGTAATAGTCGAACCCGACAGTCGCGATGGTGCCGCGGTTGACGCTGTCTGTGTCGGCGGAGAAGACGGGCATGCCGCTGCTCTGGCCGACGCCCAGCAGCGCCTCCAGTGCCGAGACGATGGTGTTGTCCGTCGGCACATAGACGGCGTCCACATCACCCACCAGGCTCTGCGCTGCGCTCAGCACATCCGCCGAGCGCGGAGCGCCCGCCTCAACGATTTCGATGCCGGCCTCTGCGGCGAGCGCCGTCATGCGCTCCAGCACAACGACGGAATTCGCCTCGCCGGGATTATACATGAAGCCCAGCCGTTCGACGTCGGGCAGGATCTCGCCGATCAGTGCCAGATGCTCCGCAATAGGGATCATGTCGGACAGGCCCGTCACATTGCCGCCCGGCGCGTCCAGGTCGGTCACCAGCCCAGCGGCCAGTGGATCGGTCACCGCCGTGAAGACCACCGGGATGTCTGTCGTGGCCGCCACGACGGCCTGCGCGGACGGGGTGGAAATCGGCACGATCACATCCGGCGCATCACCGACGAACTGGCGCGCCACCTGCGCCGCAATCGCAGGGCTGCCCTGGGCGCTCTCATAGACGAATTCCAGCGTCTCGCCCTCGACGTAACCCAGCTCCACCAGCCGGTCGCGAATGCCGTCGCGCACCGCATCCAGCGACGGATGCTCCACGATCGCTGTCACGGCTACGGTGACATCCTCCGCAAGGGCAGAGGCCCCGGCGAGCGTCGCAATCGCCGCCACAGGTGCAAGCAGGCGCCTCAGCATGATCGGATCCTCCAGCCGGGCAAGGAACGGGCGCCTGGACATGCGCCCGAGGCGCGCATATCGCCCCGCGCGTGTCCGGGCGTCAAGCCTGCAAGGCGCGGGGTCTCACGCACAGCCATGTCGCCCACACTGCGCTGTCCGGTATCGTGCTATGAACGGGGTCACGACGCCCCCTATCGTCGACCGGCCGGCTGACGCAACGATTGGCAGGGCAAAACAAGTCAGAGAAGGAACGCGCGCGTGACCGACATCAACGTGGTCGCCGAAATGCCCTGCGTCGTCGGCGAAGGGCCGGTCTGGCACAGTGGCGAGGCCGTGCTCTACTGGGTCGACATCAAGAACCCGACGGTGCATCGGCTCGACCCCACCTCCGGCGACGTCACGTCATGGACGATGCCGGAAAGGGTAGGCTTTCTGGTACCGCGCGCCGGCGGCGGCTTCGTCGCCGGGTTCAAGACCGGGCTTAAGATCGTCGACCTTGAGGCCGGAACGATCGAAGCGATCGACGATCCCGAACCGCACCAGCCCGGCAACCGCTTCAACGACGGCAAGGTGGACCGCCGCGGACGCCTCTGGGCCGGCACGATGGACGATGCCGAAACGGCGGCCGGCTCCGGCTGCCTCTATCGGCTGGACGCTGATCATGGCTGGCAGACCCTGCAGGACGGCGTCCACCTGTCCAACGGGCTGGGCTGGAGCCCCGATGACCGGGTCATGTACTTCACCGACAGCATCCGCCAGACGATCTATGCCTACGACTTCGACGCTGCGGCGGGCAGCATCGCCAACCGTCGCGACTTCGTGCGACTGGAAGAGGAAGGGCAATTCCCCGACGGGTTGTGCGTAGATGCCGAGGGCTTCGTCTGGTCCGCCGTCTGGGGCGGCTGGCGGGTGGTGCGCTACGCGCCCGATGGCAGCATCGACCGCACGGTCGACCTGCCGGTTCCGCAGCCCACAAGCTGCGCCTTCGGCGGCGAGGATCTCTCCACCCTCTACATCACCTCGGCGACGGCGGATCTGGATGAGGCTACCATGACGCGCGCCCCGCTCTCCGGATCCCTCTTCTCGATCACTCCGGGCGTTCGGGGCATGCCTTCCACGCCCTTCGCGGGCTGAAGCGACGTCACGGCGGCCATAGCCAGGCGGCGCCGCGAACGCCGCTGGCATCGCCATGCAGCGCCGGACGGATCGGGGTCTCCACTTCGCCGCCAAATACCCAGTTCGGCAATAACTGCGGAACGACATCATAGATGGCGGCGACGGCGGACAGCCCGCCGCCCACCACCACGACATCCGGGTCCAGCACGTTCACGACATGTGCCAACCCGCGCGCCAGGCGCCCGAGATATCGCTGAAGCGTGGCAGCTGCGGCACCGTCGCCGGCGCCGGCCATCGCCACAATCTGCGGTACGGGCAGGGAGCGGCCTGTCTCGCGCTTGTGGTCGCCCTCCATCGCAGGGCCGGAGAGCCAAGTCTCTATGCAGCCGTGCTTGCCGCAATAGCAGGGCGGTCCCGGCATCTCCGTCGGATCCGGCCAGGGTAGCGGATTGTGCCCCCATTCTCCGGCAAGGGCGTTGGCCCCCGTCACGACCTGCCCGCCAACGGCAATGCCGGCCCCGACCCCGGTCCCGAGGATCACGGCCAGAACGATGCCGGCCCCCGCCCCTGCCCCGTCGACCGCTTCGGACAGGGCCAGGCAGTTGGCGTCATTGGCCGACCGCACCGGACGCTCCAGGGCAGCCGCCAGATCCTCGTCGAACGGCCGCCCGTTTAGCCAGGTGGAGTTGGCGTTCTTGACCCGGCCCGTGCGCGGCGAGACGACACCGGGAATGCCGAAACCGACCGTGCCCCGGCCGCCCGCCGTGCCCTCCAAAGATGCCACCAGATCGACGATCGCCGCGATTGACGCAGCATAGTCACCGCGTGGTGTCGCAATGCGGCGTCGAGCCCGCTCCCTCCCCTCGCGATCGACCGCGACGCCTTCGATCTTCGTTCCGCCGACATCGATGCCGATTCTGAGGCCGCCGGGCATCCCAGGCCCAGCCCACCTATCGCATGCGCTGGATGGCCCCGGTGGTGGGGGGTCGCTTGCGGAAAGGCAGGATCAAGAGAATGCCGGCGAAGAAGCCGCCGATATGCGCAAGCCACGCGACGCTGCTGCCGTCAGCACCGGGCGCGCTCGATACCGTCATGGCCATATAGACCTGAAAGCAGATCCAGAAGCCAAGGACAAGCCACGCCGGAAGCGGCAGCGGTATTCGCCAGAACAGCAGCACCCAGACGCGCGTCTTCGGGTGCAGCACCAGATAGGCCCCCATTACGCCGGAAATTGCGCCGCTGGCACCGATCAGCGGTGCTACGGACGACGGATCGAGCACCAGATGGCAGAGCGCGGCGATGGCCCCGCAGGCAAAGTAGAAGATGATGAAGCGGATATGCCCCAGCTGATCCTCGACGTTGTCGCCGAATACCCAGAGGAACAACATGTTGCCGAGCAGATGCAGAAAGCCGCCATGCAGAAAGGTATAGGTAATGAGCGTGGCCCAGGCCGGCACCGCATCCAGCTTCGCCGGCAGCGCGACACCGCCCGTCAGCACCGCCGGGATCATCGCGAAGCTCAGCACCAGCGCGTCGGACTGATTCTCGCTGGCTGGCGCCAACCATTGGTAGAGATAGGTCAGCACACACAGGACGATCAGGGTCACGGTGACGAACTGGAACGGAATGCGTTCCAGCTTGTTGATGTCGCGCAAGGGGATGATGGGCATGGGTCGGTCGCCACCTCTTGATGCCGGACCGCGACAGTAGCAAACGGCGCCCCGCTGGGCCAACCGGCCCGCGGCGACTGAAGGCGCGGCAGGTACATCACGCATACGATTGCGTGATCGTCACGACCCGTCATTGCGGACCGCGCCGACTGGGCGTAAAGCCCTGCCATGGCTTCCCTCGACAGCGTCGACAGATCCATCCCAAACCCTTTCCTGGCCCTGGCCGCGGTCATCTTCGGCGCCGGCGTGCTGCAGATCGCCCATGGGCTCCTGTCCACGCTGCTGCCGCTACAACTGAATGCGGCACAGGCGTCGACCGTCGATATCGGCTTGATGGCAACGGCCTTTTCCGGCGGCTTCATTCTCGGCTGCCTCGCCGTATCCCGTGTGATTGCCGCCGTCGGCCATATCCGGGTGTTCGCCGCCTTTGCAGCGCTTGCCTCGGCCGTGACCCTGGCATTCGCGATCGCGCCGGAGCCTCTATTGTGGATGGCGGTGCGGGTCGTGCACGGGTTCGCCACCGCGTCGCTCTTGACTGTGGCGGAAAGCTGGCTGAACGAGCGTACGCCCAGCCAGCAGCGCGGCCGCGTCATGGCCGCCTATATGGTCATCAGCAAGACGGCGTTTGCCGGCGGTCAGCTCTCGCTGGTCCTGTCGGACATAGGCGGGCTGATCTTCTTCATGGTCGCCAGTGCGGCCTATTCCCTGTCGCTGATCCCCGTGGCCATGACCCGCGCGCCCAGCCCCAGCGTGCCGAAGCTGCGCACGCTGGGGCTCAGGCGCTTCTACCGTGTGGCGCCGGCGGCCGCCGTGGGCTGCTTCGCCATCGGGATGATGAACGCCTCGGTGATCAATATCGGCCCGCTCTATGGCGCGCAGCAGTCGCTCACCGCGTCCGAGATCGCTGTCCTGATGGCGGCCACCCAGATCGGCAGCCTGTGCCTGCAATGGCCGCTCGGCTGGCTCTCGGACCGTGTCGACCGCCGCACCGTGATCGTCTCGGCGGGCAGCCTGGTGATCGTGCTGTCGCTCGCCATAGCGATCTTGGGCACAAGGTGGCCGGACGCGCTCTACGTTCTGTTCTGCCTGTGGGGCGGCGTCAGCCTGTCGATCTATGCGATCTTCATCGCCCATGCGAACGACTTCGCCGGTCAGGACGAACGCGTGGCCATGACCAGCACGCTGCTGCTGGCCTGGGCCGTCGGCTCGATGATCGGGCCTACGGCGGCGACCTTCATCATGAACGCTGCCGGTCCCGACGGCCTCTTCTACTTCGTTGCGGCCGTTGCCCTGTTCATGACCGCATTCGTAGGCTACCGCATGACCCGGCGCGCGCCGCGGCCGGTTGACGAGCGCGCACGCTTCGTCAACGTGCCGGCGACCAGCCCGCAGCTTCCAAAGCTCGATCCGCGCGCACCGGCCCGTGCACTGGGCGAGGCCTCCGGGTCCGGCGACACGGAAGCGCCGTCATAGTCGCGGGGCTGCTACAGCCCTTCGGGATTGCCCGGCAACATCGTGAATTCGACCAGCAGCGACCCATCGTCCCGGAACGAGCGATAGACGTCGCCGAGTTGATAGAACTGCGGCTCGCACGCCGTCTCGCCGGTGCGGTTCAAGGTCTGGCAGACAGTGCCGTTGTCTTCCACCCACCAGGTCCGCTCGACGACGCGATCGCCGATGCGTGTCGCCTTGCGCCCCGTCTCGTCGTAATAGGCGGTCCAGATCTCTCCTTGAAAGGAATTGCCGGAAAACATCTCAGCGACCTGGTCTTGCGACAGCAAATCCGCTCCGGCCGCGATGAAGTCTTCGCGCTCGGTCTGGGCGCCGGCGGCCACCGTGGTCGCCAAGAGAGCCAGACCCGTGCACCATGTTCGCCGGCCTTCGCGCGACCAACGCATTCGGTAGCTCCTCCCCAAAATCACCCTGCCTTCCGGTTCTGCCCGCCCTCGTTGTGGCTTGGATGCCTTTGGCCCCAGGTTGCCGTGGGTGCGGGCACAGTGATGCTAAGCCAACAAAGCAGTCTCGTAAAACCTTTACCTTACACAGGCTTAGTAAAGACATAAGCGAATTGCGGTTATTCCGTGGCAGGCCCTTTAGCGAATTGACGTCACCGCGTATTGCCTCACGGAGCTTTATCGTTATGTTACCAACCCTCACAAGCGTGGCGGGGCAACGACGACAGGACGCTTCCCGGCTTGCGGTGTAAGGTCTGACGTGGCGCAAAGCCGCAAATGAGGTACCTCAGCGGGATCGTCGTATGGCCCCTTGTGTGTTGAGGCTTTACCTGACTGGTCGTACGCCGCGTTCGGAGCAGGCGCTGGTCAACGTTCGTCGGTTGGTATCCGAGTTCGCCATTGACCCGCACGAGCTGGAAGTCATCGACATCCTCGAACAGCCTGGCTTGGCTGAGCAGGAAAACCTCCTGGCAACACCTACCCTGGTGAAGGCGATCCCCCCGCCAGTCCGGCGCGTCATCGGCGACCTCTCGGACATCCATGCAGTCGCAGAGGCCTTGGGCCTGCACACGTCATCCTCACCGGGTGAAGAGGACGCTCATGCTGGAAAATAAGATCGTCACTGCGATCACCAAAATCAGGACGGGGATTCCCGGGTTCGACGAGATCTCCAATGGCGGTCTGCCTCAGAATCGCACGACGCTGGTTGCCGGGTCCGCCGGCAGCGCCAAGACCCTGTTCGCCTGCGAGTTCCTGTCCCGCGGTATCAGCGAGTTCGACCAGCCGGGCGTTTTCGTCACCTTCGAAGAGCCGCCGGAAGACATCCGGACCAACATGAAGAGCTTCGACTGGGACATCCAGGCCTGGGAAGCCCAGGGCAAATGGCTCTTCGTCGACGCCTCGCCCCATTTCGCCGATGATAGCGTGACCATCGTCGGCCGTTATGACCTGGCGGCCCTGCTGGCGCGCATCGAGCACGCCATTGAGAAGATCGGCGCGCGGCGCGTCTCGCTGGACAGTCTCGGCGCGATCTTCTCACGCTTCCAGGATTCGACCCTGATCCGCGGCGAGTTGTTCCGTATCGCTACGGCGCTGAAGAACCGCGGCGTCACCACCGTGATGACGGCCGAGCGCAACGCCGAATACGGCCCCATCGCGCGCTATGGGGTGGAGGAATTCGTCACCGACAACGTGGTAATCCTGCGCAACGTGCTGGAGGAGGAAAAGCGTCGGCGCACGGTTGAGATCCTGAAGTTCCGCGGGGCCTACCACCAGAAGGGCGAATACCCGCTGACCATCCAGCCGGGGTCCGGCCTGACCGCCATACCGCTCTCGTCCATCCAGTTGAAGCAGCGATCGTCCAACGTCCGCATCTCCTCCGGTGTTGCCGAGATCAACGAAATGTGCGGCGGCGGCTTCTTCCGCGATTCCGTCATTCTGGTCTCCGGCGCCACCGGCACCGGCAAGACGCTGATCGTCACCCATTTCCTGAACGGCGGCGTCACTTCGGGCGAACGCTGCCTTGTCTTCGCCTTTGAGGAAAGCCGCGAACAGCTGTTCCGCAATGCCAGCGGCTGGGGCGTGGACTTTGCCAAGCTTGAGCGGGACGGAAATCTGAAGGTGGTCTGCTTCTACCCCGAAGTGATGGGGCTGGAAGACCACCTAGTGCACATGCGCTCCGCCATCGAAGAGTTCAAACCGAATCGGGTGGCCATCGACAGCCTGTCGGCGTTGGAAAGGGTGGCCACACCGCGGGGGTTCCGGGAATTCGTCATCGGCCTCACCTCGTTCATCAAGCATCAGGAAATCGCGGGCCTGTTCACGGCCACCACGCCAACCCTTCTGGGCGGCACCTCGGTCACTGAGGCGCACATATCCACGATCACGGATTCGATCATCCTGCTGCGCTATGTGGAAATGGACGGGCAGATGCGCCGCGGCATGACCGTGCTGAAGATGCGCGGTTCGCGGCATGACAAGAACATCCGCGAGTTCACCATCGATGCCGACGGCATGCATGTCGGCGACCCGTTCCACAACATCAACGGTATCCTTGCCGGCAAT